>CAZOFZ010000073.1:0-9106 GCA_964579175.1 uncultured Nitrospirota bacterium | reverse complement strand
CCGTCTTTTCTGCAGTTTGAGGGGGGGGCTCCATCCGGCTCTGCCGGTGGAGGGGGCGACGCAAGCCCCTCCAAATGAGGGCCGTTAGCTCAGTTGGTAGAGCAGCTGACTCTTAATCAGCGGGTCGTAGGTTCGATCCCTACACGGCCCACCCTCCTGCGCATGGCAATGTGCCTCGCACACCCGCCGACGCGGTTCCCCCAGCGACAGCCCCCTTTTCTCCGTCCATTGTCGGCGCCACCCCGGCCATGGAGTTGCGGGCCGGCGTCGTCGTGGTTTTTTTGCAGTCTGAGGGGGAGGCTCATCGGGCTATGCCCGATGAGGGGGCGACGCAAACCCCTCTAAAATGGAGTGGCGTGAAACCGATCAAAAAAGATGTACCCGATGCCCCGGATCGCATCCGGATGGTGGATATTTCCGGAAAACCCGAAACGGAACGGGTGGCGGTGGCCTGTGGGACGGTCTTCATGCGGCAGGCCACGCTGGATCGGATTCGGGCCGGCGAAATCGAAAAGGGGGATGTCTTGGCCGTGGCCCGGACGGCCGGAATCATGGGCGCCAAAAAGACGCCGGACGTCATTCCCCTGTGCCATCCCCTCCTGCTGGCTGCGGTGTCCGTGCAGTTTGCGACGGAGGCGTCACGGGAGGGTTCATCCGCCGAAATCCAAATCACGGCGACGGTCAAAAGCCTGGGACAGACCGGCGTCGAGATGGAGGCGATGACGGCCGTTTGTGTGGCGGCCCTGACCGTCTACGATATGTGTAAGGGGATTGACCCTTCCATTCACCTTGGACAGATCGGCCTGGTCGAAAAGTGGGGTGGTAAATCAGGCCACTATCTCCGCCCCCCCGGTCCTGCGGACGGCGGTGCGCCTCGTTTAGGCCACCGACCGTCTTTTCCGCAGTCTGATGGGGAGGCCCATCGGACCCATGGCGTTGCGGGCCGACATCGTGGGTTGTCTTTGCAGTCTGAGGGGGAGGCTCCACCGGCTTTGCCGGTGGAGGGGGCGACGTGAGCCCCTCTAAAATGACAGACGCCTATCAAAGAGAAATTACCTATTTGCGGGTCTCCGTGACCGACCGGTGCAATTTGCGCTGCGTCTACTGCATGCCGGAAGAGGGAATAGACTGGGCCCCACGAGAAGATCTTCTGAGCTACGAAGAACTGCTGCGGATTGTGACGGTGGCGGCCAGACGGGGCCTGCGCAAGGTACGGATTACGGGAGGCGAGCCGTTGGTACGGCGTGGCATCGTCGGCTTCGTGGAGATGTTAAGCCGCGTGCCGGGGCTTTCGCAGATCGCCATGACGACCAACGGCGTCTTCCTTTCCAGTTGCGCGGCCGACTTATACCAGGCGGGTCTGCGGCAGATCAACGTCAGTCTGGACTCGCTCGATCCTGCCACGTTTTCGCGGATCGTGCGGCGGGACCTCTTCCACCAGGTTTGGGACGGAATCGAGGCGGCCGAGCGGGCCGGCTTTTCGCCCATCAAGATCAACGTGGTGCTTCAGCAGGGGGTGAATCACCACGAGGTTATTGATTTTGCCCGCTTGACGCTGCGAAAGCCCTACCATGTCCGTTTTATCGAATTTATGCCGTGCGCCCAATGGGAGACCTGGGTGCAGACCTATAAACCCTTCACCCCGACGCGAGACGAGATCGAGGCCCGATTCGGTCCGTTGATCCCGGTGCAAAGCGGGCCGGACGCCGGGCCTGCGGAAAACATGCGCATTGCGGGTGCCCCCGGCGTCATCGGCTTCATTCACGCGGTCAGCCACGATTTTTGCGACACCTGCAATCGCCTCCGGCTCACGGCGGAGGGCGCAATCCGACCCTGCCTATTCTCCCCCATTGCCGTGGATTTCAAGACGGCCCTGCGCAGCGGATGCGACGATCGGGAGATTGATCGTCTTTTCGACCTGGCCCTGCGCATCAAGCCCGAATATCACGAACTGGATATGATTCCGCATGAGAAAAAATTGGCCAGCATGGTCAACATCGGCGGCTGATTCCCCTTAAGTTTCAAACCACCTCCAGCCCCTCCTCGACTGAAGAGGGGGGCAAGAAATGTGTCCACGATTCGCGAAATGCCAATCACCCCGGACGAGCTCGTACTCAAAAAACTTCCCCCCCAGGCGCCCCAGGTGGAACAGGCCGTGCTGGCTGCGGTGCTGCTTTCGAATCCGGCCATTTACCGGGTCATGGAGCGCCTGAAAAGCGACGACTTTTACAAAGAGAGTCATCGGAAAATCTTCGCCGTCATGCTCGATCTGAACTCGCGCAACGAGGCGATTGACCTTTTGACCCTCACGGATGCCCTCCGCACGCGGGGTCAACTGGAAGCGGTGGGTGGGGCCTCCTATCTGGCGGAGCTGCTCAACAGTGTCCCCACGTCGGCCAATGTCCAGTTTCATGCCGGCATCGTTCATGAAAAGTCGCTCCTGCGGAGCCTGATTAACGTTACCACCGAGATTGCGACGGAGTGTTACTCGGAAGAGGAGAAGGCCGAAGCCCTTCTGGATGCGGCGGAGCAGAAGATTTTTGCGATCTCGGACGCGCGCACCAAATCGGGATTCGTCCCGATGAAGATGTTGGTGCGATCGGGTTTCGAGATGATCGAGCGGCTGGCCGAAAAAAAGATGACCGGCCTTCCGACCCACTTTGCCGATCTGGATGCGCTGACCTCCGGACTGCAAGACTCCGATCTCATCATCGTGGCGGGCCGCCCTTCGATGGGAAAGACCGCTTTTGCCCTGGGGCTTGCGCAAAATGTGGCGATCCATCAGAAGAAAACAGTCGGCGTCTTCAGCCTGGAGATGTCGAAAGAACAACTGGTCTTCCGGATGCTCTGCTCGGAGGCGCGCGTGGATGCCCACAAGATCCGCACCGGCCACATCGGAAAGCCCGGCAACGACAACTGGAAGGCGCTGATTCATGCAGCCGGGCGGTTGAACGACGCACCGATCTTCATCGACGATTCGGCCTCGATCTCCATCTTCGAGATGCGGGCCAAGGCGCGCAGGCTCAAGGCCGAGCATACGCTGGGGCTGATTGTCGTGGACTATCTGCAACTGATGCAGGGGCATGGCGGGGCGGCCAATCGGGAGCGGGAGATTGCCGATATTTCGCGTTCCCTGAAAGGACTCGCCAAGGAGCTGCAGGTGCCGGTGATTGCCCTCTCGCAGCTCTCTCGCGCCGTCGAGGGGCGGGAGAAAAAGCGCCCGGTTCTGGCCGACCTCCGGGAATCCGGCGCCATCGAGCAGGATGCCGATGTGGTCTTTTTCATCTATCGCCAGGAGGTCTACGATCCCTGCAAATGCCCCGGCGACTGCCTTTGCGGGCGACGGGGTGTCGCCGAGATCATCATCGGAAAACAGCGCAACGGCCCGATCGGATCGGCGAAACTGGCCTTCTCCCACAGCCATACCCGATTCGATGACCTGGCCCATGACCACCCCGCGCGACAGCGGGCCGACTGAGGAAGCGCGTGGTTCAAGTTCCATCTCGCTTTTCCGATAAGAGCGTCCATCGGGACGGGGGGGACGGGACAGATACCCCCACGTACCCTAATGAGCGATAACACCACAACAGGAGGTCAAAATGAGTCAAAAAACAACAGGCTTTTTCCTGCCGGTGCTGTTCGGCATGTTCTTGCTGGCGGGATGCGGCGGATCGGGGGGTGGTTCAGACGGCGGATCGGGCGGTGGTTCGTTCAGCAACACCGAGTCTGGTTCTGCGGCCGATTATGACTTGGCCGAAACCCTCCTGTCCGATGTGGCCGATATGGTGGATGAAGAGGCCTCCGACGAGACAGGTCTTCAAAAGGGAGCGGCCTCCTCCAAAGCGGCACACGTCGGATGCGGTACCGTCGAGTTTGACGCCTCCACCACCCGTTCCATGACGCTCGACTTTGGCGCGGGTTGTAAGGGACGGCATGATCGGAACCGTCAGGGTAAGATTCAGGTCACCTTCAGCGGCCGCTATAAAGAGGAGGGAAGCACGGCGACCGTCAATTTCTCGAACTACCGGTCGGATGGCCACCAGGTCGAGGGGAGCAAAACAATCACCAATCTGGGGCGCAATGACGCAGGGAATTTAGTCTATCAAGTGATTACCGACGCCACGATCACCACGGCCAACGGTGCCATCATCGAGTGGCTCTCCACACTGGAGCGGGAATGGACGGAGGGGGAGGAGACGCCTGATCGCGATGACGATGTCTACACCATCCTGAACGGGGTCGCGCACTGGACCAACTCCAACTTTCCGGGGGAAACCTTCGGAAGCGAGATCACGGAACCGGTCGTGATCGAGCTGGTTTGCAAGTTCAAGCTCCACGGTATCGTGCACATCAAGCGCAACGGAAATGTCATCGTCAAAATAAAGTATAAGGCAAAGTGCGAACCGCACGTCGTTGAAGACGATGACGACGACAACGACGAAGACGACGGGGACGATGACGACAACGACACCCCGGAGAACCATCCCCCCACGATCGAGCCGCTCCCCACGCAGGAGGGGACCGAGGGTGAGGCCGGATCGCTCCAGGTTATCGCGTCCGACTCGGATGGCGACACCCTGATCTACAGCGCGGAAGGGCTCCCGCCGGACCTGACGATTGACCCTGCCACGGGCCTGATATCGGGTACGTTCTCGTGCGAGTCTGCGGGCAATCACATGATCATCGTCACCGTGAGCGACGGCACCGCCAGTGCGACCGACGCCTTCCTCGGCATCGTCGCGGAGGCCTGCGATCCACCGGTCATCACCAATCCCGGAGATCAGACCTCCGCCGAGGGGGACGCGGTGTCGCTTCCGATTGTGGCGACCCATCCGACAGGTGGCGTGCTGACGTACAGCGCCGAAGGTCTGCCAGCAGACCTGACGATTGACCCGGCCACTGGCCTGATATCGGGAACCCTTTCATGCGAGTCGGCGGGGACGCCATCCGTTACCGTAACCGCAACGGATGGTATTGACGTTGTGTCGGAGACCTTCGTTTGGACGGTCACGGAGGCCTGCGATCCACCTCTTCCGATTGGCCCGCCACTGGTAGAAAACCCCGGCCCCCAGACCAACGCCGAAGGCGCCATCGTATCGCTCCAAATTGTAGCGTCTGACCCGGATAATAACGATGTGGTGTACAATGCCGAAGGTCTGCCACCGGGGCTGACGATCAGTGCCCTCACCGGTGCAATATCCGGAAGCCCTACGTTTGACTCAGCAGGCGATTACCCGACCACCGTAACCGTGACAGACAGTACCGGTAGCAGTGTAGATACGGTCTTCTCCTGGACGGTTACAAACACGAACCGCCCGCCGGAGGTAACAAACCCCGGCAACCAGACCAGCGCCGTCGGCGCCACCGTATCGCTTCAAATTATGGCATCCGACCCGGACCTCGACCCGCTGACCTACGGCGCTGAAGGTCTGCCAGATGCCCTGACGATTAATGCCACCACCGGCCTGATATCGGGAACCATTGTCGCCGGCCTCGATGGCGGGGGGACTTTCACGGTTACGGTAACCGTTTCAGACGGCACTGCAAGCGTACCGACAAACTTTCTTTGGACGGTTACAGTTAACTAAATCTGTCTCTCTCTGGGACTATAGACAAAGGGCCCCTTGCCGAAGCTTCGGCAAGGGGCCCTTTTTGTTCGGCACCTGCACCCTACACCCTGCGGATATAATCCCAAAGCGATAATGTCCTATTCTGCCAAAGTAGCAATGTCCGCGTTTCTAACAGGCTGTCTGCCCGGACATTTCTATTTTGGGTTGACACCGGCGTATTGAATTGTCGCGGGGGCGGAACGTATACTCCACTGCCACGTCAAGGAGGAATGGCCATGCGTTTCGATCGGTTTACGACAAAGGCCCAGGAGGCCCTGCAAGCGGCGCAGGAACGGGCCTCCAATGCGCATCACCAGCAGGTGGACGAAGTCCATCTGGCCCTCGCCCTGCTGGACCAGGCGGAGGGGGTGGTGCCGCCGCTTTTGAAGGCGATGGAGGCGCCGATCGAACGGATACGGCAACGGCTTTCAAGCGCGCTTCAGAAAATTCCGCAGGTGTCGGGGCCGGGGGCCTCCGGTGCGTTTCAGGTCGCACCCGACCTGGCCGCGCTCCTCGCGCGCGCGGAGCAGGAGGCCAGGCAGCTCCAGGATGAATATATCAGCACGGAACATCTCTTCCTGGGGCTTTTGGAGGGGTCGCTGGCCCCCCTCTTCAGGCAGGTGGGCCTTCAGCGGGAGGCGGCGCTCGAAGCCATGATGGAGGTACGTGGCTCCCATCGGGTGACCGACCCCGATCCGGAGGCCAAATATCAGGCCCTGGCCCGCTATGCGCGCGACCTGACCGATCTGGCCGCGCGCGGCAAGCTCGATCCGGTCATCGGACGGGACGAGGAGATCCGCCGCGTGATTCAGGTCCTCTCCCGGCGGACCAAAAACAATCCGGTGCTGATCGGCGAGCCGGGGGTCGGGAAGACCGCCGTCGCGGAAGGGCTGGCGCAGCGGATCGTTTCCGGCGACGTGCCGGAGGGTTTAAAGAGCAAAAAAGTCCATGCGCTGGATATGGGGGCGCTGATTGCCGGCGCCAAATTTCGGGGGGAGTTCGAAGAGCGCTTGAAGGCGGTCATCAAGGAGGTCGTGGATGCCGCGGGTCAGGTGATCCTCTTCATTGACGAGCTGCACACGCTGGTTGGCGCGGGGAGCGCGGAGGGGGGGATGGATGCCTCCAACATGCTCAAGCCGCCGCTGGCGCGGGGCGAATTGCGTACCGTCGGCGCCACCACGATCCAGGAATATCGCAAACATATCGAGAAAGACGCAGCGTTGGAACGGCGGTTTCAGCCCGTGACGATCTCCGAACCGACCGTGGATCAAAGCATCTCGATCCTGCGCGGCCTCAAGGAAAAATACGAGGTGCATCACGGGGTGCGCATCCAGGATACGGCGCTGGTCTCCGCCGCCGTCCTGTCCCACCGTTACATCAGCGACCGCTTCCTGCCCGACAAGGCGATTGATCTGATTGACGAAGCGGCCTCGCGCCTCCGGATGGAAATAGACTCCATGCCGGCGGAACTGGATCAGATGCAGCGGAAGATCCGTCAGTTGGAGATCGAACGGGAGGCGATGAAAAAGGAGGAGGACGAGGTCTCCCGCGAGCGTCTCGGGAAGATCGAGCAGGAGTTGGCCAACTTGCAGGAAACGTCGGGACGACTCTCCGTCCAGTGGAAGGCGGAACGGGAGGCGATCCAGAAAATCCGGTCGCTCAAGGGGGAGATCGAGGCGACGCGGCAGGAGGCGGAGCAGGCGGAGCGGGCGGGCGATCTGGGTCGGGCGGCGGAACTGCGCTATGGCAGACAGATTCAACTCGACAAACAGTTGGCCGAGGAAAACGGCAAACTCCAGACCCTCCAGGCGACCCAGAAGATGCTCAAGGAGGAGGTGGACGAAGAGGACATCGCCGTCATTGTGGCCAAATGGACGGGCATCCCCGTCAGTCGAATGATGGAAGGGGAGGTGCAGAAACTGATTCAGATGGAGGGGCGTCTGCGAAAGCGGGTGGTCGGCCAGGAGGAGGCGATCGTGGCCGTCTCCAACGCGATTCGGAGGGGGCGCGCCGGCATTGCCGATCCGAATCGGCCGCTGGGCTCGTTTATCTTTTTGGGGCCGACCGGCGTCGGCAAGACCGAGATGGCGCGGGCGCTGGCCGAGTTCCTCTTCGACAGCGAACAGGCGCTGATCCGCATTGACCTGTCGGAATATATGGAAAAGCATGCCGTGGCGCGGCTGATCGGCGCGCCGCCCGGCTACGTTGGCTACGAAGAGGGGGGACAATTGACGGAGGCGGTGCGACGGCGGCCCTACGCCGTCGTGCTGCTGGACGAAATCGACAAGGCGCACCCCGATCTGTTCGGCGTCCTGTTACAGGTGCTGGATGACGGTCGTCTGACCGACGGCAAGGGACGGGTCGTGGATTTCAAGAACGTGGCCCTGATTCTGACCTCCAATATCGGCAGTCCGCAAATTCAGGAGGCGGGCCTCGGCGAGGCCGAGATGCGCAGTCAGGTCTTCCAGGCGCTGCGGGCCCACTTCCGCCCGGAGTTTTTAAACCGTGTGGATGACATCGTGATCTTCCACCCGCTGCAAAAAGGACAACTGGAGCAGATCGTCGAAATCCAGATGCAGCGTCTTGCGGCCCGCCTCGACCAGAAGCGGATCGCGCTGACGCTGGGCCCCTCCGTACGCACCTATCTTGCGCGCACGGGCTACGATCCGGTCTTTGGTGCGCGGCCGCTCAAACGGGTCATTCAACGCGACATTCTAAATCCCCTCTCCATCCTGCTCCTTTCGGGAGAGGTCAAGGAGGGGGACAAGCTGATAGCCGAGATGGCGGGAGACGAAATCCGTTTCCATCCGGCAGGCAAGGGGGAGACCGATGCGCATTGACGGTCGCACGGCGTCCGATCTTCGGCCCGTTAACATCACGCGGGATTTCATCAAACATGCGGCAGGCTCCGTCCTGATGGAGATGGGGGACACACGGGTGATCTGCGCGGCCACGGTCGAGGCGCGCGTCCCCCCCTTTCTCCGGGACAAAAAACAGGGATGGATCACCGCCGAATATGCGATGTTGCCGGCCTCCTCGGCGGAGCGGATCGCCCGCGAGTCCACGCGCGGAAAGGTGGGGGGGAGGACGCACGAAATCCAGCGTCTCATCGGACGGGCGCTGCGCTGCGTGGTAGACCTTGCGGCCCTGGGAGAGCGGACGGTCTGGATTGACTGCGACGTGATCCAGGCCGACGGCGGCACGCGGACAGCGGCCATCACGGGGGCCTACGTGGCGATGGTGGACGCGCTCGATCGTCTGAAGCAGGAGAAAAAGTTGGACGCCTGGCCGGTGCGCGACGCGTTGGCCGCCGTCAGCGTCGGCAAGGTGGATGGGAACCTGCTGCTGGATTTGAATTACCACGAAGATTCCTGCGCCGAGGTGGACATGAATGTGGTGATGACCGGCAGCGGGACCTACATCGAAGTGCAAGGGACGGCGGAACGCGCCCCATTCGACCGCAAAGAGATGGATGGCCTGCTCTCCCTGGCGGAGGG
>CAZOFZ010000072.1:5817-9261 GCA_964579175.1 uncultured Nitrospirota bacterium | reverse complement strand
GTCTTTGTGACGAAGATCGATCCGGCCGGTTCGGCCCTCGTCTACTCCACCTATCTGGGCGGAGGGGCCGGTGATTCCGGCGCCGGCATTGCGGTGGACGCGAGCGGCGCGGCCTACGTGTCGGGGTATACCGACTCCACCGACTTTCCGACGATCTTGCCCATCCAGGGCGCGAACGCGGGGTTGGGCGATGTCTTTGTGACGAAGATCGATCCTGGCGGTTCGGCCCTCGTCTACTCCACCTATCTGGGCGGAGGGGGTAAGGATTATGGCTTTGGCGGCATTGCGGTGGACGCGAGCGGCGCGGCTTACGTGTCGGGGTATACCGAGTCCACCGACTTTCCGACGATCTCGCCCATCCAGGGCGCGAGGGTGGGGATGCTCGATGCCTTTGTGGCGAAGATTACCGAGGATCAGGATGGAGACGGAGTTCCGGATGCCACCGACAACTGCCCGCTTGTGGCCAATCCTACGCAGCTCGACTCGGACGGCGACGGTGTGGGCGATGACTGCGATTCGGATGACGATGGCGATGGGATTCCCGACATAGAGGACGAATGCCCCTTGCTGCCAACAACGAACACAATTACGGGGACTGCAGGGAACGATAACTTGACCGGTACGGTTGCGAACGACCTGATCCGAGGTCTTGCCGGAAACGATACGATGACGGGCCTCGGCGGAAATGATTGCCTGGTTGGCGGAGACGGGAGGGACGGGTTATACGGTGGAGCGGGAGACGATGTCTTGGATGGCGGCACCGGTACGGACATCTGCTCCGGCGCAAGCGGTACCGACTCATCTGCAGCGTGTGAGTCGCTCATCGGGGTTCCGTGACGCCGTGTATAATTCCTGCGCGACCCCAAGGTGGAGAATATTCCCCGCGCCTACCTTCCGGCCCTCGTAAGCCACGACGGCTTCCTGCAGTATCGATGAGGCCGTCAGGCAAGGATTTTTCAGGAAGCTGAAAATGGCCTTATTGAAGCGTGGCCCCGGGATGTTCATCGTTTTTGTCTTGGTGGGGGATCTGGTGGGTGGCATCCTGGGTGAAGTCCTGATGCGCCTCTCCCCGCCGGGCATCCTGCGGGACGTTTTTCTGAAAGTCTATCCCATCGGCTTTACCCCGCCCTTCACCGTTGACCTCCACCTCGTGACACTGACGTTCGGTCTGACCCTTCAGGTGACCCTGTTCAGTCTCATCGGGATGATTCTGGGTATTTATACCTACCGACAGCTTTAAGGCCCTTCGATGCCGGGACCGCGAACGCGTTATGAGACCCTGCGCCTCCGGATGGTGGAGGAGCAGCTTGTCCGACGCGGGATCGGAGACCCGCGTCTCCTTACGGCCATGCGGAAAGTCCCCCGGCATCTCTTTGTGGAAGAGGCATTACGGGAGCGCGCCTACGGAGATCATGCCCTCCCCATCGGCGAGAAGCAGACCATCTCCCAGCCCTACATGGTTGCGCTGATGACCGAGGCCCTGGGTCTAACGGGACATGAAAAGGTGTTGGAAATTGGCGCAGGTTCCGGATACCAGACGGCGGTCCTGGCAGAAATGGCGGGGCGCGTCTACGCCATCGAACGAATTCATACCCTCTACAATCGGGCCTGGGCCATTTTGGGCACGTTCCACTATCATAATGTCGTTCTGCATTTGTCGGACGGCACCCGCGGGTGGCCGGAAGATGCCCCTTACGATGCCATTCTGGTGGCCGCGGCGGCCCCCGCCATTCCAACGCCGTTGATCGAGCAGCTTAAGGTCGGGGGGCGTCTCGTCATGCCCGTCGGTCCGGTTGACGCGCAGCGTCTGCAAAAGATCGTGAAGACCGATCGAGGAATCACGCAGACGCCGCTGACCCCCTGTCTCTTCGTTCCGCTGCTGGGGGATGTTGTCTGAACGCGATGCAGATTACGAACACCTTGACCGGGAAGAAGGAAACGTGGGCCCCGCGCGTTGCGGGAGAGGCGTCGCTCTACGTCTGCGGCGTGACCGTTTACGACGATTGCCACCTGGGCCACGCCCGCTCGGCCGTTGTCTTTGACGTCATCCGCAATTATCTCGAATACCGGGGGTTGTCCGTTCGCTACGTGAAAAACTTTACCGACGTTGACGATAAGATTATCCGGCGTGCCCAGCAGGAGAGGGTGGCATGGCATGAGATCGCCGCGCGATATATCGCGGCCTACGAGGCGGATATGGAAAGCCTTTCCGTCCGCCCGCCGACCGTGGCGCCGAGGGCGACGGCGCACATTCCGGAGATGATTCGATTGATCGAGACGCTGATTGACAAGGGGGTGGCCTACGTCGTGGCGGGGGATGTCTACTTTGAAGTCGCCCGTTTCGCTCCCTACGGAAAACTTTCGAAACGAAGAACGGAGGAGATCGAGGCCCAGGCGCGGGTGGAGGGGGACGCGCGGAAACGTGCCCCGCTCGATTTTGCCCTCTGGAAATCGGCGAAGCCATTCGAGCCCTCCTGGGAGAGTCCCTGGGGGCCGGGGCGTCCGGGCTGGCATATCGAATGCTCGGCGATGGCGATGCGGTATCTGGGCGAGACGTTCGATCTGCATGGCGGCGGCGCTGATTTGATCTTCCCGCATCACGAAAACGAAATTGCCCAGTCCGAGGCGGCCACCGGGACGACGTTCGTCCCCTGCTGGATTCATCACGGGTTTGTCATGGTGGATCGGGAGAAGATGTCCAAGTCGTTGGGAAATTTTTTCACGCTTCGGGAAATTTTCGAAAAGTCGTCCCACCTTCCACGGGGCGTCGTGGCGGAAGTGGTCCGATTTTATCTCCTCTCCACCCATTATCGTTCTGCGATCGACTTCTCCGACGAGAGCCTCAAGACGGCGAAGAACGGTCTCGATCCCTTCTATACGTTATTCCAAAAACTGGAAGAGCGAAATTTGCCGCGCACCGCGGAAGGGGGTGACGATCCTTCCTTGCGCGTGGCGTTCGACGCCGCGATGGAGGACGATTTCAATACCCCCCGCGCGCTGGCGGCGCTCCAGGAGATGCGAGCGGAGATGAATCGCCTCCTTTCCCGCGGGGAGGACGCGGCGCTCTCCCGTCACGCGGCGGTACTGATGAAGCTGGGCGGCGTGCTGGGATTGTTCCGCGTGCCGCCCTCGGATTGGCGCCATCAATCGTGGGAGCCCGGGGCGTGGGAACAGGGGGCGTGGGAGCGAGGGGCCGCCTCCCTGGATGACGACGCGATCCGACACCTGCTGGAAGCGCGCGATCGGGCGCGTCGCGAACGGCAATGGAAGCGGGCGGATGAAATCCGTGCGGCACTTTCGGCCTCCGGCATCATTCTGGAAGATCGCCCGGACGGCACCACCCGGATCAAACGCTGAACGATCCTTGCGTTGAAATGCGGTGGCGCTCCATATATCATTCTGAAACGTGTGCCCGACACGCGTGGCTTGGATCGTGCCCATATG
>CAZOFZ010000072.1:0-5717 GCA_964579175.1 uncultured Nitrospirota bacterium | reverse complement strand
CCGATGCCTCGGTGATGGAGATTACGGAAGAGACCCTGTCCGTCAAGGACCGGATGCAGTTTATCCTCGAACGGGTGGAGGGGGCAGAGAGCCTCCTGTTCGAGCAGCTCTTCACGGAGGTGGCCACCCGATACGTGGTAGTGGTCACGTTCTGGGCGCTGCTCGAAATCGTCCGATTAGGGTTGGTGCGGATTCTCCAGACGGAAATGGGGGGGCCGATCCGTCTCCTCAGAAATCCGGAAAATCCGGGTGGAGACTGATGGAGGACATTGCCCAGATTCTGGAGGGACTCCTGTTTGTTGCGGGTGAGCCGATCTCTCTGGATCGCATCTGCGGTATCCTCAAGGAGGTGGATCGGGCGCAGATCGTGCAACGACTGACGGCCCTGACGGAGGCATATGATCAGCCCGGTCGGGGGCTGCAGATCGTCTTCGTGGCGGGCGGATACCAGATGGTGACGCGTCCGGAAGTGGCTCCGTGGGTGCGGGAGTTGGAGAAGACAACGGGCGCCGCGCGTCTGTCCAAACCGGGGCTTGAAACCCTGGCGGTCGTGGCCTATCGCCAACCGGCCACCCGCGCCGAAATCGAGATGGTGCGGGGGGTGGACAGCGCCGGTGTCTTGAAAACCCTGATGGATCGCAAACTGGTCCGTATGGTCGGCAGAAGAGAAGCCCCCGGACGTCCGATGATGTATGGCACCACCCGATCGTTTCTGGAATATCTGGGGATCGGCGACCTGACCGCCCTCCCCCCCCTGGAGGCGTTCGAAGAGACGACCCGCAAGGGCCTTGCGCGACAGGAGGCCGAGCCGCTGCCGCAGGTGTCCGAAGAATCGCCGCCCCCCACGGAGGGTGACGTATGAGCGATCTTCGCGGGTGGCGTCTTGTTGTGGCGGTCATCGGGGTGGCCCTGGGGGGGGTCCTATGCCGCGATGTCGTGGGGGCTGCGGAGGCGAAACCGCGCGAGATTCAAGCCACCTATGACAAGGTGCGCGACCTCTCCGCCGACTTTGTCCACACAATCCGCTTTCCGGAATTCGAAAGCCGGTCCGTCTCCTCCGGCAGGTTCTTTTTCAAACGGGGGACGGGCAACGGAAAGATGCGGTGGGATTATGAAAAACCGCAACCCTCACAGATTTTCATTGACGGCGAGTCGGTGCTCCATTACAGCCCGGAAAATCGGCAGGTGATGAAAAGCCGTCTGCAGACGGCCTCCTCCCTGCCGCTCCGCCTCCTCTCGGGTGGCGGACGGCTGGAACGCGATTTTCAGGTTGTCACGGACGATGCGCCCGACACCCTGCGGCTCATCCCCAAAGAGAAAATTGCCGGTATCGCCCAAATCAAGGCCCGGATTGTCCCGTTCCCGCCACTCAACGGCTTGATCCTCAAAGAGGTGGTGCTACATGAAGACAACGGGAACGTTGTGACCTTTTCGTTTGAAAAAATCCGGGCTAACCAGGGCCTCACGGACGATCTGTTTCGCTTCACCCCGCCCAAAGGGGTGGAGGTCATCGAATCGCCGTGACTCCTTATTCCATCCGTTGGGGGAGGGGGAGATAGGGCTGCTCATGCAGCCCTTCATAGACTTCGGTGGGCCGGAAGATATGGTTGTCCCGCACCTGTTCGATCCAGTGCGAAAGCCATCCAACCACACGGGACATCGCGAAGATCGGCGTAAAAAAGTCCGGTTCGATGCCGAGGGTGCGGTACAGGATGCCGGAATAAAAATCGATGTTGGCATAGACCCCTTTGGGCGCAAGGTGGGCCTCCGTCAGCGCCTCCACGGCCTCCGCCACTTCGTACAGGGGCGATTTCCCCCGCGTGGCAAATAACTGCCGGGCCAATTCCTGCAAAATGATCGCGCGCGGGTCTTTCACCTTATACTCGCGGTGTCCCATCCCCATGATCTTTGTATGGGTGGCAAGTTTGGCCTCGATGTAGGGCCGCGCCCGATCCGCCGATCCGATCTCCTGCAACATCGTCAGCACCTTTTGGTTGGCCCCGCCATGCAGCGGTCCCTTGAGGGTGCCGATCGCGGAGGAGACGACGGTATAGGGGTCGGTCAACGTGGAGGCCGTCACCATGCCGCTGAAGGTGGAGGCGTTCATGGTGTGTTCCGCGTGCAGCACCAGACAGGTGTCCAGAATCCGCGCGGCCAGGGGATCGGGTGGTTGTCCTGTGAGCATATAGAGGAAATTTTCGGCATGCGCGAGATCGTCCCGCGGCGCAATGTCGGCGTCGCCCCGCCGCAGGCGTGCATAGGCCGCAATCAGGGTGGGGAGTTTGGCCGTCAGGCGGACGGCGGAGAGATATTGCGTCTGCCGATCCTGCACGTCCGAAACCGGATAAAACATCCCCAGCGCCGCCACGGCCGCCTGAATGGCGTCCATCGGGTGCCCCTGTTCGGGAAGGCATTTGATGAGGTCAACGATCCGGTATTTGACCCGCCGATGCGCGCGCAGCGCCTGATCGAACTGCGACAGTTGCGGCTGTGTGGGGAGGTTTCCGAAGAGCAGCAGATAGGCCGTCTCGACGAAGTGACTCTCCCGCGCCAGGGTCTCGATGCGGATGCCCCGGTACTCCAGAATCCCCTTCACCCCGTCCAGATAGCTGATCTTCGACTTTGCCGCAGGCACGCCAGCCAGCCCTGGCGAGAAATCGTTCATGGCATCTCTCCGTCCGTCCGATCTCGAACCTTGAATGTTCCACTTCGAGCGTTTCGGGAGTTTAACAGGACATGATCCGGAGGATCAACAATCACCCTTTCTCGTACGAATCGGCTCGCTGTTACGCATAACCTGTGCAGGGCATTACAACGTGTAGCCAGAAGGCTGCATTGGCTTTGTGATTGAAGTTCTCAAAACCGGGCGCTTCGTTCTCAATGGCTCGACGGGCTCGGCGACCTTGCGCGACCTCCAGGCAAGAGCGCGTATACAAGTACGGATCGAAAGGCAAGCGCACCCAGACCAAAGACATCGAAGCGGCCTTGCGTCTCGCACGCAATCTTTCGGAGTAACAACCATGGGCAAGACAGTCACCACCCGCTACGATGTCGCCGAACGCATCAGAAGCTCCGAAATGTATCCATTATCGGTTAAACGTCAATAACTCCGCTGGCCCCTCTTTGGTAAAGAGGGGAAAATCAGACGGCGGCTCACATTCGCCGGTCTAATGACATGCGACGGTGTGCTCTTCCGAGACGACGATCCATTCCGGTCTGTCCTCCTCGCGGTGGTGGCACGCGGGTCGGGTCGGATTGGACGTTACGGTGCGTGGGCCGCGACGGCGCGGGTCGGCCACGGGGGTCGCGGCCAGGAGTGTCCGGGTGTAGGGATGACGCGGGTTCTCGTAGAGCTGCCCGCTTTTTGCGATCTCGACCATTCTGCCCCGGTACATGACGGCCGTTCTGTGGGCGAAGTGTCGTACCAGGGAGAGATCGTGCGAAATAAATAGATAGGCCAGATTGAAGGCGGCCTGAAGTTCCGTCAGGAGCGCCATGACCTGCGTCTGCACGGAAATGTCCAGGGCGGAGACCGGCTCATCCGCCACGACCAGTTCGGGATGCAGGATCATGGCCCGCGCAATGCCGATCCGCTGTCGCTGTCCCCCGGAGAATTCGTGGGGATAGCGGTCCAGCATGTTCGCCGTCAATCCCACCCGATCCAGCATGGAGACGACCTCCGTCTTGCGCGCCCTCGATGTCAGCCTTCGGTGCATGTCCAGCGGTTCCGCCACAATATCCAAAATCGTCATGCGGGGATTCAGCGAGGCGTACGGGTCCTGAAAGATCATCTGCATCTTTTCCCGCATTGCCCGCATCCGCGCCCCGGACAGCGTCAACAGGTTTTCTCCCTTGAAGCGCACCGTCCCCGCAGTCGGCTGAATCAACCGCAGGATGGATCGGGCCAGGGTCGTTTTCCCGCAACCGCTCTCTCCGACCAGCCCCAACGTCTCCCCCGGCGCAAGCTTAAAACTCACGCCATCCACCGCAACATGATCGGAGTGGCCTGAAAACAGCCCCTGATTCCTGACGCGAAAATGGGCGCTCAAATTGGAGACTTCCAACAGCGGTGGCAGACTCATGAACGGCCCACGGACAAGGTGCTGGAAGGGAGGAGCTTTAGCAAATGTTGTGTGTAGGGGTGTGCGGGCCGTTCAAACAGCGTATAGACGTCCGCCGTTTCGACAATTTTTCCGGCGTTCATCACGATCACCCGTTCCGCGACCTGCGCGATAATGCCCAGATTATGGGTAATCATCAGCACCGCCATGCCGATCTCCGCTTGTAACCGGGCAATCAGATCCAGAATCTGCGCCTGGATCGTCACGTCCAGGGCCGTGGTCGGCTCGTCCGCAATGAGGATATCCGGACGGAGCGACAGGGCCATCGCAATCATCGCCCGCTGGCGCATCCCCCCGGAGAGCTGATGCGGATATTCCAGGGCCCGCAGCGAGGGGTGCGGGATCTCCACCTTGCGCAACATTTCGATTGCCGCTTCCAGGGCCTCCCTCCGGCGGATCCCCTGATGCGCGATCATCCCTTCCGCGATCTGCGCCCCGACGGTGAGCACCGGATTGAGCGATGTCATCGGCTCCTGAAAAATCATCGCGATCCGACGCCCGCGGATGTGGCGCATCTGCCGTTCGGAAAGGGCCAGCAGGTCTTCCCCTTCCAACAATATCCGCCCCCCCGCAATTCTCCCCGAAGGTTGCGGCAGGAGTCGTAAAAGCGACAGGGCCGTCACACTCTTGCCGGAGCCGCTCTCCCCCACCAACCCCAACGTCTCTCCCCGACGCAACTCAAACGAGACGCCGTCCACGGCCACGGTCGTCACGTCGGCCTGGTCGAAGTGGACACTGACATTTTCAACGCGCAGCAGGGGCGGAGGGGTCATATCACAATGGCCCCATCTTCAACCGAAACACCCGATCGGCATTCCGGGATGTCTGGGCGGCCACTTCCTTGAACGTACAGCCGTGGAGAGCGGCGATCTTTTCGGCAACGGTTCGTACATAGGCTGGCTCGTTTCGTTTGCCGCGAAAACCCTGTGGGGCCAGATAGGGGGAGTCGGTCTCGATCAGCAGACGATCCATCGTCACGCAGGTGGCCGCCTCCTGCAACGAGGTAGATTTCGGAAAGGTGACGATCCCGGAAAAGGAGAGGTGGAAGCCCATCTCCACCGCCTTTTTGGCAATGACGGCGTCTCCGGTAAAACAGTGAAAAACGCCCCCCACTTCCCGCGCATGCCGATCGCCTCCCTCCCGCTTGAGAATGTCGAAGGTGGCCTCCCACGCCTCTCGCGTGTGAATAACGAGGGGGAGCCCCGCTTCTCTGGCCAGTCCGATCTGGGCAATGAAGGCACGTTGCTGATCTTCGGGCGTGGCATGCCGATAATAATAGTCCAAGCCCGTTTCGCCCACGCCCACCACGCGCGGATGTTTGCAAAGGCGCGAAAACTCGGACAGAAGCGTCGCGTTCAGGAGATGGCCGTCGTGTGGATGGAGACCCACTGTCGCAAAGAGGAAGGGGTATTGTTCCGCCAGGGCCACGCACTGGCGGCTGGACGGAAGGTCGGTGCCCACGACCACCATCGCCACGACCCCCGCCTCCTGTGCCCGCCGGATGACCGCCTCACGATCCCCCTCAAATTCCGGCCCCGCAATATGGCAGTGCGTGTCAATGAGGGGGGCTTGCGTCGCCCCCTCGTCCGGCAGAGC
>CAZOFZ010000071.1:0-9322 GCA_964579175.1 uncultured Nitrospirota bacterium | reverse complement strand
GCATCCTGGGACACACGTTCGCCAATATGGCCTTCTGGATCAAGCCGCTTGTCCTCTTCGGGTTTTCCGTGCTGCATGATCTTGCGGGGAGCGCCTATCTGGGGGATGTTGAGATCCCCCTGACGCCACGGGACCCGATCCTTATCCGGGCCCTCTACAACGGTCTGTTGGGTGCCCTGCTGCTGTGGGTGTGGCGGACGGATGAGACGATGGGAGAAGTGCGGGTCGTGATGCAAAAGGATGAATCCCGATGACGCCACGCCATTTTTCCCAGGAGAAAAACAAGGGCCTCGAACGAAGAATTTACGGATTTGCCGCCCTCGTTTCCGCAGCCCTGATCGGTCTGCTGCTCTATGCCTTCAATCTTCAGGTCGTTCAGGGAAAACATTACCTGGCGCTGTCGGAACAAAACCGGATGCGGACGGTTTCACTCCCCCCCGCGCGCGGTCTGATCTATGATCGCAACGGGACCCTCCTGGTCAACAACCTCCCCAGCTTCACGCTTTATGTAAGCCCCAGCGATTTGGGCCCTGCCGATTCCGAGCGTGTTTTACATC
This sequence comes from uncultured Nitrospirota bacterium, assembly GCA_964579175.1. GTDB lineage: Bacteria > Nitrospirota > Nitrospiria > SBBL01 > CAZOFZ01 > CAZOFZ01. The sequence goes on along the minus strand of CAZOFZ010000071.1, from coordinate 8,765 downwards.
GCCTGGCCTCTTTTCTGGAGATGGACGCGGAAGAGATTGCGCGCCGAATGGCCTCTGGAAAGGGGCCGGGAGACGATGCGCCGGTCAAGATAAAAGGGAATCTCTCGATGCGGGATGTGGCCCGGATCGAGGCACATCTGTTCGATCTGCCCGGCGTGGGCATTCAGGTGGAGTTTAAGCGAAACGCCGTTTATGGCCCGCTCGCGGGTCATCTGATCGGCTATGTCGGCGAAATTTCGCAGGTGCAGATGGACAAAGGTCTTTATCCGGACGTGAAACGGGGGGGCGTTGTCGGACAATATGGCGTGGAGCAGACCTACGACGCGACGATTCGTGGCACACCCGGCCAGAAGTGGGTCGAGGTGGATGCGCTGGGGCACGAAATACGGACGATCCGGGCAGAAGCGCCGCGCCCCGGCCAGGATCTGTTTTTGACGTTGGACATGCGGGTGCAGCAGGCCGCCGAGGAGGCACTGAGTGAAGCGGCCGGAGCGATTGTGGCCCTGGACCCGCGTACCGGCGAGCTTTTGGCCATGGCCAGCCACCCAGCCTTTAACCCCAACGATCTCTCCTCCGGAATTTCGGCGAAAACCTGGAAGGGACTTATTTCGGATAAAAAACACCCGTTGACCAACCGGGCCATTCAGGGCCAGTATCCCCCCGGTTCGATCTTTAAAGTGGTGATGGCGGCGGCCGTCCTGGAGACCGGTACGGCAACGGCCGATCAGACCGTGAACTGCCCGGGATTTTTCCCCTTTGGCAACCGCGATTTTCGGGACTGGAAGAAGGGAGGGCATGGGACGGTCTCGCTCTATCGTTCCCTGGTGGAATCGTGCGATGTCTACTACTACAGGATGGGCGACCGGCTGGGCATCCGCGCCATCTCCCGATTTTCCGATTTTTTCGGTCTGGGGAAGCGGACCGGTATCGGTTTACGATCCGAGAAAGGGGGGCTGATTCCCAGTGTCGAATGGAAACGGCGCGTCCGGAAAGAGCCCTGGTATGCCGGGGAAACCATTTCCGTATCCATTGGGCAGGGATATGTGCTGGTGACACCGCTTCAGATGGCGGCGGCCTTCGGCGCCGTGGCGGCAGACGGCGTCTGGCGCACGCCGCAAGTGGTCAAAAAGGTGCGGAATCATCAAACGGGCGAGATCACGCTCCCCCCGTCTCAGGCGGGGCGGCGGCTCCCGGTTTCGCGGGAAACGCTTCAAGCGATTCAACAGGCATTAACCGGAGTCGTGGAAGATGGACGTGGCACCGCCACATCGGCGCGCTCTTCCGTCGTCTCCATCGCGGGCAAAACGGGGACGGCGCAGGTCTTGGAGCTCAAGGGGGATCCCCGGGCCAAACTGCCCAAGGAATTCGACGATCACGCCTGGTTTGTTGCCTACGCGCCCAACGAACATCCGCGCATTGCCGTTGCGGTGCTGGTCGAACATGGCGGACATGGCGGCTCCGCCGCGGCTCCGCTGGCCAAAAAAGTCATCGAATCCTATTTCGCGCCTCCAAAACCTCGGTCAACGTAAGCGAATCGGCGTGGAGGGTGACGACCTTGTGCGATTTGAGGGGGAGGCCGTCTTCGCCGGTGGAGGAGCATCCTGCCCTGCGATGGCATCGTGCCCTGCGAGGGGCGACGCAAGCCATCTATTGACGTTTAACGAATAACGGATACATTTCTTGCTCCCCTCCTCACTCGAGGAGGGGCAGGGGGTGGTTGCTCCGGTGACTTCTTCCCGTCATGTTTTACGTGTCCGCCTTCGAGCGCCCTCTCAAACCACCCCTCACCCCTCCTTGGATAAGGAGGGGAATGAATCGCACCCATTATTACTTAAAGATCAATAATTGGGTGGTGTTTTTGCAGTTTGAGGGGGAGGCTCACGCGGCTTTGCCGCGTGAGGGGGTGCGACCCCTGCGAGGGGCGACGCAAGCCCCCTGATTGAACGACGCAAGCCCCTAATCGGTAGGGCGCTTTCTCCCGCGTGACGTCGTCCGCAGTTTCAGTCGGAGGGCGTTGATTCGGATGAAACCCTCGGCCTCTTTGGGGACATAGACGGTGTCTTTCTCGAACGTGGCGACTTTTTTGTCATAGAGGGATCGGGGCGACTTGCGTCCCACCACCGTGGCGCTTCCCTTGTAGAGTTGGATGCGTGCCGTGCCGGTGACGTTTTTCTGCGCCGCGTCGAAGAGCCCCTGCAGCCATTCCCGCTCCGGCGAAAACCAGTATCCGTTGTAGACCAGTTCGGCATATTTGGAGATGAGGCTATCGCGCAGATGGAGCACCTCGCGGTCGAGCGTGAGCGATTCCACCGCCCGATGCGCCAGGTGCAAAATCGTCCCCCCGGGCGTCTCGTAAACGCCGCGCGACTTGATGCCGACATAACGGTTCTCCACCAGGTCCACACGTCCCACGCCATGCGCCCCGCCCAGTTGATTTAGCTTGGCGATCAGTTTCGCGGGCGTATGTTCCCTGCCGTCAATCGTGGTGGGATTCCCGTCAACGAAGCCGATCTCGACGCAGACCGGGGTGTCCGGGGCGTCCTCCGGGGCGGTCGTGGTCAGAAACATCGAGGCGGGCGGTGCGACCCAGGGGTCTTCCAGGATGCCCCCTTCGTAGCTGGTGTGGAACAGGTTGCGGTCAATGCTGTATGGCTTTTCGAGCGTGGCCGTCACCGGAATGCCGTGGCGGTGGCTATAGGCGATCAGTTCGGACCGGGAGGTGAAGTCCCATTCGCGCCAGGGGGCGATAATCGTGATCGCGGGGTTGATGGACAGGGCGGTCAGTTCGAAACGGACCTGATCGTTCCCCTTGCCGGTGGCCCCATGGGAGATCGCATCGGCCCGTTCCCTTTGGGCCACGGCCATCTGCGCCTTGGCGATTAACGGGCGGGCAATGGAGGTACCCAGCAGATAGCCCCCTTCGTAGACGGCGTTGGCCCGCAGCATCGGGAAGAGATAACCGCGGGCGAACGTCTCTTTCAAATCGCTGATCACGACCTTGCTGGCGCCGGTTTTTTTCGCCTTTTCCGCGACGGCGGAAAGGTCTTCCCCCTGCCCCACGTCGGCGCAGAAGGCGATTACCTCGCAACGGTAGGTCTCGATCAGCCACCGGATAATCACCGAGGTATCGAGCCCCCCGGAATAGGCCAGCACCACTTTTTTAATCGGTTTCATATTTTTCCCCTGAATTTGTCGTGGACTTCGGCCTCCTCCAGCCCCTCGATCTCCACGATCTTCCGCGCCGCAGCGTGTCCGGAAACGACCTGGACCTGGCGATTCGGAACGCCCAGCGCCGCCGCCAGTGTCTCGCATACGGCTTCGTTTGCGCGGCCCCGCTCCGGCGCCGCCGTCACGCAAACCTTCAACGCCTTCCCCATCCATCCGATCACGCCGTTTCGGGACGACCTGGGCACGACTTTTACGGGAAGTCTCATGACGACGCGGCCGAGCGTACGCATTCGTCCGTGAACTGTTCAATCACGTCTTGAGCGCCGGGATAGGACCGGATCAACCCGTCCCGTTTTCCAATCTCGAAATCGGCGAAATCGAATCCAGGAGCCACGGTGCAACCGACGAACGAAAACCCACTCCCCGCCCCGGGCCGGGCGCCAAACCAGACGCCAGCCGGAACGACGTGCTGCACGCTCTGTCCCATCGCAATATCCTGTCCAAGCACGACCCGTTCCAGCGTGCCATCCGGAAAGAGTTGCACCAACCCCAGCGGCCCGCCCAGATAGAAATGCCACATTTCATCCGATTTCAGGCGATGCAGACGGGAGGTTGTCCCCTCCGGCAGAAGATAATAGATTCCGGTACAGAAACTCCGGTCCGAACCGTATCTGGCGGGGAGGCTTGCGACCGGAAGACCTTCCGATGATCGGTACGTTTCCCGGAAGAACCCGCCTTCCGGGTGCGGATGAAGATCGAACCGCGCAATAAGCGCCTGCACCGAATCGTTCATTTGCATTGTGGGTCTGCCGTGTCTTCGATGCCGGAAGGTGCGAAATGGATGAATCCGCCTGGCGACTTTTTCCGTTTTCTGGCCATCACGGATCTCCTCCGCCAGCGCCCAATCCTCCAGTGTTTCGGCAAACGAGAACGGGATGTGTCCCGGTTGCTCTCGCCCGCCAACCACGGCAACTGACCGCCATCACGGCCCTCAGATGGAAGCCACTTGCCGCGCTCCAACGAGCAGGTTCCGGCGTCCGTCGGCAAGCAGAATTATCAGCGAGGATGAACTCAAAAGCAAGCGAACGGGGCGGTGAGCGGAAACCCCGTCTCCAGTGCCTGGTTGTCCCGGAGCGAAGCGGAGGGACAACGTAAAAGTGAGGGGCTGCGCGCTTTTGCGCAGTCCCTCACGACTGCCGGGTTAGCCCGCATCGCTTCGAGAGAGCGATGTCCTTAGTGAGGCACCAATACGCGAGTGCCTGACAAAAACGATGAAGGCTCTTGTGGTTGAAAACGACAACGGAGTCGCGATTTCTAAACTCGGACATTAGCTCTGGTGTGACAACAATATGCCCATGGGAAGAGGTAACTGTCACGTCCCATAGGGTAGTATTCCCATTCGTAGTTGGCCACTATTCCTGGCGAGGGACAGGATGCGTGGCCTGATGGAAACATTCAAACCGGAGGAGACGAGATGAGTAAGGTCCATTCGCAGGCTCGCACGACACCTCGCATCCGGTACACTTTGCCCTATTGGGCGCGAGGCATCCTACATCTCTGGAAAACCGGTTCTTCGACAGGGAGAAGGAGAGCGGAGTACAAAAAGAAGAGGGGCTCCCCAGGCCGGATTCGAACCAGCGACCCGACGGTTAACAGCCGTCTGCTCTGCCAGCTGAGCTACTGGGGAAGATCGAAAAGCGCGGTGGGATTCTAGCGGTCGGTCGGACTCAAAGTCAATCTTATCGTTTTAAAATCAGGATGGCCTTCCCCATTTGAAGGCTGCGGCCAGGGCCATCAGGAGCATGGTCAAAAGGAGGGCCGCGGCGTCGGATCGTTGAAGGAGCCCCTTCAGGATCAGGAAGAGGACCACAAACAGCAGGGCATAGCCCAGGACGGTGAAAACGGCCGTGAGGGCCATACGAAGCTGCCCCCGCCATGCCGCCACCATGGCGACGATCCCGATCATCAGCCCCAGAAAATAGAGGCCCGCCTCCAGGGCGTCCGACATCCCCCTGCGCTCCGATCTCCCAGACGAAAGCCCTCTATTTAATCCGTGTGCCGGGCGGAATGTCGTCTTCGAGGAAGGTGGTCAGGCCCAAGACCGATTCGGCGCCCGCCGCAAGGAGCATCCCCTGCGATTCGACCCCCATGATTTTGGCGGAGGCGAGGTTGACGATGACGACGATCTTGCGTCCGATCAATGCCTCCGGCGGATGGGTCGCCCCGATGCCGGCAACGATCTGGCGCTTTTCCGACCCGATGTCCACCGACAACTGCAACAGTTTTTTGGACTTCGGCACCCGAACGGCTTCCAGGATGATCCCCACCCGCAGGTCAATCTTCGAGAAATCGTCGTAGCTGATGATCGGCTTGATTTCGGGTAACGGCGATGCCGTCGGCGCGCACACCGGGGGCAGGTCTGCCGCCGCTTTTTTCTCGACGGGCTGAACCTTCTCTTTTCTGGGAAAGAGGGCCGGGCCTTTGGTTACCGGCTTCCCTGCGATTTCTTCATCCCAGAACCATTCGGGAATACGCAGCGGGGTTGGAAACCCGCCTGTCCGTTCCAAAATCGTTTCCGACATGGTTGGCATGAAGGGCCACAGATGATAGGCGATCCACCGAACGGCCGTTACGATTGTGTAGAGGACACGTCGAAGCCCCTCCTTCTTAGATGGAGTTTTTGCCATCTGCCAGGGGGACATCTCTTCGATGTAACGATTGGTTTTATCAACTAATCCCCAGATTGTCTTGAGCGCCGTATGAAATTCAAAACCATTCATTGCCGTGCTCACATCATCCTTCAAGTTAGAAAGGAAGGGCGAAAGGCGACCGTCAATTTTGTCGGTCCACAGTGGCTTCGGGACAACGCCGTCTGCCAACTGTTCGATGAGGCTTCCGGTTCGGCTGACGAGGTTGCCGAGGTCGTTGGCCAAGTCGCTGTTGTAGCGGCCGAGCATCGCCTCGTGCGAGAAGTTGCCGTCTTGTCCGAACGGCACCTCGCGCATCAGGAAGTAGCGAAACGCGTCCACGCCAAACGCGTCCACGATGGCGTTGGGGTCCACGACGTTGCTGCGGCTTTTGGACATCTTCTCGCCGTCCACCGTCCACCAACCGTGGGCGAAGAGGGCCTTCGGCAATGGGAGATCGAGCGCCATGAGTAGCGTGGACCAGTAGACGGCATGGGTCGTCAGGATGTCCTTCCCGACGAGGTGAACGTCGGCTGGCCATCGCTGGTCGAAGTCGTCCGTCCCGTAACCGGCGCAGGTGATGTAGTTGACTAGTGCGTCCACCCAGACGTAGGTGACGTAATCGGGGTCGAACGGGAGCGGGATGCCCCACGACAGGCGCGCTTTGGGGCGGGAGATACAAAGGTCTTCCAGCGGTTTTGCCAGAAATCCGAGGACCTCGTTTTTGCGGCTTTCGGGCTGGATGAAGTCGGGGTATTCACGGATGTGCTCGATGAGCCGCTGTTGGTACTGGCTCATTTTGAAGAAATAGTTCGACTCCGACATCGGCTCAACGGGCCGCCCGCAGTCTGGGCAGTTGCCATGGATCAGGTCTTTCTCCGTCCAATACCGCTCGTCCGGCAGGCAATACCAGCCTTGATAGGTGGCTTTGTAGATGGCATCGCCCTTCCACAACTTCTCCAGCACGCTTGCGACAATCGCCTTGTGGCGCGGTTCGGTTGTCCGGATGAAGTCGTCGTTGGAGATATTCAGGCGCTTCCAGAGCGATTGGAAATGGACAACGTACTCATCCACATGCTGCTGGGGAAGGACGCGGCGTTTGGCCGCTGCCTGTTCCACCTTCTGGCCATGCTCGTCGGTGCCGGTCAGGAAGAAGACCTCGTCGCCGATCAGACGACGCCACCGGGCCAGGACGTCGGCGGCCACGGTCGTGTAGGCATGCCCGATGTGCGGGACATCGTTCACGTAGTAAAGCGGCGTGGTGAGATAAAACCTGGCCATCTACAAACCTCCATGGGGCCCCTTCGCGGGGGAACACGCGGACGGATTGTAGCATGCTCCTTCAGGATTCTTCACCTATACACCCCTTAAAACGCGCATTGACACATTCGGATTGACACATCCGGGCGGAGTGGCTACACTTCCCTTGTTCCCATGTACACAGAGGTTGAAGAAATGGAGTCGTTCATGCGGCCGGATACCGTTTCGCGGGAGAGAATCCTGATTGTGGACGATGACGAGAGCATCGGGCGTCTGTGCGAGATATACCTTGCACAAAACGGCTATCTGCCCATCTATATCCAGAGTCCGCGGGAAGCCATGGATCGGATGGAGCGGGAGGCATTCGATCTGTTGGTGGTGGATCTGGCCATGCCGGAGATGGATGGTCTCCAGTTTATCCAGACTGCCCGATCCATTCGCGCGGAGATTCCCGCCATCGTCATGACGGCTTATGGACTCCTGGACCGCGTCATCCAGAGTCTGGACGCCGAGGTGCGGGGGTTTCTTTTGAAACCGTTCAACGAGGAGGAGCTCCTGTACGAAGTGGAAGACGTTCTGGGACAATGCCGTCTGACCAAAGAGAACCTCCGTCTCAAGGCGTTGATGCCGCTCTACGAAGTCAGCGAAACCCTCATGCTGGAGACGGACATGACGGTCCTTCTCGACAGGGTGGTCGGCGTGGCGGCCTCGGAAACCCATTCCGATCAGGTCGTCCTGATGTTGCAGGGTGCTGAAACCGACCCGCTCTCCGTGAAGGCCGCCTGCCCACCGCTCCCTTCGGACACGCAGGCGCGCGCCGCTTTTTCGGACGCGGTGCTGCGGCTGGGACAAGCGACACTCGCGGGGGGGGAAGCCCTGGTCTACAGGGACAGAAACGAGATATTGGCCCATCATCCCCAGATGTGCCATCCGATGTGTAATGGCGATGTGGCGGCGTCCCTGATTTCGATTCCGCTCGCCCATATGGGACGGTGCATGGGTGTCTTGGGATTGTTTCGGAAGCGGGAAGCGCATCCCTATAATCAGGGGGACGTGGACCTGGCCCGGATTCTGGCGGGGCAGATTGCCGTGGCCGTCGAGAACGCGGCCCTTTTTTCCGATCTTTCATCCTCGCATTTCGAGACCATGAAGGTGCTGGCGCAACTCATCGAGGCCAAGGATCGCTATACCCGTGGACATTGCGACCGGTTGGTCACGTACGTCCTGGCGCTGGCCCGGCGGATGGGGCTATCCGATGAAGAAAAAAGACTCCTAAGTTACGGCGCGGCGCTCCACGATATTGGAAAAATTGGGGTCCATCGGCTTATTTTGAACAAACCCGACAAGCTGACGCGGCAGGAGCGCGAAGAAATCAAGGCCCATCCCGCCATGGGGGCCGAGATCGTTAAAGGGATCGAATTCCTGCGTCCCGTGATTCCGATGATCTACTATCACCAGGAGTTCTACAATGGACTGGGATATCCGGCGGGGCTTGCGGGTGAACAGATTCCCCTGTACGCGCGCATGGTGGCCATCGCGGATACGTTCGACGCGATGACTTCGGACCGTCCTTACCGGAAGGCCCTTCCATTCGACATCGCACTCGCCGAGATTCAGAGGTGTGCCGGCACCCAGCTCGATCCCGCCATG
>CAZOFZ010000070.1:3709-9431 GCA_964579175.1 uncultured Nitrospirota bacterium | reverse complement strand
GATCCGGGGGGAGGCAAACTGCACTGAAAAGAGGCCGTGGTCGGTGGGGGCAATCTGACGGCGCCAGTGCGCCCCGCCATCCGTCGTATGGAGAATCATCCCCCGCCGTCCCACGACCCACCCCTCCATCCGGTTGAGGAAAAAGAGGCCCTCCAGCGCCTCCCGCGTCCCGCTCTCCTGGGGCGTCCAGGTGGCGCCACCATCCCGCGTATGCAGGATCACGCCGTTCCAGCCCGCAATCCAACCCCATCGGCCGTCTACAAACTGCACCTCCAGCAACGGGCTGTTCAGGATTCCCCCAACCTGGGTCTGCCAATTCTTCCCGCCATCTTCCGTGTTCAGGATGATTCCCCGGTCTCCCACGATCCAGCCCTGCCGCGCGTTGGCGAAATGGACATCCCAAAGCCACGCGCGGACGGGGCTTGCCTGTTCTGCCCAGTGCCGGCCGCCGTCCGTCGTGGAGACGATCTTCCCCGTCCAACTGACTGCCCAACCCCGTTGCGCATCGGGAAAATGGACGGAAAAGAATCGTTCGCCCCGTTCCTTATATTGCGCCCGCCAGGCCGCGCCTCCATTGGTGGTGTGCAGGATCGTTCCCTCTCCCCCCACCGCCCAGCCGACCGTGGCGGAGACGAAATGAATCCCCCACAGACCGTTGGAGTTGACCTCTCCACGCCGAACCTGCCAGGCGCCGATCTCTTTCGCATGGCCCTCCATCGGTCGGCCATTCGAACAGACGATCGCAATGAGGCAGAGCAGCCCCAGGAGGCATCGCCCGCGCGGGCGGACACCGTTCGGTTGAAAGCGATGTGTCATGCGATGATTGCGGCGCGAGCGTGCGGGATATTCCTCCGGACTCTTCAGAAGAGGACACGATCATAGCATATTCATGGCGATAACAGGGAGCGGATGGGCCGCGTCTTCGATGGCTTTTTCAGCAGCCTGAAAATCCCTTATAAGCGGTCAAGACCCGGGATACTCTTAAATGATTTAATGAGTACCCGAATTGACAGTACCGCTGTGTTGTAATAGGGTATCCCGCACCACGCTAGGAAGATGCTTACTATGCTTACTATACAGGGGGGGTGTTATGGGGAGCGCCACAAGCACAGTTCCGTTTTGCGACCGCAGGAAAGCGACTTGTCCCATTGACTTTCCAGACAGGCGGAGGAGAGACACGCACCCGACCGAGCGCCCACGCCTGCCGTATCGGGTGCGCCGCCACGCACGGGAAACATTTAAAATTCCAGTCTGCATGCGGCTGGATCGGGAGCAGCAGTTTGGATATACGGAGAACCTTTCTTCCGGGGGACTGCTGCTGTCCAGTGGGGTCTCTCTGTCGGCGGGGATGACGGTGACGCTCCAGTTTACGTCCGGAAGGGATGCCGATCGGATATGTCTGACCGGACAGGTCGCGTTCTGCCGGCCCGCCGCGTGGAGTCCCGATGTCCATGCCATCGGTATTCGGTTTCTGGACGTTTCGGCGTCCATCCAGGCAATCCTGGATGTGGCGGTTTCGGGATTCGGTCGGGAGACCGCCCCTTTTTCGCTCCTGGACCTGCGGGTCGAAAATGGAGTCGACGCTTCTGCGGCGGGGGACCGGGTGGGCCAGCCCATGCCCACGCACGATCGTCGTACTTCCCCGCGTGTTCTGGGTACGGGGGAGGTTCAATTGCGCTTCTCGGACGCGCGGGCGGGAAAGGGGGATTCTGCCCATCCGGCTCGCATCGCGAATATGAGCTACGGAGGCGTTGAACTGGTCGCCCAATCCCCCCTCCCTCCGTCCGAGCGCGGGACGTTGACCATGACACTGCCGTCCGTCAATGAGATGGAGCCGTTTACCGTCCGAATGGAAGTGAGGTGGCGATCAGACGATTCCCATCGTTGCGGCGTTGCGTTTTTGGCCCTGTCCGGAGACGGTTTGGCGGTGTGGCAGGACATTGTGTCGCGGACGGGCGTCTCTGTCTCCGAACGTCGCAACGAGGGTGCGGACAGACGATCCGATCCCGTGCAGGCCGGCTATGTGAGTTCGGGAGGCCGTCGGCGGGCGCGCAGACTGACCGATTACAAGCTACGGACGGACCTCCGGACGTCGGAGCGGATCACGCACGCCGATATCCTTCCCCGAAAAAAAGGGGATATGCGGGAGGCGGCCAGGGAGACCCGCGCGTGGCTGTGTGACAAAACGGGTGAGACGCTTTCGCACGTCGGTTCCTTCAGCGAAGACGCGGAGCGGATGCGTGGCAATATCGAAAACTTCATTGGTGCGGCGCAGGTGCCGATCGGCATTGCGGGGCCCCTTAAAATCCACGGTCGGCATGCCAGGGGCAACTTCTACGTCCCGATGGCCACCACCGAGGCCACGATGCTCTACTCTTATACGCAGGGGATGCAACTGGTCTCTCTGGCAGGGGGCGTGAGAACGATGCTCCTGAAGGATGAACTGCATATGTCCCCCCTCTTTGGGTTCGAATCGCTGTACGAGGCCTACCGATTCACGGAATGGTTGAACGGCAACTTCACGCGGATCAAGGAGGAGGCCGAGAAGACGACGCGGCATGGAAAACTGATCCGGATCGAACCCTACCTGTTCGATCGGAACGTGGCAGTGAAATTCTCTTATACCACGGGCGACGCATCGGGCCTGAACATCGTCACGCTGGCCACGGAGTCGGCCTGTCGTTTTATCCGTCCGATCGTGCAACCGAAGATATTCCATCTCCAGGCCAACTTCTCCGCCATCAAAAAAGTCACGGCCCATAATTTTGTGGCGGGCTACGGGAAGACCGTGGTGGCCGAATCGCTGATTCCGCGGAAACTCATCAAGCGGTTTTTCGGGATTGATCCGGAAGAGGTTGTCAGGTATTCCCAGGCCGTTTTCCTAGCCACCTCCCATGCGGGAATGAAGGGGATGAATGGCCATGCCGCAAATGCCTTGGCGGCCATGTTCATTGCCTGTGGACAGGATCCAGCCAGCGTGGTGGAATCTCATATCTGTATTACGAACTACGAAATCCACGAGAAGGGCGATCTTTACGTAAGCGTCAAGCTGCCGAATCTGGTATTGGGAACGGTGGGGGGCGGGACCCGGCTGGCCACGCAACGGGAATGCTTAAGCCTTCTGGGATGCACCGGCGCGGGAACGGCACGGAAATTCGCCGAGATCGTGGCGGCAACCGTCCTGGCGGGAGAGGTTGTCATCTATGGGGCAAACGCTGCAGGGCGGTTTGCCCAGGCCTTTAAAAAATATAGAGTTGGGGCCGGTCTTAAGCCGGTTCCCGTCGCTTTGGAGAACGGTGTGCCGTGAATCCCTTTGGACTTGCAGGATTGCTGACCGCCCTGACTTCCGTGGGGATCGGGGCGTTTGTACTCTGGAGGGATTCGTCCAGTAAACTCCATCGGATTTGGTTTGCCTTTACGCTATCGGTTGCCGTTTGGGGGGTTGGCGCTTTCCTGATTTCCGGCGAAGACGACCCCGACATGGCGCTGCTGGCTTGGAGAATTGCCTATGCGTTTGGCGTGCTCTGGATCCCGATCCTGTTTTATCATTTTGCGATCATATTTTGTGAACTTCAAAAAAGGCGCTCACTGATTGCTTGCTATGTCGTGGGCGCATTGCTATTCCCCTGGATACTCTTCTCTCCCCTTTTCTTTCGTAATGTCCGGTTTGTCTTTTCATCGTTCTATTACGCGATGGGCGGGGGGATATACTTCCCCTATTTCATTGGGTGGTCTTCTCTGGTGATTCACGCGCATTACTTGATCTATAAAAACTACCGCGTGGCCTCGGACACAAAGCGCAACCAGTTCAAGTACATCCTGATCGCATTTATTCTGGCTTATGGCGCCGGAAGCCTGGCCTATCTGCCCAATTTCGGGATAGATGTCTATCCCTATGGGACATTTGGCATCCTCTTCTACCCGCTCATCGTCGGTTATGCCATCGGGGCGCACCACCTCATGGAGATCGAAACCGCCCTGCACAAGACGGTCGGCTGGGTGGCCACCTCCTCCCTCTTTCTCCTTCCCGTGCTGTTCCTGACCCGGATGGCCACGCCCTGGTTGCGTCAACGGCAGGACGTTTACCTGTATGTTTTCATCTGCCTGTTGCTGGTCGTCATGACCGTCTATACGCGCACTCTGCAACCCCGGATAGACCAGATCTTTCAACGCAGGCAATATAACGCGATGGCCGTGCTCCGTGGACTGCTGCGGGATCATGCGGCCTTGAGGGACCTCTCGGACATCGCGGCCAATATCGAAGAAAAACTGCGGGAAATCTTCCATATCGCCAGGATGTCGTTATGGGTTTGGGACGATCCGCGTCAACGCTTTCGGCAGGTGGGACCGGAAGAGGCTGCGGGGGAGCGCGTCATGGACCGCCTGATCCAAAACCGCGATCCGGCGCTGGTATGGATGCGGCGAAACCGTCGGATTGTGTACCTGGACGGCGTTGCGCGCGATCCGGAATATGCGCATATCCGGGACACGATACAGGCGTGCTTCCGCGTCTTCGATGCGGAACTGATGGTGCCCTTCATCCAGGAGGGACGGATCATCGCCGTATTGGTCCTGGGAAAGAAAGCGGATGCCCGCCCCTTTTTGTCCCGGGACCTGGCGCTGCTGTCCACCCTCCAGGCGGAGATGACGATTGCGGTCGGCAATGCCATCTCGTATGACCAGGTGCAGCGGTTGGCGGGCGATCTGCGCACGGCTGCGGCGGAACTGGAGCAGCGGGTGATCGCCCGGACACGGGACTTGCAGGAAAGCAAGCAGTCCCTGGAAGCCGCGTATGAAACGCTGAAGGCCTATCAACAGTGGCAGGAGTCCTTCTTTGCGGACGTCAACCACGAGATGAGAACTCCCCTCACGCTGATCCTGGCCTCCATTGAAATGTTGCCCGACCGGCCAGACCGAAAAGAGGCGGCCTCCGAGCCATCCCCGCAGATCGAAAATCTTCGCACCCAGTCGCGAAGGCTTTTAAATCTGATCAATAACCTGCTCTATATCTCCAAGCTGGATGCGGGCAAAGTGGAGATCTACTACCGACAGGATCATTTCGTCCGATGGGCCGAGGGGATCGTCTCCTCCTTTTTGCCCATGGCGGCGCAGAAATCCCTGTTTCTGGTATTTGAAAATCCGGACGAACTCCCCGAGGCGCTCTACTTCGACGCCGAAAAGATGGAACGTGTCCTGGGCAACCTGGTGATGAATGCCTTGAAGTTTACCCCCGCAGGGGGCGTCACCGTATCCTGTCGTCGGGAAGGGGAGGCGATCCTGGTTTCGGTGTCCGATACGGGGGTGGGGATTCCGGAGGCGCAGCTTCCCCACCTTTTCGGGCGGTTTTCCAATATCGGAAGCGCGACGGAACGCCGGTATCAGGGGACGGGCATCGGGCTTTCCATGGCGAGCGAAATCGTGAAGTATCATGGCGGCGTTATGCGGGTACGCAGCCGGGTTGGGGAGGGGACGGTCTTCGAGTTTACGCTCCCCATCCTGACGCATGTGGAAAATATAGTCGTCCGGATGGACCGCCGGATGTTGAAAGCACCCGTTCAGGATGAACGGAGGGGGACATGGGATGAGACGACCCACTCCGACGTGCGGACCGGCGTGACGGTCAATGGATGACCGAAGGGGCATCGGGTAGAATCTCTTCCAGCGCCTGTTGCAGGCGCGCAAGCCCGGCGGGGATATCGCGGCCCAGGTGAATCCGGAGCAG
>CAZOFZ010000070.1:0-3609 GCA_964579175.1 uncultured Nitrospirota bacterium | reverse complement strand
CGCCGAATGCGCCGTCTGCGGAAGATAGGCCAGCAGGGCCACATAGTCTCCTTCGACACAGCGCGCAAGGTGGGCGGCCAGGACCTCCCTCATCCCCTTTTTCCCCGCCAGGGCCGTTCGGTTTTCCGCATCGGCCTCCATCCGGATGCCGTGCTCCATCAGCAGCGGGGGCTCCTCCGAAAGTGTGCCTCCCTGAAGAATCTTCCGCGTATGCGCCTTGCTCTCCTCGACGTGGGGCTGATCGAAAGGATTCACCCCCAGGATGCCTCCGGCCACGGCCGTCGCCATCTCCCAGCGGAAAAATTCCTGTCCGATATTGATCCGGTCCGACAGGTCAATGCGAACGACGGGATGTCCGGCCTTTTGGAGCGCCGAGACCTGCTGGTCTGTCTGGTCCACTTTGCATGTGGCTTCGCCCGCATCGGCGGCGTCGCGGAGATAGACAAAAAGACGATCCCGTCCATACACCGCCGGCGGGCCCACCGGCTCGTCATGAACGGGGATGATGCCCGTATCGTGCTTTCCGAGGCTTTCGGCGATCAGCTGTTCCAGCCAGAGACCGAGGGGGCGCGCGGAGGGGGAGGCGATCCAGGTGAGCTTGTCTTGCCCGCACCGCGCCATCTCCCCCAGGAGGATCCCCAAAACGGCCCCCGGGTTCTGATCCAGCGGGACCTCGGGATCGCATTCGTAACGCATCATTCGGGCCCGTTCCAACAGACGCGCGGCGGGAAGACCCATGAGGGCCGCAGGCGCCATGCCGAACCAGGAAAGGGCGGAGTATCGCCCGCCGACGTTGGGCATCCCGGGCAGGATGTCCCTGAAGCGATTTTCCCGCGCCAGACGCGAAAGGGGCGATCCGGAGTCGCTAATGGCGACAAAGCGCTCGCCTGCCCGGTCTCCCATCTTCCGGCGCACGCGGTCGAAAAAATAGCGATACAAGGCCATGACCTCCAGCGTGGTGCCGGACTTGCTGGCCAGCAGGTAGAGTGTCCGATCGGGGTCTATCGCCGCCTCGGCCCGCCGCACCTCCGTAGGAAGCGTACTGTCCAGCACGTGCAACACCGGTTTTCCGGGGACGGTGCCGAAGACCTCTCGAAGGACCTGGGGGCAGAGGCTGCTCCCCCCCATCCCCATCAGCAGGAGATGGGTGAATCCGTCTTTTCGGATGGAATCGGCAAGCGCCGTCATCCGCGCGAGCGATTCTGTCGTCCAATCGGGCGCATGCAGCCAGCCCAGGCCCTGCCGGATCGTCTCCGCCGCTTCATGGGGCCATAACGTGACATCTCCGGCCCAGAGCCGCGGGACGAACCGCTCCTGCCGGAGTTTGTCCAGCGGGGGCTGGATATGTACATCTTCACAGGTTTGCCGATTCAGGCGAGGACCCAGCACGTTGCGGCGTTTTTCGGAAAGGGTACGCAGGAGTTGCGCGAACGCATCGGAAAAGAGGCGGACGCCATCCCGCAGCAGTGCATCGGTGATGGTGTGCAGGTCAATGCCGTGCTCCGAAAGCAGACGGAGGGACGCCCGCGCCTCGTCCAATCCGGTCAACAGGCCCTCTTTTGCCTGACCATGGTCGCGGAAGGCGTTGAACGTGGCCACGGGGAGGGTGTTCACGGTGTCTTTCGCGATCAGGGTCTCGACGTAGTAGGTGTCTGGGTAGTTGGGGTTTTTGGTGCCGGTGCTCCCCCAGAGGAGGCGCTGGACCTGTGCGCCCCGGGCCGCAAGGGCCAGAAAGCGGGGGTGCGAGAAAATCTCCCGAAACCGGAGGTAGGCCATCTTGGCGTTGGCGATCGCGGCCTTTCCCATCAGGGCTTTCAGCGAGGTTTGACGGAGCGGGTCGGTTTCGGCATTTGCGAGGGCCGAGAGACGATTGTCCACGCAGGTGTCAATTCGGCTCACAAAGAAACTGGCCACCGAGGCGACCCGTTGAATTTCCCCGCCTGCGGCAGCGCGCCGCTCCAGCCCCGAAATATAGGCCCAGGCCGCCTCCGCATAGGTCTCGACGTTGAAGAGCAGCGTCACGTTGACGTTGATCCCCTGGAAGATGAGCGTTTCGATGGCCGGAATTCCCTCCGGCGTGGCGGGGATTTTAATCATCAAGTTATCCCGCCCGACGGTATGATGCAGCCGGAGGGCCTCGTCAATGCTCTCCTGCGTACGATCGGCCAGGTATGGGGAGACCTCCAGACTGACGTAGCCGTCGCGTCCCTCCGTGCGCACATAAACCGGATAGAGGAGATCGGCCGCATCCTGAATATCCCGAACGGCCAGCGTTTCGTAGATTTGCTTGACGTTCAGGGGGCGGTCCGCAAGCTGCCGGATGGCCGGCGCATAGTCCGCGCTGCCGCCGATGCTTTTCTCGAAGATGGCAGGATTGGAAGTGATCCCCATCAGCCCGTCGCGCTCGATCATGGCCTGCAACTCGCCGGAGAGGATCATCCCCCTACGGATATAGTCGAACCAGGGGGATTGTCCCAGCGCACCGAGTTGGACGAGTGGATTCACGAAAAACCCTCCGAACCTGGCCGCATCCTATCACTTCCATCATGATGGGGCAAACGACCGTATTGGAGAGGGGGTGCCGGACGATGTCGGACCTGGATGCCGGGGGTGGAAGTCTCCCCACGATTGCGATAGAATGCGGACGCTGTGGGACATTCCAAGGTGGGCCTTTCGCGAAAATGTAGATGGCGGCTGCTGACGATCGCCGTTCTGTCGAGCATGGTCGGTCGGCCCCCGGCGCAAGCCGTCGAAAGTGCGGGGCCGGCGGGCACCGCCGCGCAATTTGCATCCGCACCTGCGCCCGCCGTCGAATCGGTGACGTCGTTAAAAGCCGCCCTCGCGGATCGCTCCGCGCCCGCGCGGGCGCGGGCCGCCCTGTCGTTGGGAAAGATGGGGGATGTTCAGGGCGTCGCGCCGCTGATTTCCGTCCTGCAGGATGCCGATCCCTCCGTCCGAAAATCGGCCGCTATCGCGTTGGAGCGGATTGGGCGCAAGACGCGGGATGCCCAGGCGATGGCGCCCGCCGCCGCGTCTCTGACGCTTGCGCTCCAAGACCCCGATTCGGCAGTGCGGGTGGCCGCGACTGCGGCGCTGGGGGAAATCGGGGGTGCCGGCGTCGTACCGCCATTGGTTGGAGCCTTGCAGGATGCGCATCCGGGGGTGCGCGAGGCCGCAGCGCGGGGGTTGCGCAACCTGAACGGGCCGGCGGCGGTGGAGGCGTTGGTTGCGGCGTTTCGAGACGTTCGGTCGAGCGCCCGGCCGGGCCTCCGGCGCACCCTGACGCGCGTCCTGATGGCCATTCAGCATCGCACGCGCGATGCCGCCGCATCCGCCCACTTCCTGCAGACCCTGACGCAGGCCCTCAAAGACAAAGACCCGGAGGTGCAAAGGGAGGTGATCGGCATCTTGGGTCAGTCGAAAGACCCGCGTGCGGGCGACGTCCTGATGGCCTTCTTCAAGGAGGCCTCCGGGCCGGTGCGCGCGGAGATCGTGCGGATGTTGGGTCACATGAAGGATGCCCGTGCGGTGGACCTCTTGGTTTCGGCGCTTTCCGATTCGGATGCGGGCACACGAAGATGGGCGGGCGTGGCGCTGGGGGAGGTGGGG
>CAZOFZ010000069.1:0-9510 GCA_964579175.1 uncultured Nitrospirota bacterium | reverse complement strand
CCCCCGTCCTGCCCGTCCCGCAACCTGTACCAGCAGTTGGAACGTCCGCTCCGCCGCGCGAAAATCCGGAAAGTGGAATGACTGATCCGCGCAAAGGACGCCCACCAGCGTGATGTCGGGAAAATCGTGCCCCTTCGCAATCATCTGCGTACCGATTAGAATATCGATCTCTTTTTCTCCCATGGCCGAAAGGATTTGCTCCTGGGCTCCCTTTTTTCGCACCGTATCCCGATCCATCCGGGCGATGCGCGCCTGGGGGAAGAGCGTGCGGAGGGTCGCTTCCACCTGTTCCGTTCCGAGACCCAGTGTGAGGATGCGCGTCCCGCGACAGACGGCGCAGGTATCGGGGGGGGGGGTCTGATAGCCGCAGTGGTGGCAGACCAGCGTCTTGAGATGGTGGTGAAACGCCAGCGAAACGCTGCAATGGATGCAACCGGGGAGATGGCCGCAGTCGGCGCACAGGAGCGAGGGGGAAAATCCACGCCGATTGACAAAGAGGAGCGCCTGCTCTTTGGCGGCCAGGCAGTCCGAAATGGCCGACACCAGCGTCTGGGTGAAAAATGGTTTGACCCACTCCGATTGCTTACGCAGGTCCACCGGCTGCACGACGGGGAGCGGTCTTTTCTCGATCCGCTCCGGCAGGTGAAGGGTGTGGTACTTGCCGGTCTCACCGTTATGAAACGATTCGAGGGAGGGGGTGGCCGATCCCAGCACCACCACGGCACGCGCCTGCTGCCCCCGCACCAGGGCCGCATCCCGCGCATGGTATCGGACCCCCTCTTCCTGCTTGTAAGAGGGGTCATGTTCCTCATCCACGACGATGATCCCCAGATCGGGGAAGGGGGCAAAGAGGGCGGAGCGCGCACCCATGGCCAGCCGGGCCTCTCCCCCCCGGATGCGGCGCCAGGCCTCATTGCGTGCGGCGGGTGTGATCCGGCTATGGAGTGTCACCAGCGTCTCTCCGAAGCGCTGATGGAGACGGGAAAGTAACGGCGGGGTCAGGCCGATTTCCGGAACAAGCAGGATGGCCCCCCTTCGGGCCCGAAGGGCGGCCTCGATCAGACGGAAATAGACCTCGGTCTTACCGCTGCCGGTGACACCGTGGAGCAGGAACGCGCGGAATTGACCCGCGCCGACCGCCGCCGTCATCGGGCGAACGGCCTCCTGCTGGGCAGGATTGAGCGTGAGGGGAACGGCCGTGGATGGGGCCGGTGGCGCGATCTTCCGTCGCCGCGTGGGCCGCTTTGTCCCCCACAGGGGTGGGAGCGCGCACTTGATGACGCTGCCGAGTTCTGCCCGGTAATAATCGCTCATCCAGAGCAAAAATCGGAAATAGGGGGGATCGAGGGGGGGACTGTCGTCCAGGACGGCGCAGACCGCTTTCGTCTGCGCCACGTCCGGGGTGTCCACGGGGCGGATAAAATAGGCGGTCCGCGCCGTGCGCCCAAAGGGGACCGACACACGCATCCCGGCAGTTAGGCGGACAGATTCCAGCGTTTCCGGAAGGCGATAGTGAAAGCGCCCGGAAACCCCCGCGACGGCCACTTCAATAAAACGGGGCATGGTTCCATATCCGAATGGGTGCGCCGGCCCCGCCGATGCGGGTAGGCTTGACACCGTGTGGTGAATCCATTAAGAGTCTGCGACGAAAACTTGGCCAAAACTTGGATGGATGAACGGAATGACGACTTCAAAAAACAATGGGAACCTGATTTGGCTGGACCTGGAAATGACCGGCCTCGATCCGAGTCAATGTACGATCCTGGAGATTGCCACGATCGCCACGGACAGCCGGTTGAACGTCCTGGAAGAGGGGCCGGCGATGGCCATCCATCAGGATGCGGCGGCGCTCGCCACGATGGAGCAATGGAGCCGGAAGACGCACACCCAATCGGGTCTCCTTCAGCGCGTGATCAGTTCCCAGGTGTCCATGCGGCAGGCGGAAGAGGCCACGCTTAATTTCGTAAGGCGGTACTGCCAGGAAAAGAAGTCGCCGCTGTGCGGAAACTCCATTGGCCATGACCGTCGTTTTTTGGACCGGTATATGCCCACCCTGGTTGCCTATTTCCACTATCGAAACATTGATGTCAGCACCGTCAAGGAGCTGGTCAGACGCTGGTTCCCGAACGGCCCGTCGCTACCTGAAAAGGAGGCCCGCCACCTGGCGATGGACGATATCCGGGAGTCCATTAGCGAGCTCGTTTTCTATCGTGAGCACTACTTCATCACGTAGCGTGCGCCAGCCGTCCCCCCATTGTCCCCCATCGTCCTATAGACTGCCGATAGACTGCCGACGGCCGGGATCGTATCGGATTCGTGGATGCGTTGACAAGCAAAAAATGCGCACACCGCCGGATTGCCGGCGACCCCCGCGCGTCCGGTCCGCGTAATCTTGACCTTCCCCCCTGCGCCCGTTAAGATCGTCCCATGTCGCAGTTTGTCCACCTTCATCTCCATACGCAGTACAGTCTTCTGGATGGCTGTACGCGGCTTACGCCGCTGGTCGAACAGGCCAAACGCTTCGGGATGCCCGCGGTGGCGATGACCGATCATGGCAATCTGTTCGGGGCTATCGAATTTTATCAGGCGGCCCAAAAGGCCGGCGTCAAGCCGATCATCGGCTGTGAAGCCTATCTCGCCCCGAAAAGCCGGTTCGATAAGAATGTCCACGGCGTCCATGAAGACGACTACGGGCAGGGGGGGAGCGCCAACCCATACTACCATCTCATCCTGCTGGCCGAAAACGAGACCGGCTACAAAAACCTGATGAAGCTGGTCTCCATCGCGCACCTGGAAGGCTTCTACCATAAACCGCGCATCGATAAAGAAGTGCTCGCGCAACACAGCGCCGGCTTGATCGGCCTGTCGGGCTGTCTGCGCGGGGAGATCCCCTATCTGTTAAACCGCGGCCTCGAAAAGGAGGCGGTCGCGGCGGCGCACGTCTACCGGGATATTTTCGGCAAGGATCGTTTTTTCATCGAAATCCAGGACAACGGCCTGGAACTTCAAAAAGCGGCCAACCGGCAGTTGGTGCGGCTTGCATCGCGCGAGGGGATTCCACCGGTGGCCACCAACGACTGCCACTATCTGCACCCGGGGGATGCCCACGCGCACGACATCATGCTCTGTTTGCAGACCGGCAAAACGGTCAACATGCCGAATCGGATGCGCTTCGAAACGCAGCAGCTCTATTTCAAATCGCCCGACGAAATGATCCGGGGCCTGGGTGAGGTGCCGGAGGCGATTACCAACACGCTGCGCATCGCGGAGCGGGTGGATTTGCGCCTGAAACTGGGAGAATTCCACCTCCCGCATTATGCCCCGCCGCCCGGCATCACCCGCGAGGCCTATCTGGAATCGCTGGCCCGGCAGGGGCTCTCGCGGCGGATGGAGCGGATGCCGGGCGCCACGGCGCCTTCGCTCTATGAAGCGCGGCTTTCGATGGAGCTGCGGGTCATTAATGCCATGGGGTATGCCGGTTATTTTCTGATCGTCTGGGACATCATCAACTACGCGCGCTCCTGCCAAATCCCCGTGGGGCCCGGACGCGGTTCCGCCGCGGGGAGTCTGGTCGCCTATGCCCTGGCCATCACCGATATTGACCCGATCGCCTACGATCTGCTCTTCGAGCGGTTCCTCAATCCGGAGCGGATCACGCTGCCCGACATTGACATGGATTTTTGCATGGATCGGCGCGACGAGGTGATTCGCTACGTCACGCAAAAGTTCGGCAGCGACCATGTCGGTCAGATCATCACGTTCGGAACGATGGCTGCGAGGGCCGCAGTGCGTGACGTGGGACGGGTGTTGGAAATCCCCTATGCCGAGGTGGATCGCCTGGCAAAACTGATTCCCAATACCCTCAACATCACGCTGGAGGAGGCTCTCGCGCAGGAGCCCCGGATTGGGCAGGCCGCCCAGGCCGATCCGAAGGTGGGCGATCTGATGGCGCTGGCCAGACAGTTGGAGGGATTGGCGCGACATGCCTCCACCCATGCGGCGGGGGTGGTGATCTCCGCCGACCCGCTCACCGAGCACGTTCCACTCTATCGGGGGAGCAAGGGGGAGATCGTCACGCAATATGCGATGGGCGACATCGAACGGATCGGCCTCGTGAAGTTCGATTTCCTGGGCCTGCGCACCCTGACGGTGATTGACCATGCCGTCCGTCTGGTGAATGCGTCCGCCCCCCAGCTCGATCTTCCGATGTTGCCGCTGGACGACGCAAAGACCTATACCTTCCTCGGTTCCGGCGAGACCGACGGCATCTTCCAGCTGGAGAGTAGCGGCATGCAGGACCTGTTGGTGAAGATGCAGCCGACGGCGTTCGAGGACCTGATTGCGATTCTGGCCCTCTACCGTCCGGGGCCGATCGGCAGCGGGATGGTGGACGATTTTATCAAGCGCAAACGGGGTCAGACCAAGATCCACTATGAGCTTCCCCAGTTGGAAGAAATTTTATCCGAGACCTACGGCGTGATCGTCTACCAGGAACAGGTGATGAAAATCGCCAGCGTCCTGGCGGGCTTTTCCCTGGGAGAGGCCGATCTGCTGCGCCGCGCGATGGGGAAGAAGAAGCCGGAAGAGATGGCGGCGCAGAAGGCCCTGTTCATTCGGCGTGCCGGCGACAAACAGATTCCGCTCCAAAAAGCGGAAAATATTTTCGATCTGATGGAATACTTCGCGGGCTACGGGTTCAACAAGTCCCACTCCGCCGCCTATGCTCTGATTACCTACCAGACGGCCTATCTGAAGTGTCACCACCCGACCGCGTTCATGGCGGCCCTGTTGAGCAGCGAGATGGGCAACTCGGACAAGGTCGTCAAATATATCGGGACCTGTCGGAAGATGGGCATTCGGATGCTTCCCCCGGACGTCAACGAAAGTGCGCGCGATTTTACCGTCACGCCCGACGGCATCCGTTTCGGCCTGGCGGCCATCAAGAACGTGGGAAGCGCCGCAATTGACGCCATCCTGACCGCGCGCCAGGCCTGCGGGCGGTTCGGTTCCCTGTTCGACTTCTGTGCCCGGATCGATCTGCGCCGGGCCAACAAACGGGTGCTGGAAAGCCTCATCCACTGCGGCGCGTTCGACTCCACCGGCGCGAAGCGGTCGGTACTCATGGAGGTGCTGGAACCGGCCGTGGCCTTTGGCGGGCGAAAGAAGGAAGAAAAAGGGGAGATGCTCCAGATGTCCATCTTTGGCGACAGCTTGTCGGAGATGGAGCCGCCGTTGCCCGATCTTCCGGAGTGGGAGGATGACAAAATCGCTGCCCTGGAGAAGGAGACGGTCGGATTTTTCGTGACCCGCCATCCCCTCACCCGCTACAGCGGCGTGATGAAGTTACAGGGGGCCACCCCCACGGAAGAGCTGGCCACGGCCGAAGACAATCGGTCCGTCAAAGTCTGCGGCCTGATCGTCCATGAGAAGGTGACGACCACGCGCAAGGGGGACAAGATGGCCTACGTGCGCCTGGAAGACCTGACCGGTTCGGTCGAGGTGATCGTCTTCCCGGATCTGTTTGCCTCGGCCGCGCTCCTGCTGCGCCAGGGGGTGCCGCTGATGATCGAGGGGACGTTGGATCGGGGCGAAGCGGGGGTTAAATTGAAGGCCACGGAGGTGATCCCCCTGCGCGTGCCGGAAGGGTTGGAACCGACCGAATCCGTCTCCGCAGTCCCCGAAGCGTCCACGGCCTCCACGGTGCATCCGGTTGTGGTCACCCTCTTTGCGGAGGCGTTTACGCCCGCCGATTTGCCAAACTTGAAGCGGGAGCTGGAAAAATATCCGGGAGATTGCCCGCTCCAAATTACCATTCATGCCGCAGGCGGGGCCGAGACCCGGATTGCGGCGGATCCTGCCCTGCGTGTGGACGGTTCCGAGCCGATGCGCCACGCGATTCTGGCGCGCTTCGGACGGGGGATCAAAGTCGAGGTCTCGCGGCCATGAAGGACGCCCTGGATTTTGAAAAACCGATCCTGGCCATCCAGGAGAAGATCGCACATTACAAGGGGCTGCGTGGCGACGATCCGAGTCATACGGAGACGCTCAAAAAACTGGAGAAGAAAAAGGCCGCATTGCAGGAGGAAATCTACGCCAAGCTGACCCCCTGGCAGCGGACCCAAATTGCCCGACACCCACAACGTCCCTCGGCCTCCGACTATATCGCCGCGATTTTTGAGGGGTTCACCGAGCTGCATGGAGACCGCCTCTTCGGAGACGATCCCGCAATCGTTGCCGGACTGGGCAGTCTGGAAGGACGCAGCGTCGTCGTGATCGGGCAGGAGAAGGGGAAGGGGACCAAGGGCCGAATGGCGTGCAACTTCGGGATGCCGCATCCGGAAGGATACCGCAAGGCGCTGCGGATCATGCGGATGGCCGAGCGGTTCGACAAGCCGATTATCACGCTGGTGGACACGCCGGGGGCCTATCCGGGCGCGGGGGCCGAAGAGCGTGGACAGGCCGGGGCCATTGCGCAAAACCTGCTCGCGATGTCGCAGCTCAATGTGCCGATCGTGACGGTCGTGATCGGAGAAGGGGGGAGTGGCGGTGCCCTGGCCCTGTCGGTCGGCGACCGTCTGATGATGCTGGAATATGCGGTCTACTCGGTTATTTCGCCGGAAGGATGTGCCGCGATTCTCTGGAACGACGCCGCCAAATCGCCGGAGGCCGCCGAGGCGCTCAAACTGACGGCGCCCGATCTGTTGAAACTGGGCATCACGGATGAGACGATCCCGGAACCAGTGGGGGGCGCCCACAGCGATCCCGCCAAAGTGTTCGAGACGACGAAAAAGGCGATCTTCCGATCGCTCGGACATCTCCTCGCGATCCCGCCACCACTTCGCCTGCAACAGCGCCTGGCCCGGTTACGAAAACTGGGGGCCTACGTGGACGCGCCCGTAGGGCTTGCCAAGGAATAACCCATACAATCGGGCTGCCGATTCATCCCCGTTTGCTGCGTTGCGCGTCGCTTACATACCAGAAGGGTATGCGCGCTCCTTACGCCTTGCAAACAGGGCGACTCGTTTGCCCTTTGTGTGTAGGTTATTCCTTGACAAGCCCTTACCGTGACGCGCCGCCGTGGAGGCGCCGTCGCAAGACGGGTATATCCTCCCCGGACAATTCTTTGTGAAGACGACGACGGCCTGGCCGGACGACGACCGTTTCATCCACGATGATGTTGTACGTCGGATAAACGGGATAGAGGTATCGCGCGTTGCCGTAGAAACGGAGACGCGGGTCGTGGAAATATCCCGGATAGAGGAACGGGTCCGGGTAGACCGGGACGTCATAATAAACGTGCCCCGTCGTATAGGTCGCACTCCCCCGCACGCCGTGCGAGACCGTGGCATGGCAACCCGACAACCCCACCCACAAAAGCAGAAACACCCAGAATGTCTTCTTCATATTCATGGCTAACCCTCCCTGCAGAACCGTCATTCCCGATTCGCGGGAATGACGGTGTGATTAAAGGCCGATCCGGATGCCACCGGTGAGGGCGTATTGATCCAGCAGGCTCCCTTCGATAAAGAGGGCCGTGCCGCGCGTTGCGGGGAGCGCGTAGGCGGTCCCCAGAAACAGTCCCAGTGATGCATCCTGTTTGAAGGCCACCTTCAGGGTCTGCACGCGGGAGGGGATGTGATCGGTGCCCCGCACCCAGGAGACCCGGACGCCGCCATACGGTTCGAACAGGTCATGCTTGATACGCATGCCAAATTTCACGAGATGTTCCGTCCATTCCAGGGTCTCCGTCACCTGTTCGTCGGCCAGAAGCTCATCGGTGTCTATGAAGCCGTCTTCATCGAAGTCAATGCCGGGGGCAAAGCGGACCGAGTCTTTGGCCTCGGTGCGAAGGTAGCGGTAATCGGCAAACAGATGATAAGCGGCCTCCGGCTGGACCCGCAGCTCAATCCCGCCGCCATAGGTCCCGGAAAGATCGCTCTGAAAGCCAAAGTCATCCACGGCCAAATCACTCCCCCCCGCTAATCCATAGAGAGAAATGACGTCAAACAGTCGGACGCCCACCACCCCCAAAAGCCGCAATGACTGGGCGGAGATCGCCGCATCCGGAAAATTCTGGCCCAGGAACGAGGCATTCTCCTCGATCAAGTCGCGGTGCAGCGTCTCCAACTGTACTTCGATATAGGGGTCCACCTGCCGACCCTGTCCCTCGCTGGGCAGGAGCAGACAAAAAAACGCTACGTATGCCATCCATCTCTTCATGCTCTTCATGTGATCCCCCGCATGCCGCTTCATCGGATTGTCGCGTCTGTCGCTTAAGTGCCCCGCGCAGCAGGTTTTTAGAGATGCGCTTCAGTCATTCGCAAGGCCGGGCAGATGGGGTTCCAGGTGAACCACCACCTCGACCACCTCGGTGAATCTTTCCATGATCGCCGACTCTGCCCGATGGGCCAGCAGATGCGCGGCCTCCATGCTCATTTCGGGCGCGACATGGATATGCAGGTCCACATAAACATGCC
This sequence comes from uncultured Nitrospirota bacterium, assembly GCA_964579175.1. Classification (GTDB taxonomy): domain Bacteria; phylum Nitrospirota; class Nitrospiria; order SBBL01; family CAZOFZ01; genus CAZOFZ01. The sequence continues at coordinate 1,033 of CAZOFZ010000069.1, read as the reverse complement.
CCAGGTTGCCGCGTGTCCGCACCTTGTGGCAGAGGGCAACCCCCTGGATTTCCGAGACCACGGCTTCGATCTCCCGCGCCTCGATTCTTCCGGCGTCCGTGAGGACTTTGGAACTCTCCCATAAAATTTGCGCGCCGGCCTTCCCGATAATCAGGGCGATGACAACGGCCACGATCGGGTCCACGATCGGATAGCCCGCCCGCGCGGCCGCCAGGCTGACGATGACGGAGAAAGAACTCCAGACGTCACTCCGGCTGTGCAGTGCATCGGCAATCATCACCTCGCTTTTGTAGAGCGCCCCCTTTTTCTGTTCCCAGCGACTGACGGCCCAGTTGATGGCCATGGAGACCAGCATGAGAACGAAACCCGCCATCGCCGGTTTCGGAGATGCGGCGCCCATCCAGCGCCAATAACTTTCCCTGACGATTTCGATGCATCCCAGAAAAATAAAAACGGAGACACAGAGAGAAGCGAATGTCTCGACCTTGTGGTGACCATAGGGGTACGCCTCGTCCGGAGGACGGGAGGCCACCCGGATCGCGATAATGGCCACAGCGCTGGACGCGGCATCCAGGAGCGAATGGATGCCGTCTGCCTGCATACTGACCGACTGGATCAGTCCCCCTCCGATCAGCTTGGCGAGGGCCAGGAGGAGGTTTAAGAGAAAGACCAGCGAGAGGGCCGTTCCCGTCTTCCGAAAATACGATTCGGACGCCATTTCCAAAGCGGGCTGCCTCTTTGAAGACGATCGTTTCTCCGCAGCGCAACGCTGCATCCCGCAACGCTGCATCCAACGACTACTTCATAGGATTCTAGTCCGATGGTGGAGAGAGATCAATCCTGGGGGGACATTCGGCGGATGGATCCCCAAATATCTCAAGTTCCTGCGAGTTCGTTCCGATGGATGCGAATATTGAATCGGTTCCGTTTGACAGAGAACAACGTTTTTGCTAGGCTGCCCCGTTCTTTTACAAGGGGTTGTGGAGCGCATCCATGGGAGTCACATCAACGGGGGTAATGGGCGGGGTAATGG
>CAZOFZ010000068.1:0-9656 GCA_964579175.1 uncultured Nitrospirota bacterium | reverse complement strand
AACCGGCAGAGGCATCCCGGATGGTTTCCTAAACGGTATGGGCGATTTCATCGGACGGGAGGCCCTGCTTTCCGATCTTTTTTCCAGGACATGCCTGCTGGCCAACGTGGAGGCGGGCTATCTGTTGGAACAAGGGGCAAGTCGCTTCCTCATGGTGGCACACAAAGGGATGCCGGAGGAGAAAGTGCATCATCTTTCAACCTACGGTCTCCCCATTCATGAAAACGGCAAGGAGGGCTCCGGGGAGGTCTCGTGGCAAATCCCGGTTCGGTCTTCCGAGCGGCCGTGGGGTCTGCTCTGTTTCCCGGGGGCATCGCCCGCGGAGGGGCACCCCGAAAAGTCGGTCCTGATTCAAGCGGCGTGGCAGGCGGCGCTGGATCGGCTGCAATGGACCCTGTCGGCACGCCGGCAGATTGAGGCCCTGACCCTGGCCAATACCCTTTCGCAAGCGGCCGTGGCGGGCCTTCCGCTGGAGGCATGTCTGACGGACGTGACGGAACATTTTGCAACGATGGGGGGCGCGCAACATGCCTGCGTCTTCGCCTTCGATGAAAAGCGCGGTCTGCTCCGCGGGATGGCCGCGACGCACAACCGTGGCGATGCCGTGCGGGAGATGGAGATTGCCCTGGACGCGAACGCGCCGGTTGCGCTGGCGGCCCGGACGAAGCACCCGCTGGTAATCGAGGATGCCCGGGCCGATTCGAGAATGGATAAAAAGTGGCTGCGTCTCTTCAATGCCCGCGCCGTTTTGGCGCTCCCCCTCCTGTCGAAGGAACGGGTTGTGGGTGTCCTGCTGCTGGACGACACCCGCCATTTCAAACGGTTTACGCCCCAGGATGTGGAAATGCTTGCCGCGCTGACCGCGCCCATTGCCACGGCCATGGATCACGCCATGCGTCATCGGGAGGCCATGCGGCGCGCGGATCGTCTCCAGGCGTTTTCCCTGTCGGTCGTCAATCTGCAGGAAGAAGAGAAAAGGCGCATTGCCCATCTCCTCCGACAGACGAGCGATAAACAATGGTTGGAGACGAAGCGGACGATTGCCCAGATTGAACAGGGTCTGGTTGGCGGTGAGACCGCGCCGGAAGCGAAGCCCCCGGAGGTACCACGCGAAACGGCGCCCCCGGAAGACGCGCCCCCCATGCCCCCCATCTCCACGGAAATACCCGCAGCTACGGAGGTGCCGAAACCGTCGGCATTGCAGCAGGCGACCCCTGCCATACCGCAGACGGCCTCCCTCCGCGCGCAGATTCGCAAGTTGCAGGCCCAGGCCGCCAGGACACGGGAAGAGATGCAAAAAGCGGCCAACGACCTGCGCCCTGCCGCGCTGGATGACGCGGGTCTCGTTCCCGCCCTGCGCGGCTATCTGGATGTCTTTTCGAAACGGATGCGCATCACGACCAATCTCCAGTCGCCAGGCATCCAAAAGCGGCTCCCTCCCCAAATCGAACTCCCTCTCTACCGCCTGGTTCAGGAGGCCCTGGCCAATGTGGCCAGGCATGCCCAGGCAAAGTCGGTGCTCATCGGCCTGGAAAAGAAAGAGATGTATGTCTGCCTTTCCGTTACGGACGATGGAAAGGGATTCGACGCAAAGCGTTGCTTTGCCGCCACGCCACGGGGCAGTCTGGGACTCTTCCGGATGCGGGAGCAGGTGGAGATGATGGGCGGAAAACTCTTCATAGACTCCGGGGTGGGCAAAGGGACGCGGCTCTCCATCAAACTCCCCCTTCTCCAGCGGTCCGGCACCTCCTGAAACGGAAAGTCGGGACAGCGCGACCCCCGATTGCGCCCCTCTTGAACCTCTATCAATGGCGATGGCAATGCAGCAGGATCGGCCGGTTCCAAAACGGGAAGTGTGGGCCGTCGGGGGCGGAAAGGGAGGAACGGGGAAGACCTTTATTGCGGCCAATATGGGCATCGGCCTCGCAAAACGGGGCAGGAGGGTACTCCTGATCGATGCCGATCTGGGCTGCGCGAATCTGCATACCTGCCTGGGAGTGCAGCCCCGCACCACCCTTTCCGATTTCATCCATGGGAAGGTGCGCGATATTACGGATGTCCTGGTGCCCACCGAAGTCCAGAACCTCTCCCTGATCTCCGGCGCGCAGGACTATCTGGAGATCGCCAATCCCAAACATACGCAGAAGATGCGGCTGATCCGCCAAATCCATACCCTCGATTTCGAGTATGTCATCCTGGATTTGGGGGCGGGGACGTCGTTTACCAGCCTGGATTTTTTCCTCACGGCCGATGTGGGCATTCTGAGCGTCATTCCGGAACCCACCTCCATCGAAAATGTCTATCGCTTTATCAAAAGCGCCTTCTATCGCCGTTTCAAAAAAATCGCGCGCGACCCGGAAATTCAGGAGGTCATCGCGATGGCGATGGATGAAAAAAACGAACGGGGGATTCGGACACCGTACGATCTGATCGAGCAGGTCACGACGCTCTCTCCCGATGCGGGGGCCAGGCTGAAGGAGGCCGTCTTCACCTTTCATCCCAAGATCATCGTCAACCAGGTCCGTTCGAAGGACGACATCACCCTGGGCTTCTCCATGCGAAGCGCCTGCACGAAGTATTATGGCATGAAGGTGGACTACGTGGGCTATGTCGAGTATGACGATCACATTTGGCAGGCCACCAAGAAACGCCGCCCCCTGCTCCTCTCGCACCCCCATTCCCGACCCGCAGAGTTTTTGGGACAGGCCCTCTCCAACTTGATGAAGGGGGAGGAGTTGGCGTTCAACCTGATTCTCGACGGAGACGTTGCGGCATGAAACCGGTGGGCGATCAGAACCATTACGAAGTGCTGGAAGTGCCATACGGCGCGACCTGGGGCGACATCCAGCGGGCCTACCAGCTTGCAAAAAAGACCTATACGGGAGACGCCATCGCCGCAAACCCGCTGTTTGGCCCCGAAGAGCGCGCCCTGATTTTTAAAAGGGTGGAAGAGGCGTATCGAACGCTGGGGCAGGCCGACCGGCGGAAGGCCTATGACGATGCCCTGGCCCAGGCCACGCCGGGGCTTTTCCCAAGTAAAGCGACACCTCCCCCCCCGGAGGCCGAGGTGTCCACGCCCATCGAGGAGGTGACGGGAGACGTCCTGAAAAAACTGCGTGAAGCGCGCGGGGTCTCGCTCCAGGAGATTGCCCACAAAACGCGGATCAATCCCTCCTACCTCTCATCCATCGAGGAAGACCGGATACAGACCCTGCCCCCGGAAGTCTACCTGCGCGCCTACCTGAATCAATATGCCCAAGCGCTGCGCCTGCACGCCGATTCGGTTACGCGGGGCTATCTGCAACATTATCAACGCTTGAAAGACCAGAAGGCGCGGCCATGACTTCGGCCATCGCCTCGCCCATCACCTCGCTTGGCGTGCCCGCTCCCTTCGTCTCCTCTCCGAGGTCCACAATAATGTAGCTGCCCGATGTCTGGTCTTTCTCCAGGACCAGTTTTTTGCGGGTCTGCGCCTCTTCCAGGAGCTGACTGAATGAGCGAAATCCGTAATAAGACTCATTGAATCCGGGCTTCCTCCGACGCAGGGCCTGTTTCACCATCGAGCCCCATACCTTTTCGTTTTCGCCACGCTCGTTAAAGATGGCCTCCGCCGTCTCCAGCACCAGATGGATGGCCTCCTGCTTCTTGGACTCCTTCCGCGCCTCGTCGTTCTTCGCATCCGTCACGGTGTCGGGTTTGGCGTCCGGCCTGGCGTCCGGTCTGGCAGCCACAGGCTTCACGACGGCCATCCGTTGTCTGCGGCTGGCCTCTTCTTCCCGCACCATGTCGTCGTAGAACAGGAACTCGTCACAATTGGACACCAGCAGGTCCGAGGTGGAATTCTTGACGCCGATCCCGATGACCGTCTTGTTGTTTTCCCGCAATTTGCTGACCAGAGGGGAAAAATCGGAGTCTCCGCTGATAATGACAAAATTTCCGATGTGGGATTTGGTATAGCAAAGATCGAGGGCATCCACGACCATCCGGATATCGGACGAGTTTTTACCCGATTGCCGGACATGCGGAATTTCGATCAACTCGAATGCCGCCTCATGCAACCCATCTTTGAGATTGCGATAGCGCTCCCAGTCGCAGTAGGCCTTTTTGGTGACGATGTTCCCCTTCAGGAGGAGCCGCTCCAGGACTTTTTTAATGTCGAACTTTGCATAATGCGCCGTCTGGACGCCGATGGCCACGTTCTCCAGATCGCAGAACACGGCCATGTTTACAGTGCTTTGTGTGATACTCATGAACCCTCCATTGACGTTTCATCAGATTGACGAATCAACCGCCAAACTGCTATAAAATCTTCCGTGTGCGCCTTGCGTGTATATTGCGGAGCGTCCTCATACGAACCTGTATGAATCCGGGTTTTGGCGGCGTAGCTCAGAGGCAGAGCAGGTGAATCATAATCACTTGGCCGGGGGTTCGAATCCCTCCGCCGCTACCCTCCGAAATTCTAAAGCCCTCCCTCGACCGGTTGAATCTCCGTCCGGGTGCCCAAACGGCGCACCTTCCCTTCGCTTGTTTTGAACGTCATCTCGACTTCCACGGAGGCCGGAAACCGCGTCGTATCCCATTCGTCCACCCAGACCCCGTCCGCGTTCAGGTAACGGAAATTGAGCCCCCACACCGGTTCTCCCAATTCATCCTGAACGACCCGGCCGTTTGCGAGGGTGGCCTCGCGGATCAGGCGCGCGTCCTGTAAATAATAGCGGATATCGCTTTTATCGGACTCCGGTGCGTCCTTGGTGGTCCGGCCATGCGACAGAGTTGTGAAACGAAGACTGTCATCCGGGAAGTCGCCCTCCGCGACGCGTCGAACACGATCCACCCCCTCAAATGCCACGTTTGGCGCCACGGTTGGCGCCGCCTTCTCCGCCTGATAAATCATGCTGATGTCCCGTATGAGGCGATCAAACCCGAATCGCGCCAGCCGGAAATGGTCCGCCTCGGCCTCCACCCGCTCCGAGGCCTTGTGGGTTGCGTCAAACGTAACGTAGAGCGTCGTGAACAGGATCAACAGGATGCCGACGGAGATCAGCACCTCGATCAGCGTAAAACCTTTTTGCCTGGCGGTCATCGCGTGCTACCGAAAGAGATAACGGGTCAGACGAACCGTTTCCTCGGCGCCTCCTTCCATCCACCGCACTTCGACGGCCACCTCCCGGATGCCATCGAACGGCGTCGGACGGACCTCCTGACGAAAGCGGTAGGGGGTCTCCTCGAATGCCCCTTCCTGATCGCCGATCTCCGGGAAGCGGGCGGCCTCCGAAAGTTGCCGATGCGCCAGGAGTGCCGCCTCCGTCATATGGTTCGAGAGCGACGCCGTGGCCAGGCTGCGATTGCGAAGCCCCAGCAGCACGATGAGGGAGGTGCCCAGAATCGCCAGGGCGATCATGATTTCGAGCAGCGTAAACCCCGTGCTACTGCGTCGCTTTGTCCACATACCGGTCATGGACCGTCACCCGTCCCGTCAGGGGGTGGACCTCCAGAGACCACCGCTTATCGTCCGACCGGAGGTGAATCCAGGTCTTCTCGACGCCGAAGGGATGAAACTGCGTGTAGACCTCCCCTTCGGTCACCTTGCCCATGCCCGCCGTCGTGACGTCTTCAAAGACGATCCCCTCGGGCAGGGCATCGCCGCGCGCCAGGGTATCGCCGCTCTCCACATATTCGCCGCTTTCTTCCAACACTTCGACGCGATAGCGTTTTTCCGAAAGGTCGTAATAGAGGCGATGCGGGCGTTTTGTCGCCGAGGTTTCCGCCGCCAGGTGGCGAATCAGCCCGCTCATCCGGCGCGCGGTCCATTTTAAATCCCGGGCGCCGAAGGAGGAAAGACGCGGCGTGACCCACAGCACCATCATGCCGACCAGCAGAACGACCAGGAGCAGCTCGAACAGGGTGAACCCGCCCTCGGCGGGCCCGCGTCGCCTCCTCATCGGGCAAAGCCCCCCCCCTTCAGACCGCAGAAGCGACGATTCAGGGGCCGAGCCACCTCCAGTTTCCTCTGCGCTCTCTGCGTCTCTGCATGAGGTCTATTCCAGGTTCCAGCTTTCGATGTCGGCGTCGTCTCCTTCTCCACCTGCCTCGCCATCGGCGCCATAGGAAAGAATGTCGTAATCTCCATGGGTTCCGGGACTGACATAGAGATAGGGGTTGCCCCACGGGTCGTTGGGAACCTTGGGGAGATAGCCCCCCTCCCGAAAATTTTTCGGAATCTGACCGACCGTCGTCTTCTGTACGAGGGCCAGGAGTCCCTGTTCCGTGTCGGGATAAACGCCGTTGTCCAGTTTATACAGGCTAAGTCCCTGTTCGATATTTTTGATCTGCACCTGAGCGGCCGTCCGCCTTGCGTCATCGGTCCTGCCCACCAGCCGGGGGACGACCATGACGGCCAGAATCGCCAGGATGGTCATCACGACCATGATTTCAACGAGTGTAAACCCGGACTGCGATTTTTTCATATCGAGCCCATATCCAAGGGTGCCCGCTCCGAATGTGCAGCCCGAATGTGCAACTCCTGGAGCTGACGGGGCGCCACGGCGGCGGGGGCGTCGGTCATCAGACAAATCCCCTTCTGGGTCTTGGGGAAGGCGATCACGTCGCGGATGGAGTCGCAACCGGACAAAATCGCCGCCAGCCGATCGAATCCCAGGGCGATGCCGCCGTGGGGTGGTGCGCCGTATTGCAGGGCGCGGAGCAGAAATCCGAACTTGCCCTCGGCCTCTTCTTTCGAGATACCCAGCAGGTCGAACATTTTCGACTGCACGTCGCTCTGGTGAATCCGGATGCTCCCGCCCCCCACCTCGGTGCCGTTGAGCACGATGTCGTAGGCCTTGGCACGTGCGCGCAGCGGCTCGCTCGAAAGGAGCGGGATATCCTCGTCCATCGGCGCGGTGAACGGGTGGTGCATGGCCACATGGCGACGCTCGGCTGCGTCATATTCCAAAAGCGGGAAGTCGGTCACCCAGAGGGGCGCAAGCGCCTCCGGATCCATCAGGTTCAGGCGTTTACCGAGGCGTAAGCGGAGGCGGCCCAACGTCTCGCAAACGACCTTTTCCCGATCGGCCACGAAGAGCAGCAGATCGCCCGGCGTGCCCTCCATCCGGCGGCGGATTTCATCCAGGAGCGCCGCGTCGAAAAACTTCGCGATCGGCGACTCCACGCCGGTGGACGTCACCTTCATCCAGGCGAGCCCCCTGGCCCCGTCCCGGATCGTTTCCTGCGTGAGGTCGTCCATCTCCTTGCGGGAGAGGGTGGAAAGGCCGCTCGCATTGATCCCCCGGACACATCCCTTTGCCTCCACGACGCTGCGGAACACCTGAAATGTGCAGCGCGCCGCAAGATCGGACAGCTCCCGGATTTCCATGCCAAAGCGCAGATCGGGCTTGTCGCAGCCAAAGCGGCGCATCGCCTCGTCGTAGGTCATCCGAGGGAAAGGCGCGGAAATCGTGCGAACCGTCGAGACCACCTCCACGATCATCCGCTCCATCAGGTCTAGAATGTCGTCGCGCCGGACGAACGACATCTCGATGTCCACCTGGGTAAATTCGGGCTGGCGGTCGGCGCGCAGGTCTTCGTCGCGGAAACAGCGGACGATCTGGTAATAGCGATCGAAGCCCGACACCATCAGAATCTGCTTGAATAATTGCGGCGACTGCGGCAAGGCATAAAACGCGCCGGGGTTGAGTCGGCTGGGAACCAGAAAGTCGCGCGCCCCTTCCGGCGTGCTCCGGGTCAGGTACGGCGTTTCGATCTCCAGAAAGTGGTGCCGATCCAAAAAGGCCCGAAAGGCCTGGGAGAGGCGATGTCGCAGCACAAACCGCTTCTGGACCGAGGGCCGGCGCAGGTCGAGATAGCGATATTGCAGCCGAAGCGCCTCCGAGGCCTCCGCCGCTTCGTCCAAGGGAAACGGCGGGGTCAGCGCGGTGTTGAGGATGAGCAGCGTGCGGGCGTGCACCTCGATTTCGCCGGTGGCCATCTCGCGGTTTTCGGTGCCGGCGGGTCGTGGCGCCACCTTCCCCGTCACCTGGATGACATATTCCGAACGGAGCGCATGGGCTGCCTGATGCACGCCGGCCGCAGTGTCGGGGCTGAAGACCACCTGCACCCGCCCTTCGCGATCCCGCAGGTCAACAAACGTCAGGCCGCCATGGTCCCGCCGCCGATGCACCCATCCCGCAAGCGTCACCTCCCGGCCCGCAGCCGCAAGCGTCAAGTTGCCACAATAATCTGTCCGCATCGTTCTAAAAGACTGTGATCGTGCTGTGATTGGGAAATCCGGCCAGAATCCATCGGGCATCCGGGGCCCCGCCTTCGCGGGGATGACGGGCCTTCATGAGGTGGCATCATCTTACGAATGCGGGTGTAAGTGCAAGCGCCTTCGTCCGATCGGTGGAATCGCCGTTCCAGGTCAGCCGGTTGAGCCGAAATGCGCGAGGGTGGGTTGAGGCACATTCACCAAATTACGGGTCCGGTCGGTCCAGCAAGAAACTCACAAGCCGAGATCGTCCAGAGGACTTGCGACGCCCTGCCCGCCCTGCTGCAGGACGTGGGTGTAGATCATGGTGGTAGCCACGTCCGCGTGCCCGAGGAGTTGCTGAAGGGTGCGGATGTCGGTGCCGCGCTGCAGCAGGTGGGTGGCGAAAGAATGTCGAAAGGTATGGGCGCTGATCCGTTTCGTCAGGCCGGTGCGGCGAACCGCCGCCTTGATGGCCTTGTTGATGACGCTCGGATCGACGTGGTGGCGACGGGTGAGGGCCGCCCGGGGGTCGGTGGAAAGATTTCGGGCGGGAAAGACATATTGCCAGCCCCATTCCTTGTCGGCATTGGGGTATTTCCGCGCCAACGCATGCGGGAGGTACACCGCGCCATGCCCATGAGACAGGTCCTGCTGGTGCAGTGTTTTGACCCCGGCCAGGTGGTTTTGGAGTAGCGGCGTGAGGGTGGCTGGAAAGGTGGTGAACCGGTCTTTGTCGCCTTTGCCTGCGCGGACGGTCAGCTGCTTCATCTGGTAGTCAATGTCCTGGACCCGGAGTCGGACGGCTTCCATGATCCGCAAGCCACTCCCGTAGAGCAGTTTGGCCACCAATTGGGGGGTTCCATCCATGAGCGAGAGGACGGCGGCGACTTCTTCGCGGGTCATGACCACGGGGACGTTGACCTTCTTGTCTGCCCGCACCGCATCGATGCGGCCATCCAAGGTGTGATCGAGAACGCGTTTGTAGAGGAAGACCAGGGCATTCATCGCCTGATTCCGGGTTGAAGCGGCGACGTTGCCGTGCACGGCCAAGTCTGTCAGGAACGCTTCGATCTTCGGTTCGGCGGGCAAGAGGTCTACGCGGGATCGCATTTTGTGAAACCGGACGAATCGAACGATCCAGTCCACATAGGAACGCTCGGTGTGGATGGAGTAGTGCTGCACACGGAGCACTTGCCGCGCCTGATCGAGCAGTTTGGGGGGTTGACTTCTCGTTGCGTCAGGCATAACGTGCCTTCGTCATTGCGTCTTGGGATTGCTGATAATAGGCACAGGCCGAATTGCCTGAAAACAGAGCCAATATCGCATTATCAGGGCAAAATGGCAAGTTAATAAGTGGTTGGCGAGGCGCAAAAGACGCGCCTCGCCAATGGTCGGGGTGACCGGTTCCCGG
>CAZOFZ010000067.1:0-9764 GCA_964579175.1 uncultured Nitrospirota bacterium | reverse complement strand
TTTCCGGGTCCATCTCCGCCTGGATGACACGGGATGCGCAGGAGATCGCCAGCATTGCGACCTCGTCACGCAGTTGGACACGGGCCTTGGCCATTTCCTGGTCAATATTGGCCTTCGCCTTTTGGAGAATGTCCTGGGCCTCTTTGCGGGACGCATCCGCGATCTCTTTCGCCACCCGCTGCCCCTCTGCGGCGGCACGCTGGACAACCAGACGCGCCTCGACTTCGATCTCTCGAAGTTTTGTCTCGTAGTCCCGCTTCGACGCTTCGGCTTCGGCTTGCCTGGCCGCAATCGCCTCCAATTCGGACGCGATTTTCTGGCGTCGCGTATCCAGCATCCCGAGGAGTGGCCGGAAGGCGAACTTCCGCATCAGCCAAAGCAGGATGAGGAACCCCAGAATCTGCGTCAGAATCTGCTGAATGTCCGGCGTCACGATGTCTATCCGACCCGGCCCATGAAGATGAAGACCGTCAACAGGGCATAGATCGTCAATGCCTCGATGAAGGCGGCGCCGATGACCATGGCCATCTGGATTTGCGGCGCGGCCTCGGGTTGGCGACCGATCGCATCCATGGCGGCAGCCACCGCTTTACCCAGTCCAAAGGCCGATCCGATCGCCGCCAGCGCAACGGCAATGGGGAGTGAAAAAGCAAGCGCAACACCGGGTGTCATACGTCTCCTTTCGCATGTGAGTGATCTGCCCCGCCGTCGTGCGGGAGCATCAGAAAAATGTAGATGGTGGATAACAGTGAAAATACCACCGCCTGGATCACGCTGGTCAACATGGCCAGCAGATAGAACGGCAGTTGAAGCGGCAGCCCCACCGGACTGTGGAAAAAACTCAGGGCGGCAATGCCCAACATGAGCATCTGGCCGATGAGCACATCTTCGCCGAAGATATTCCCAAACAGCCGGATTGAAAGACTCAGCGGCTTCGTCAACTCTCCGAGCGTGTGGAGGATAAAATTAAATGGCACCGAAATGCAAGCGATTAGGATTCCGACGAGGCCCTTCGGCCTGGGACTGCCGGCCAGATGGTCCAGATACCCCAAAACCCCCAGGTTTCGGATGCCCACCGACTGCACGTAGACGAAGACCGTCAGGGCCAGGGCAATCGTGGTGTTCACGCTGGAGGTGGGCGACTTCATGCCGGGGACGATGCCGATCAGGTTCATCGTCACGATGTAGAGAAACAGGGTGCCGACGAAGGGGGTGTAGTGCCTGCCGGAAGGTCCGATGATCCCCGTGACGAAATCGTCCAGATATTCCACCGCGGTTTCGACCAGGTTCTGGAGTTTTCCGGGAACAAGCTGCGGGTTGCGCGTGGCCGCGCGGGTAACCCATGCCAAAACCAGGATGACCAGACCGGAGAAGAAGGGCGCCTCGAAGTGGTGCAAAACGTCCACCAGGGGGGAATCGTGGAACGCGTGGTGGAGCAGCGTCACGATATTGGGGGCCTCAAGACTTACCTCTGCCGCTTCCTGCGCCAACCTTACCTCCCCCCGATTGCGGACATCCCCCGTAGATTACGAAGCAGGATGACAACCAGCGGCACCCCGAACCCCCATGCGAAGCCCGTTGGGGAAACGGCGAGAAATCGAACCACCCCGATCGTCAGTCCCACCAGGCCGATGGATTTGAGCGCAAAGACGCCGGCCAGCCGCCGAATCGAAGTGCCGTCGCGGAACGCCCGTCCGAACAGTTGCCAGAATCCCCACACATTCAGGGTCCCGAATGCCCCGCCCACCAACCAGCCCCATCCGAAGGACGGAGAAGCCTTTGCGATCAGGAGCGCAAACCCCAACAGCGTCACCATCCACGAGATTTTAAGCGTTCGTAACACGGGTTCCCACAGATTGCACGGCCGATTAACGATGGGGTGTTATACCATACTCCGGCATTCCTTGCTAGTGTCCGGCGGGCGGCTTATAATCTCCGGGTCTTTCACTGGAGAAAACCATGCACGCTTTGACGAACGGTCGCCTGCCCGGTGCGGTGCGGCCTCAAACCTATCGCCTCACGCTGACGGTGCGGCCGGAGACACGGACTTTTGAAGGGGAAGTCTCCATTGACGTGGACGTTCGCGAGACGACCTCCGTCGTGGTCCTCCACGCGCTGGAGCTTTCGATCATGCAGCCCCGTGTGCGGCAGGGGGAAGCCTGGGTGCCCGCACGGATGGAAACCGACGCGGCATCGGAGACGATTGCGCTGTCGTTCCCCACACCGCTGACGGCGGGCCCGGCGCAGATCGCCCTTGCCTTTTCCGGCCGGCTCAATCCGCAGCTTCGGGGCCTCTACGAGGCGAAGTCGGGCGGCGAGACGTTTGCGTTCACGCAGTTCGAGGCCACCGACGCCCGGCGGATGTTCCCCTGCTTCGACGAGCCGGCGATGAAGGCCCGCTTCCGGTTGACCGTCTCCATCCCGGCCCATCTGACCGCCCTCTCCAACATGCCGGTGGCGTCGGAGCAGGTCGCGGGCGATCTCAAGACCGTCACGTTCGATGAAACGCCCGTCATGTCCACCTATCTTCTGGCCCTGGGTGTGGCGCGTCTTACGGCACGGACGATTCAGGTTGGCCCCACGCGGGTGTCGGTCTGGACGGTGCCCGGGCAACTCCATCTTTCGGATTTTGCCCTCAAAGTGACCGCCGGCGTTCTGCCGATGCTCAACGACTATTTCGATCTGCCCTATCCATACCCCAAGCTCGACCTGATCAGCGTACCCGACTTTGCGATGGGGGCGATGGAGAACTGGGGGGCGATCTTCTTTCGGGATTCGCGTCTGTTGGTGGACGAGGGGCTCACCTCCACCGCCACGTTGCGGGACGTGGCCAATGTCATCACGCACGAGATCGTCCACCAGTGGTTTGGCAACCTGGTCACGATGATCTGGTGGGACGATTTGTGGCTCAACGAGGCCTTCGCCACGTGGCTTGCCGCAAAGATCGTGGACCAGTGGCGGCCCGAGTGGAACGGCTGGGTGGAGTTTCAGCAGGAGAAACAGATTCCGCTGGCCGTGGATGCCCTTTCGGCCACGCGGCCGATCCGGGCGGAGGTGACCACCTCGGCGCAGATCGAGGAGATGTTCGACGCCCTCACCTACGAGAAGGGGGCGGCCTGCCTGCGAATGATCGAGCAGTTTCTGGGCGAGGCGCCGTTTCGCGCGGGCATTCGGCGTTACATGAAGGAGAACGCCTTCCAAAACGCCACCTCCGACGCCCTCTGGGCCGCGCTCTCCGATGCGTCCGGTCAGCCGGTGTCGGACATCGCGCACGACTGGTTCATGCAGCCGGGCTTCCCGCTGGTGACGCTCTCTCTTGCGGGCAAATCGTTACGGATCGAGCAGGCGCGCTTCTCGGCCCTGGGCGAACAGAATGGATTTGATCAGCCGCAAGGCGGCGTTGAGGGGGAGGCTCATCCGGCTTTGCCGGATGAGGGGGCGACGCGAGCCCCTCTAAAATGGACCGTGCCCTTTATGGTGAAATACCGCGACGATTCGGGCGTCTCGACGTATCCGGTGTTGCTCCAGGACGCCGTCACGGAGGTCACACTTCCGGCCACGGGTGCAATCTCCTGGGTGTACGGCAATGCCAGCGAAGCGGGCTTTCTGCGCACACGATACGACGCCGACCTGGGGGGAAAACTGTCGTCGGTCGTCCCCGACGTCCTCTCGCCGGAAGAACGCGTGGGATATCTCAATCATCTCTGGGCACAGATGGTGCGGGGTGACGTTCCGATCGGCCATATGATGGTGGCCTTCGGGCGCTTTCGGGGGGACGCCACGCGCGTAGTGGTGCAGGACATCACGAATTACCTCGGCATCCTTTCCAACCAGATGGTGACGGAAGCCGCCCGTCCGGCCTTTGCGGCCTGGGTGGAGCAGTTTTATCGGCCGCTTTGGGGGCGTCTGGGGTGGGTGCCGGAAAAGGGGGAGGACGACGAGCGGCGCCTGACCCGGGCTTCCGTCCTCTGGGCATTGGGGGCGCACGCACAGGACGAGGATATCTTGTCGGAACTGCCGCGGTGCCAGACGCGCTATTGGGCCAAGCCCGAATCGCTCGATCCCACGCTCGTGGTGGTGCTGCTGCGCCTCTGCGCGCGCACCGACGGCGGATCGCAGTTCGAGACCTATCTCCAGAAGTTCCAGACCGGCCGAACCCCGGAGGAACGCGACGACTATCTGACGGCGCTGGCCGACTTTCACAAGCCGGAGCTTGCGCTGCGGCTGCTGTCGTTTGCCCTTTCCGATGCCGTGCGGACACAGGACGTCTGGAAGCCGGTGCGCGCGCTGCTTTCGAACGGCCGCACGCAGGGGGTGGCCTGGATGTTTGTCCGGGAGCACTGGCAGACCTTGCGAAAAAAGTCGGGGAGCGTCGGCGCGCAGCGGATGATTCAGGCCACCCGCGCCCTCTGGTCGGAAACATGGCGCGCGGAGGTGGCCGCATTCTTTGGCGACCCGAAAAACCGCGTGGAAGCCGCCGAACGGGCGCTGGCCCAGACGTTGGAGTTCATTGACATCGGCATCCGATTCAAGGCAACACAACAAGCGGCGTTAGATGGCCACTTTCACCCCTTCTGACACCCCCCTGCACCCCGCAGAGGTTGCGCGGATCGTGCAGGGAGGGAGCGGCCTGGCGTGGATTGACGGGGTGGCCGTCTTTATCCCATACACCCTTCCCGGTGAAACGGTCACGGTGCGCGTGACGCGCGTTCGGGGCGATTATTGCGAGGGGGAGCTGGGGGAAATTCTTCGGCCCGCGCCGGAGCGGGTGACGCCCCGATGTCCCCTGTTTGGACAGTGCGGCGGGTGTCAGCTCCAGCATGCATCGCAGGCCGCGCAGCTCCGATACAAAGTCGAGGCGCTGCGTGAGACGCTTCAACGCATTGGGAAGGTGGCGGAGCCCCGAATTGAACCTCCCATCGCCGCCCCCGCCGATTTTCACTACCGCAGCCGCGCGCAATTCAAGGTCGTAGGGGGCCGCATCGGATTTTATCGCCGACGGAGCCATCGGATCGTTTCGGTCCCGAACTGCCCGCTTTTGAGCGACCCCCTCAACCGCGCCCTGGCACACATTCGAGATCGCTTGCCGCTTCAGGGGATTTCGGAGATTGAAATCCAGAGTAACGCGGCGGGTGAAATCCTGACCGTCTTAAAGGGGCAGCGTATCTCGGAGGCAGGATGCCGCAGGTTTTACGATGCGTTGAAGGAAATCGGCGGACGGGGCGTGGTGGCCTACACCGGTCGGCGGCGGCGGGTCTTCGGGGCGGACGCATTAATCTACACGGTGAGGGGGAAGACTTTGCGGGTCAGCGATCGCTCCTTCTTCCAGATAAATCCGTCGGTCAACCCCTTGCTGATCGAGACGGCCCTGGCGTGGGCGGCCCCGGCGCCATCCGACGAGGTTTTGGAGCTCTACAGCGGGGTGGGCAATTTTACCCTCCCCTTTGCCGAATCGGCGCGACAGGTGACGGCGGTCGAGTCCCATCCCGCCGCCATGCGCGACGCGCAATGGAACCTGGCCCAGACTCGGCTTTCGAATGTGACGCTCCTTGAAACCGCCGTGGAGGAGGCCCTGGCGTCCTTGTCGCGGGGGCCGCGTCGTTTTGCTGTGGTCTTTTTAGACCCGCCGCGCGAAGGGCTTTCCGCCGCCGCGTTGACCGCGCTTTGCGCGCTTTCGCCGGGGCAAATCCTCTACCTTTCCTGCAACCCGGCCACGCTGGCGCGCGACCTTCGCGCATTCGGCCAGGGGGGCTATTCGCTCCATCGGCTAGTCCCTTTCGAGATGTTTCCACAGACCGCCCACCTGGAGGCCCTGGCGGAACTTCATCCCATTTGAGGAAAGGACTCGTCAACTGGACGCGAATCCACGCTTACAACGCGGTCAACCTCAAGAAGGGTTCTCCTCTTCTTGAAATCCGTACGCCTCGGGAGGTTTTAAGCAATGAATAAGTCCACTTCAAAGACATTTGATTGTGTTTAAAGTATACGTCAGAGCCGAGACAGGATCCGTACGGAGATCGCAAACATGAGCTATGACGAGATGGTTTAAGTGGCTCCGCAGCTATCGGTATACGGACCCTCTTCTTCACCGTCTGGCAGAGCAGGCAGCCCAACCAGGCGCTGAACACGGACGCGCAAAAACCGCGCGTCGCTTACCGCTTTTCCTGTAAAATACGATCGGAAACCACGTATGAAGCCAACGATTGCCATCACCACGGGCGACCTCTGCGGTATCGGGCCCGAAGTCATCGTGAAAGCGCTGTCGGATCGTGCGCTTCACGCCGTTTGCCGTCCGTTTGTGATTGGACCGGCCGAATGGATTTCGCAGGCGGCGGCGCGTTTTTCGCAAGCCTTGTCCATTCGCCCCATCCAGACCCTTTCCGAGGCCCGCTTTGACGCGGATGTCTTGGATGTCCTGGACGATCCGCACCCAATGGACCTGACCGGTCTTTCATATGGGCAGCCCGACCCGCGCGCGGCGGCTGCGGCCTTCGCGGCCCTGGCCCGCGCTACCGACATGGCGCTGGCCGGCGAAGTGGATGGGATCACGACGGCACCCATTCACAAGGCGCAGATGAAGCAGGTCGGTTTTCCAGCCCCCGGACATACCGAGTTCCTGGCCGACCGCGCGGGGATCAAGTCGTTTGGCATGATGATGGTGGGGGGAGGGCTCAAGATCACGCTGGCTACAATCCACCTGGCCCTTCGGGAGGCCGCGCGGATTCGGAAGGCAGAGGTCCTCTCTGCCATTCGTCTGACGCATCGGGCGATGTACCGCGACTTTGGGATCAAAGAAGCCAAAATTGCCGTGGCCGCGTTAAACCCACACGGGGGCGAAGGAGGGTTGTTCGGTGACGAAGAGCAACGGGAGGTGCATCCCGCCGTACAGGCGGCACAGGAAGAGGGGATCGGGGCCTCCGGCCCCTACCCGGCCGACACCCTCTTTTTTCACCTGAGGCGGGGCCGGTTCGATGCCGCTGTGGCCCTCTATCACGATCAGGCGCTGATTCCGATCAAGCTATTGGCCTTTGGCGACGCCGTCAACGTGACGCTGGGCCTCCCGTTCGTCCGCACCTCGGTGGATCACGGGACGGCCTATGACATTGCGGGGCGCGGCATCGCGGACGCGGGGAGCTTGAAGAGCGCCCTCCTGTTGGCCGCCCAGATGGCCCGTCATCGAAAATCAGGGCACAACGACATCGAGTGTCGTCCCCGCACAGGATGACGCACAGGAAAGCTCCAGGTCTTCGATCATTTGCAGATCGTCTTCCGGTTTGCGACCCAAGGTGGTGAGATAGTTCCCGATCAGGGTGTGGCTCGCCCCCGCCGCGAACATCCAGGATTGCAGATCGCGCAGGTGCACCTCCCGCCCCCCCGCCGTCATGATGTCCTTTGCGGGGAGCATCAGGCGATAAACCGCGATAATCTTCAGGATTTCCATCGGACGCAACGGCGCCATCCGCTCGAACGGCGTCCCCGGAATGGCGTGCAGGAAGTTGAGCGGCACCACGTCCACATCCAGTTCCTGGAGGGCCACGGCCAGTTCCACCCGCTGCTCGGGACTTTCCCCCATACCAAAGATGCCGCCGGAGCAGACGCCGATCCCCGCTGCCTTGCAGTACTGGATCGTTCGGACGCGATCCTCATAGGTGTGCGTGGTGCAGATTTGCGGGAAATACGATTCCGCCGTCTCCAGGTTGTGGTTGTAATAAGCCAGCCCCGCTTCCTTAAGTTGAATCGCGATCTTGGGGTCTTCGATAATTCCCAACGACGCATCGGTTCGGGTATGTCCCGCGGCGACCAGTTCCCGAATCCGTTGAAGGACTGCCGACAGGACCGGCCCTTCCCGCAAGCCGCGCCATGCGGCCACGATGCCGAACGCCTCCGCCTTGTGGCCTGCGGCCTCCTCTGCGGCACGGAGGATGTCGTCGGCGGCCATGAGTGGATAGGTGGGGATGCCGGTGTCGTGGTAGGCGGATTGGGCGCAGAAGTTGCAGTTCTCCGAACAGTCGCCCGATTTTGCATTGACGATGGAGCAGAGGTTGATCGTATCGCCCCAATAGTGTCGGCGCACCCGGTTGGCCGATGCGATCAGGTCCATCACGTCCGGCCCGGAAAGCCGCATGAGGCGGCACCCCTCCTCGGCCGTTAAACGGACGCCGGAGAGCGCCTTCTCCTCCATGTCACGAATGAAATCCCGCTGATCCACGATTCCCATCACACCCACCTTTTCCTTCTAAAGAAAGAGAACAGCCCCACCGCAATCAGGCACATAAATCCCAGAATAGAGTAATAGCCATACCGTGTCGTCAACTCTGGCATATGTTCGAAGTTCATTCCATAGATGCCGGTAATGAGTGTCAGCGGCATCATAATCGCGGTAAAGACAGTCAGGATTTTCATGATCTCATTCATCCGGTTCGAGACCATCGAAAGGTAGGCCTCCAGGGCGCCGGAGATCAGGTCGCGGTAGGCGTCGGAAAGCTCCGCGATCCGCACGAGGTGGTCATAGACATCCCGATAGTAGATGGCCGCCTTGGCGCTAATCACCCTGAAACTGTCTCGACTGAGCCGGTTTAAAATGTCCCGCTGCGGGCCGGTCACCCGGCGAAGCTGCATGATGTCCCGCTTCAGCGTGAAAATTTTATTCAACGTGGTCTTGGTCGGATTCTCGAAGACCTCCGCCTCGATCTGGTCAACGGCCTCGTCATACCGATCCAGGATGGGAAAATAGTTATCCACCAGACCATCCAGAATGTCGTGCAGGAGGAAATCGGCCCCCTGGGTAATGGCCGGGCCCATTTTGAGACAACGTTCCTTGGAGCGGCTGATGCTTCGGGAAGGCTCGTCATGGTAGGTCACGAGATAATTTTCGCCCAGAAAAAAATTGATCTCGGTGGTGGCAAATGCCTGATCGGACATGGCCCGAGAACCATGCAGCACCAGGAAAATATAGTCGCCAAAATCATCCACCTTGGGAAGGAGTGTCTCGGCGATACAGTCTTCAATGGCCAGGGGATGAAAATTAAAATCTCGCGCGAGGAGGACTGCCTCCTCCGGCGTGGCCGCCTCCAGGTCCACCCAGATCAGATTGCGTTTGTCGGAGAGGAGCGCGGGGAGGCGGTCGGCCTCAACGAAGTGGCGGAAGCCCTCCTCTCTGGAATAGGCAAAAATGGTAACCATACGTTTTCGCCAAGCCGTTCGGAGGGGGATGGAAGCGTGGATCGGGGGGATTTTTTGGGGCCTTCCGACGTATGTCGAAAGGCCCCAAAAAGGCGATCAGGCTATGGCTTTTTGACGACGTAGCTGGAAGTCGCCGTTACCCGGCGGTTCTCCTGTCGTCCGTTCGCGGTTTTGTTACTGGCAATCGGACGTTTCTCTCCATGTCCTTTCGCCGAAAGCCGCGCGGGATTAATACCTCGCTTGACCAAATCGTTCTTCACCTCATTCGCACGCCGTTCCGACAGGTCCTGGTTGTACTTGTCGCTGTTGACGGAGTCGGTATGGCCCTCGATCTCGAGCGAAGCCTCGGGATACTTGTTCATGAAATCAAGAATCTCCTGTAGCTTCGCGTTGTAGTCACCCTTGATGTTGCTCTTGTCCGTGTCAAACCGGATGACCAAGTCCACGCGGATGAGCTCTTCCGGCGTTTGAATGACCGCACGAGGCGTCTCCGGCCGTGGCGGTGCGGGTGGCGGCGCGGGCGGTAGCGGTGCAGGTGGCCCTGGCGGCTCAACCGGCGGCGGTGGCAGCGGGGGTGGCGG
>CAZOFZ010000066.1:4560-9765 GCA_964579175.1 uncultured Nitrospirota bacterium | reverse complement strand
TCGTTGGCGCCGATCACCAGCGACACGTCGGTCTGCTCGAACTCGGGATTGATGTCGTCCATGTCAATCAGCCGATCGTAGGAGACGTTGGCCTCGGCCAGCAGCACGTTCATGTGCCCCGGCATCCGGCCCGCCACCGGATGAATCGCATATTTCACCGACGTCCCCTGCTTGTCGAGCAGCGCCTCCAACTGTTGTACCGCATGTTGCGCCTGCGCCACCGCCATGCCGTAGCCGGGCACCACGATAACCGACCGGGCCGCCTTGAACAGTTGCGCGGCCTCCTCCACCGTGCCGGATCGGACGGTAGCCTTCTTCGCGGATGCGTCTGGCGCGCCGGGCGCAGGGGCCGCGATCTGTCCGAACGCTCCAAAAACCACGTTCGAAAAGGAGCGGTTCATCCCCTTGCACATGATGATCGAAAGGATCAGGCCCGACGCGCCGTCCAGCGCCCCGGCAATAATCAGCACATTGTTGGACAGGACAAAGCCGGTGGCCGACCCTGCCAATCCCGCGTAAGAGTTGAGCAGCGAGATGACCGTCGGCATGTCGGCCCCGCCGATCGGCAGGATGAACGACACGCCCAACGCCAGCGCCAGTGCGACCAGGACAAAAAAGAGGACGGCATTGCCCGGATTGAAAACCAGATAGATGCCGATCGCGGCGGCCACGCAGAACAGCGAAATGTTGATCGCGTTCTGTCCCTTATAGGTGATCGGGACGCCGGTGATGACCTCCTGGAGTTTACCGAAAGCCATCAGGCTGCCGGTGACGGTGAGTGCGCCGAAGAGGACTTCGAAGCCCAGCGCGAACATGGTGAACGGTGCGACGTTGGGTGCCAGTTTCATGTATTCGGCGATGCCGACGAGGGTGGCCGCCAGTGCCCCGCCCGCGTGCGAGAGGGCAATCCGCTGCGGCATGGCGGTCATGGGGACGAGGTAGGCCATCGGGATGCCGATGGCGGAGCCCAGAAACAGCCCGGCCAGAATCCAGTCGAATCGGACGATCTCGTGATGAAGCAGCGTGCCGACCACGGCCAGCAGCATTCCGATCTCGGCGCACAAGATGCCGCGCCGTGCGGTTTCGGGGTGGCTTAAGCCTTTCAGGCCGAAGATAAAGAGGAAAGCCGAGGCCAAATAGGCCAGTTCGATGAATGTCTCCGTCACTTTGCGCCCCCGTCTCCCTTCTTAAAAAACTTCAGCATTCGGTCGGTCATCAGGAAACCTCCCACGACGTTGATGGTGGCGCAGGTGACGGCGATGAAGCCGAGTACCGAGCTGAGTGTGCCGTGGTCCGATCCCGCCACGGCCAGCGATCCGACCAGCGAGATGCCGGAGATGGCGTTGGTGCCCGACATCAGCGGCGTGTGCAGCAGCGGCGGAACCCCGGAAATGACGCCATAGCCGACAAAAGCCGCCAGCATAAACACATACAACCCAATCTCCAACTCCGCCGACATTTTATCCCTCCTGTAAATAACGCGCTTTAAGATGGTCTCACGCCGCCATGGCTGCCTTGACCGCCGCGTGGACGATTTCGCCCTTGTGCGTGACCAGCGTTCCCCTCGTGATCTCGTCGTTCGGGTCAATCGTGAGCGTCTGGTTGGCCCACAGGTGAAACAGAAAGGCGGCCATCGCCTTGGCATACATCTGGCTGGCGTGGATCGGCAGGGTGGACGGCAGGTTGGCCGCACCGATGATCGTCACCCCCTGCGCCACCGTCTGGCCCGGCTTCGTCAGCGCGCAATTGCCCCCCTGTTCGACCGCCAGGTCCACGATAACCGATCCCTTCTTCATCGCGGCGACCATCTCGGCGGTGATCAGGATTGGCGCGGATTTACCGGGCACCAGTGCGGTGGTAATCACGATGTCCGCCACCTTCATCCGCTGGGCGATCAATTCCTGCTCTTTCCGGATGTGATCGTCGGAGAGCGCCTTGGCGTAGCCGCCCGCATCTTCGGTATCGTGGCCCAGGCCCAGTTCGACAAACGTCGCACCCAGGCTTTCGACCTGCTCCTTGACGGCGGGCCGCGTGTCGAACGCCTCGACCGTGGCGCCCAGCCGTTTCGCCGTGGCAATCGCCTGAAGTCCCGCGACCCCCGCGCCCAAAATAAGCGCCCTGGCCGGCGGGAGCGTGCCCGCCGCAGTGGTCATCATCGGAACGAACTTTCCAAATGCCGCCGCCGCCAGCAAAACGGCCTTGTAGCCCGAGATGCTGCTCATCGCGCTCAAGATGTCCATCCGCTGGGCGCGGGTAATCCGGGGCATCAAGTCTGCGGCCAGCGCGGTCACTTTCCGTGCCGCCAGCCTGCGAACGATGTCCGGATTGCCAAGCGGCTGGAGAAGGCTCATCAGCACCGCCCCCTCTTTCAACAGGTCCACCTCATGGCGTCCCGTCGCCGCATTCGGGAGGGGCCGCTGCACCTTCAGCACGACATCGGCGTCGGCCAAAAGGGCTGCGGCATCCGGCGCAATCCGGGCACCCACTTTTACGTAATCGCCGTCGTCCATCCCCGCGGCCTCTCCCGCGCCCGCCTCGATGGCCACCGACAGGCCCGCCTTCACCATCTTGTCGGCGGTTTCCGGTGTTGCGGCCACGCGCGTATCATTTTGCTCTTTCGGAACGGCAACCTTCATGATGAGACCTCAAATTTCCAGTTTCAACGCGTTATCTATAAACGGGCCATTATATACGAGAGGTCGGCGGGCCCGTCAAGGGCTGTAAACACTTTCTCATAAGTTGACAAGGGCCCAGTATCCCCGTAGAATCCGCGCTTCGGTGGGTGCCCGGGTGGGTGCCCGAAGGATTGCCCGCCTGTCTGCTTCTCGGAGTCCGTTCCTCACAATCCCGTAGGAGTCTGAATGCGCGTTTGTCGTCCCGTTGTTTCCCTGAGTCTCCTCCTCTTGTGTTCCGTCCCCGTTTTTGCCCAATCCGGGGGAGATGCGCCGGCCGCTTCAGCCCCCATCGGTCGCGCGCCCGTTTCGGTTCCGGCCCCATCGGGGGCCGGTTCCACGCCGGGACCGACGGGTCTATCTAGTAGTGTGCCCGCTAGTGTGCCCGCCAATACACCCACACCCTCCGAATCGGCGGGGGGGCCCGCTCCGTCTGGCGACCGGACGCCCCTCCCGGGGCCGTCCGACACACAACGCCACGAACAGACGGCGGAACCCGCGTCCGCAGAGGAGACGGAATCCGTTGAGACGTCGAGCGATGAAACGGGGCGCGTTGCCGAAACGGGGATCGCGCGTCCGCCGCAACATTTTGGTCGTAACTTCTTCGAACCGGCCCGCAGGCGCCTGCTGGCCATGGAGAAAAAGATTCTGAGTGGTAACATGGCGTTGCCGGACATTGCGCAGCGGGATGCCCTCCTGGGTTTCGTGGGCCCCCTCGAAATGGTGACGTCATCCACCTATGCGGCCATTCCGCACCGATATGTCCTGACACCCGGAGATCAGGTCTCCGTGGCCTTTTGGGGTACGGGACTGGATTTACAGAAGCTGACGCTCGTCGTGGATGACCGGGGCGAGGTGATGCTCCCCAAGGTGGGCGCCATGGTGGTCCGCGGGATGACGCTGGATGCCTTCCAGCAGAATGCAAAGACATCTCTTTCGCGCGTTACCGTCCGGGACCTGGAGCTGATTGCAACGCTGGACCGGCTTAAAAGCATTCAGATTTTCGTGACGGGCGAGGCCTTTCGTCCCGGCAGCTATGCGGTCAGCGCGGTTACCACCCTCTTCAACGCCCTCTACGCCGCCGGCGGGCCGTCCGATCTGGGTTCGCTGCGGGACATCCGTCTGTTGCGAGACCAGCAGGCCATTCGGGTTGATTTCTACGATTATCTGCTGCGGGGCGACAGCCAGAATGACCTCCCCCTGAAAGCGGGAGACACGATCTTCATCCCCCAGATGCGTCGTTCCGTCTCCATCCAAGGCGAGGTCATCCGACCGGCCATCTACGAGTTGAAGGAAAACGATCAACTCGCGGCACTGATTGATCTGTCCGGAGGGGTGAAGGCCACGGGCGTTTTGCAAAATGTCCTGATCCGGTCGGTCTCTCCAAACAAGGAGCGGATCGTCAGGGAGGTGGATGTCGCGCGTGGGGGGCCGGACACGCCTGTTTACGACGGCGATCGGGTGGAAGTCTCCGCCGTCCTGAGCGACGTTACGAACCAAATCATATTGAAGGGTAGCGTGGAGCGGCCGGGCATTTACGAACTGAGGGAGGGGATGCGGATTGCAGAACTCTTCTCCGAAACCAATCGTCCTCTCGGGGAGGCCTACCTGGAGCGGGCCGACCTGATCCGGCTGAATGAAGACCGGAAGACCACCCGGCTGATCCCGATCCACCTGGGTCGCGCCCTGGCGCTCGATCCGCAGCAGAATCTGCCGCTGGCCTGGATGGACCAGCTCGTGGTCTATTCGAAGTTTGACGTGGCATTTCATCCGTCCCGTGTCGTGACGATGCTGGGCGCGGTGCAAAGACCGGGCAGCTATCCCCGCTCCGACGGGATGAGGCTGCTCGACTTGCTGTTGGAAGCGGGGGGGGTGCTGCCTGGCCACCACGAAGTCCTGGAAGTGGCGCGGGCCCGATCGGACGGGGAGATCACGCTGCTTCAGATTGACATTCCGAAGCTGCTCGACCACGATGCGGCCCAGAATATTGTGCTCCAGGACGAGGATATCGTTTCGGTGCGAAAGAAGTCCGAATTTTTCGACAAACCGATTTTCGTGACGATTCAGGGGGAGGTCAAATATCCGGGGTCTTACGCCCTCAGGACACGGGACGACCATGTCAGCGACCTGATTCGGCGGGCCGGCGGTTTTACGGAGCTGGCCGATCTCGGGGGCGTTGTCTTTACGCGACAACGTCGGCACATTCCATCCGAGGCGCAGCGGACGGACCTCCTCCGTATCAACGATCTGTTAAACCGGGTCAACGACCTGGATTATGAACGGCTGGTGGCAAGAAACCAGTATCTGCTCCTTCAAGAGCAGGGCGCGTCGGCGGGGGGCGCGGGGGCGGTCGCTCCACCCGTGGTCCGTACCAGCGGAACCGCTAAGGAGTCCATTGCCGTGGGACAGCTTCCGGGGGTGGCCGAAACGGCGGGAGCGGCGGCCGGACAGGCCGTGGGGGGTGTCATCGGCGCCATTCAGGACCTCCCTTCGGTGGTCAGCCGGGCCCGACAATTCGGCGATGCGGAGCTTG
>CAZOFZ010000066.1:0-4460 GCA_964579175.1 uncultured Nitrospirota bacterium | reverse complement strand
GTGGGTGCGTTTATTGCCCTGATCGGACTGTTGTAAATGGCGGAGGTGTATAACGAAGACGAGATCAACCTGCTGGATTACTGGCGGGTACTGGTTAAGCGAAAGCGACTGATTTTTGGGTGCGTCGGGGGGGCCGCCGTGGCGTCCGTCATCGTCAGCCTGCTGATGACGAAAATCTATGCTGCGACAACGACCTTGATGCCCCCCCGGCCGGATACGGGCATCATCGGGATGATGGGTGCCGAGCAGCAGATCGGTGCCTCCGCGATGTCCGGTTTCCTCGGTATGGGCTCCCCCTCCGATTTGTGGGTTGCGGTCTTGAATAGCAGGAGCGTTCAAGACGCCATCATCGAACGCTTCGATCTGATGACCCGGTTCGAGACGGAAACCATGGACGACACGCGGAAGGCCTTTGTCGGAATGGTGGCGATTTCGAAGTCCAAGAAAGATGAGACAATCTCGATTACGGTGGAAGATGAGTCCCCCCTGCAGGCCGCCATCCTGGCCAATGCCATCGTGGAGGAGCTGGACAAGGTCAACAAACGGGTGATAATGACCTCCGGCGGCCGGATGCGCGCGTTTATCGAGGGGAGGCTCAAGGAGGAAAAAGAGGCGCTTGCACGCGCCGAAGAGGAGGTGCGGCGCTTCCAGGAAACCAATGGGGCGGTCCAGTTGGACGAACAGTCCCGTGCCCTCATTGGGGCCATGGGGGAGATGCGGGGGACGTTGATGGCGCGGGAGGTCGAGCTGCAAAGCCTCCTTTCTTATGCCTCCCCGAATAACCCCCAGGTGGAACTGTTGCGGGCCCAGATTGCAGAGCTAAAGGCCAATCTCAAAACGCTGGAAGAGGGGGAACGTGGGCGGGCCGTCGCGTCGAATCGCGTCTTCATTGCCGGCGCCCGTCTGCCGGACTTGGCGCTGCAGTATGCCAGGCTGTTGCGGGACGCGAAGGCGCGGGATACCGTCTATGCGCTCCTCACCCAACAATACGAGATGGCCCGCATTCAGGAGGCGAAGGATACGCCGACGGTCCAGGTGCTGGACGTGGCGGTGCCCCCCGATCGACGATCTCGCCCCAAACGGACCATGATCGTCCTGCTGTCTACTTTCTCGGCGGGGTTCTTTTCCCTGTTTCTGGCCCTCTTTCTGGAATCGCTCGAAAAGGCCAGGAGAGATATTCCACAGCAACGCGAGTCTTAAGGTAAAATGGAACGTACGATTGCCATCATTGGCTTGGGGTATGTTGGCCTACCGGTGGCCGTGGCCTTTGGGGCACGATACCGAACGATCGGTTTCGACATTGACGGTGCCCGGATCAAAGCGCTGTCGGAAGGGCAGGATCGCACAGGGGAGGTATCAGAGGACCTCCTCGCCAAGACCCCCATCCTTTTCACAGATCGGATTGACGATCTGAAATCGGCAGATTTTTATATCGTTGCGGTACCGACACCGATTAACGACGCAAATCAACCCGATTTAGCCCCCCTTCGTGGCGCCACCCAAACGGTCAGCCAAGTACTGAAACCGGGCGATATTGTCGTTTACGAATCCACCGTCTATCCGGGGGCCACGGAAGAGGTCTGTGTGCCGATCCTGGAGAAAGGATCGGGTCTTCGGTGCGGTACTGATTTCAGTGTCGGCTACAGTCCGGAGCGGATCAACCCGGGGGATCGGGCCCATACGTTCACAAACATCCCCAAGGTCGTCTCCGGCCAGGACGCCAAAACGCTGGAGATCGTGGCGGATGTCTATGGGTCGGTGGTCGTCGCCGGTGTGCATCGCGCGCCCAGCATTCGGGTGGCGGAGGCGGCAAAGGTGATCGAGAATATCCAGCGGGATCTGAACATTGCCCTCATGAACGAGCTGGCCATTATTTTAGACCGGATGGGCATTGACACTGGCGATGTCCTGACGGCGTCGGGGACCAAGTGGAACTTCATTCCGTTTCGACCGGGTCTGGTGGGGGGACACTGCATCGGGGTGGACCCCTACTACCTGACCTATCAAGCAGAACGGTTGGGCTATATTCCCCAGGTGATTCTGGCCGGACGCAGAATCAATGAAAGTATCGCGGGGTTCGTGGCGCAGCAGACAGTGAAGGCCCTGATCCGAATGGGGCATCGCGTGATGGACAGCCGGGTGACCGTATTGGGGCTGACGTTCAAGGAAAACTGCCCAGACCTGCGCAACTCCAAGGTCATCGGCATCATTCGGGCATTACAGGATTATGGCATCCAAGTACAGGTACACGATCCGCTGGCCGGCACGGAAGAGGCGGCGCATGAGTATGGCGTGACCCTGATCCCTTGGGAGGATTTGAAGCCGGCCGATGCCATTGTGGTAGCGGTGGCGCATGCGGCGTATCGCGGCTTAATGCCAGAAGGAATCCGGCGATTGAGCAGCCCCTGCCCGATGGCGCCCGTGGTGATGGATGTCAAGGGGATCTACGACCGCAACGTCGCGGCGGCCTCGAATATCCACCTGTGGCGATTGTAGATTTCACGCGGAGATGCGTGAGGGAGCAAGGACAGATGATGTATGGCGTCATTCTGGCGGGGGGAAGCGGGACGCGGTTCTGGCCGCTTAGCCGGGAGGCCTATCCCAAACAGCTCCTCCGTATTTTTGGCAACCAGACGCTCATCCAGGCCACGCTCGCCCGCGCCGCAGGGCTGATCCCGCCCGACCAGACCTATATCGTGACCCCCCCCGCGCTGGCCGAACAGATCCGGCTCCAGGTCCATCCCGCCCCCCGTTTTATCTCCGAACCGATCGGTCGGAACACCGCAGCCGCGATCGGGCTTGCAGCGATCTTCCTGCGCAAACGATTTGGGTCGGGGGTCATGGTGGTCCTGTCCGCAGATCATTATATTCGGGATCCGGCCCGGTTCAACGAGGCCGTTCAGACCGGCAAGGCCCTGGCCGAAGAAGGCTATCTGGCCACAATCGGGGCGCGGCCCACCCGTCCGGAGACCGCCTATGGCTATATCCGGCAGGGGGCCCCCCTTCCCGCACATCCCCCTGCCGGCAGGGTCTCCCGATTCATCGAAAAACCGGACCGGGTTGCGGCGGCAGCATATCTCGACACCGCCCTTTGGAATACCGGCATCTTCGTCTGGGACATTGCCACAATCCTGGAAGAGATCAAGCGCTTCCTCCCCGCGCTGGCTTCAGGACTTTTCGAGATCGAGGCGGCGATGGGAACGCCGCAGGAGGCCGCGACACTTCAGGCGGTCTATCCGCAGCTCCCGTCAATTTCGATTGACTATGCCGTCCTGGAGAAGTCGGATCGTCTGGCGGTGGTGCCGTCCGACATGGGATGGGAAGACGTGGGGTCGTGGAATGCGCTGGATACCGTCCTGCCACGGGACGGTGAAGGGAATATCGTCACCGGCAACGTCGTCAATATCGGAAGTCGTGACAGCATCCTCTATGCCGATAAACGGGTCATTGCCGCCGTGGGGTTGCAGGACATCGTCGTCGTGGACAGCGACGATGCGACGCTGATTTGCGCCAAGTCGGCGGCGCAGGAGGTCAAGCGGGTGGTCGAGGCCCTCAAGGGGCGGGACAGCGACGCACACCGTATCCATCGCACCGCCATCCGGCCCTGGGGCACCTACACGGTGTTGGAAGAGGGGGTCGGCTACAAAATCAAGCGGATCGTCGTAAACCCGATGTCCAAGCTCTCGCTCCAGTCACACGCAAGGCGCAGCGAACACTGGGTGGTGGTCTCCGGCACCGCGCGGGTCACCTGCGGGGAGCAGGTCTACGATCTTTCGGCCAATCGGAGCACCTTTGTCCCGATGGGGGCCAGACACCGCCTGGAAAACGCGACTTCGGTACCGCTCCAAATCATCGAAGTGCAAAGCGGGGACTACCTCGGCGAGGACGACATTGTCCGATACCAGGACGACTATGGACGATCGGCGGGCGGCCCATGAATGTTCCCATGCAGGTTCCGCTGCTGGATTTGTCGCCTCAGCACGCGCCGATCCATAAAGAGCTGTTGGCCGCCATCGAAGAGGTCCTCCACGCCAACGCCTTCATTCTGGGCACGGAGGTTCAGACGATGGAGACCCGGATGGCCGCCCGTTGTCAGACCCGTTTTGCCATCGGCGTGTCGTCGGGCACCGACGCCCTGCTGGTCGCCCTGATGGGTCTGGGCGTTGCGGCGGGCGACGAGGTGATCACCACCCCCTACTCGTTCTTTGCGACCGCAGGTGCCATTGCCCGACTGGGCGCGCGGCCGGTCTTCGTGGAGATCGATCCGCAGACCTATAATATCGCCCCGGACCGCATCGAGGCGGCCATCACCGAACGAACCCGGGCGATCCTGCCTGTCCACCTGTACGGTCAATGCGCCGATATGGGCCCGATCCTCTCGATTGCCAAACGCCATCGTCTGGCCGTGATCGAGGATGCCGCGCAGGCGATTGACGCGGAATATGCCGATGGGAGACGGG
>CAZOFZ010000065.1:0-9832 GCA_964579175.1 uncultured Nitrospirota bacterium | reverse complement strand
CCCTCCTTTCGGGTTAAGGTTCGAAACAAACTCACTCGTTAAGGTATCCCATCCCGCTCATCTGACACAAAAAATGATACATCGCCCATTTTCCCGCGCATCGGCGCGCTTTCTAAAAGTGTGCTACACTATGAACGCTTCTGGGGCAAGTGCCCCGCAAACTGCCGCAAGGCTTGTACGGGTGTTTATTTTGGGAGGGGATCATGGTTTCCATACGACAGATCGGGAAGGTCCTCGGTTATCTTTCTATTTGTACCCTTCTTTATGCCTGTGGTGGCGGCGGTGGCGGCGGCTCCACCTCGGATTCCACGAACACGACCAACGGCGGTGGCGCCGATCGGACCACGCCGGCCGATGCCGAGGTGGCCTCGGCGGCCACGAAGGCGGCAATCAACGCCCTCACATTTTTTGACGTGACCCAACGGGGATTCACCAAGCCTGTGTTGAAGACCGCAGAGAATGCGGAAAACGACGCGCAGCAGGTACGCGGTGGCGTCCATGCGATCTATGACGCGCTACGGCGGCAGGATGCGCGACGGAAGGCCAGATACAAGATGGAGGAGGTCACTGTGGAGTGCGAATCAGGGACATTCGTCTTCACGGAGGACGACAACGGCACACCGGACGATCTGTTCGATGACACCGACTCGGAGTCGTTTACGGATTGCGCCGATCCGGGGACGCTGCTCAATGGTTCCACGACCACTGCGTATTCCATCTCCGATCAGGGGAATGGTGTGACCGTCACCTACGAAGATTTTGAGGCTTCCACCACCGACTCGGACGGGGATATCGTTGTGTACGAACGGGTGGATGGTACGGTGACCCTGATCTCCGGCACCCTCAAGGAGTGTTCGGACACCTACGAGGTGATTCCGGATGGGCCCGTTACAGTCCGGATGGACCTCACGATCGAAAAAAAGGAGGACGCAGAGGGGGACGGAACGCTGGGATACCACGAAGCGATCACCCTAACGGGTTTGACCATGGAGATTACGGAAACCCGCGATGCCGATTGCACCGAACAGGAGACGAAAATTAACGTCGTCGGTGAGGTGAAGATTGAAGATAAACTCAATCCGCTGGGAGACGACAATTTCACCGCCACTTTTGAAGCCTTCACCATCACGCTCACGCCAGACGAGACAGGGGTGGGAACAACGGGAACGGGGAACCGGTTGAAATTTGAGGGAGACGTATCCATTTCCGGCGTTTGCATCAACGGCACCTACACCATTGATACAGTCAAGGCATTCTTCTACCCCGATGGTAGCGCCTGCCCCGTGGAGGGGAAATTGACTGTGACAGGTGAAGGGAGCACTGTGGCGCTCACCAGCACCGTGAGTGGCGGCATTCAGATTGACGAAGGAAACGACGGTAGCAAGGAATCGGAAGCCCTCGATTGCAAACAGAGCGCGTTCTGCTCGAACTGACCTGGGCCCATTGGTGGCCCCCCGATATCATGAGGCCGGAGGGATGCGCTTCTTTTTCACCAGTCGCACCAGGAACGACAGCTCTTCGCTCTTGAGCAGGGCGTGGACGGTCCCGTAACCGACAATCCCCACCAGCAGGGCCAACGTAAAGAACGCGGTTTTGGCGCCCCAGGCCCCCTCTGTCTGCCAGATGGCCTGTTGGCGCACCCAGACTGCCGGCAGCGCAATCGTCACACAGGAGGCCGCAACCCTCCAGTGGGACTGAAAGAGGCGTCTCCCCCAGATAGTCCCCCCATCCACTTGCCGAATCCGGCGTCGTAAGATCAGAAATAACGCAAAAAATTGAAAGATGGCCGACAGCGAGGTCGCCAGCGCCAGCCCCCGGTGTTGCAGGGGGCTAAGGAGCAGCAGACTGACGGCGATGTTCAATCCCATCGCCATCAGGGCCACCCGCACCGGTGTGCGGGTATCCTGAAGGGCATAAAAGACAGGGGCCACGATCCGAATCCCCGCAAACGCCCAAAGTCCCACCGCATAAAAGAGAATGGCATCCGAAACGCCCGCCGTGGCGGACGGATCGAAGGCGCCATGCTCATACACCAGGTGTACGATCGGCATCCTCATGAAAATCAGACCGGTCATTGCCGGCGCGATTACAAAAAAAAGGAGGCGGAGGGCAAAATCGGTCGTTTCGCTCAGGGCCGTTGTGTCCTTGCTCGCTGCCGCCCTGGAAAGGGTTGGCAGCAGAACGGTTGCGAGGGCCACGGCAAAGATGCCCAGCGGAAAGTGGATCAGCCGCATCCCATAGTAGAGGAAGCTGACGCTTCCCGGCGGCAGCGTGGAGGCCAGCCAGGTGTTGACGAGGAGGTTGACCTGTACGACGGAGAGCCCGATCAGGGTGGGTAGGAGCAATCGCCCGATTTGAGCGACACCGGGGTGTGGTGGCCAGAGGGCGTGAAAAGAAAAAGAAAAACCTTCCTTGTAGAGGATGGGCAACTGTACCAAACATTGCGCAAGCCCGCCCAGGGCCACGCCCAGGGCCACGCCATAGACCGGATGGGTCAGGAAGGGGAGGCTCGAAAAGATGAATAGCACGCTGACAACGTTGAACACGCTGGAGGAGAGGGCGCCCGGCGTAAAGTGTCCGAGACTGTTTGCGATGCCCATCGCCAGCGCGGCCAGCGAGATGAAGAGGAGGAAGGGAAACATGATCCGGGTCAGGACCGCAGTCAGGCGCGCCTGCTCCGGAACCGATGAAAAGCCCGGCGCGATCCAACCCACGATTTGAGGAGAGAAGAGCATCCCCAAACCCACGACGACGCTCAGGGAAAGCAGGAGTATTGTAAAGACCGCAGCGGCCAACCGTTGGGCCGCAGACCTGGATTGGTGCAGGTATTCCGTAAAAACGGGGATAAACCCCGCCGACATCGAGCCCTCGGCAAACAATTCCCGCAACATGTTGGGAATCCGAAAGGCGACATAAAAGGCGTCCGCCACGGGGCCGGCCCCCAGCACGCCCGCCAGAATCATCTCCCGAATGAACCCGAGCACCCGACTGACCAGGGTGCCGACCGCCACCCCGCCAGCCTTGCGGGTAAGCTCCGCCTCGGTCTGCTCCTGATCGTTCACCATAAAGGTTCGTGCAGGTCCGGCCAGGGTGTGGAGGGGCGCGCCTGGCAGGAATCGAACCTGCGACCCACAGCTTAGAAGGCTGTTGCTCTATCCGTCTGAGCTACAGGCGCATCGAAGGTCTCCGGGGGCGTTACCAGTGGTACCCCACCAGCAGCCCATACGAGATGGCCCCCGCGTCTGTGTCCGTATCGAAAAAGATCATCCGCGCGCGGGACCACCGGGCCTCGAAACCCAGATTCAGATGCCGAAAGACCGTCGTATAAATCCCGCCGCTCACCCAGACTCCGTCCACGCGATCGGAGTCCGATTCGGACTCCTCCGGATCGCTGTCGGTCCATTTCCCGGTGATGCTTGAGACCCCCCCGCCGATGAAAGGACGGATCGGAGGCCAGCTGTCCAGAATCTTCCGGACACCGATGCTGACCTCGGATAACTCGACTTCCATGTGAAAGTCATCCTCATCGGCCTCGTCCCGTGACACCCGATACCCCAGGACGAGACTGATAGGCCAGTGCGCTCGTTTCACGTCCCCTTCCACCCCCCACGTCGTCTGTTTCTCCAGGGGTTCCCAGTCGTTTTCTTCGAATGCGCTGACGCCGAATAAGACATTGACGTTCCCCGTCCCGATCTCCATTCGGGCAAGCGCCGTCCCCGTCCACAAGCACCCAACCAGTGCCACCATGCCCACAATTTTTTTCACCATGTTTCCTCCGCATCCGGTTTGAAGTTGCATCCACTGGCCCACGGCCCCGACACATGGGTATTATACACGGGCTTCGTTGATAGCGCTACATGTCCATGTTATTATCCGTTCCTGTGTGCGCGGGAGGTGGAAGAGGGGGCGTGGAGCGCGTTTCGCCAACCCGGAAACTGTCGGTCCAATACCTGCAAGGGGTGGGACCCAAGCGGGCCCAATTATTCAAGAAACTGGGTGTCGAAACGCTCGAAGAGCTGTTCCTCTTCGTCCCGTTTCGGTACGAGGATCGAACGGCCCTCAAACCGATCGCACGGCTTCAGCCGGGCACGGATCAGACGATCCTGGCCGAGGTCAAAGCCGTCTCCCTGATCGAAACACGCTTCAAGCGGATGAAGATCGCCGACGTGACCGTCTCGGACGACACGGGCATCCTCCATGCCAAATGGTTCAACCAACCCTACCTAGCGGAGCTTTTTAAAAAGGGGGATCGGGTGATGCTGGGTGGCAAGGTGCAGATCGACACCTACGGAGGACGCCATCTGGAAATGGCCGCCCCCCAATATGAAAAGGTGGACGAGGACGAACAGACGATCCATGTGGGGTGTATCGTCCCAATCTACCACGAGACGAGTGGGATGACCAGCCGGCAGATTCGGGCATTGATGCACCGCGCACTCGATCGGTATGCCGACCGAATCCCAGAACTGCTTCCGGATGCCGTCATCCAGACGCGCCTGCGTCAGGGCCCGTTCTGCCCGCTTCATGAGGCCCTCCGTGAGGTCCATTTTCCGAAGGCGGGCAGCGATCTGTCCCTGCTGAACGCAGGCAGGAGCCCCGCGCACCGGCGCCTGGCCTTTGACGAGCTTTTTGCCCTGGAGGCCGGGCTGGCCCTCCGAAAGAAGGGGCAGGCTTCACGACCCGATGGGATCGCGTTTCATGCCACGGATTTGGCGGACCTTCGCCGTCTGCTCCCGTTTGCCCTCACCCCCGCCCAGGAGCGGGTGTTTGCCGAGATCAGCGCGGATATGGCCTCGCCCGATCCGATGCACCGGCTGATTCAGGGGGATGTCGGTTGCGGCAAGACGCTGGTGGCCCTCATGGCCATCCTGACCGCGATCGGGAACGGATTCCAGGCGGCCCTGATGACGCCGACCGAAATCCTGGCCGAGCAGCACTTCCTGTCGCTCCGAGGCTACCTCTCGGCGCTGGGGTATGCCGCCTGTACCCTCACCAGCGACATGAAGGGACGGGATCGGACGGACACCTTGGCAAAGATTGCGTCGGGCGAGGTGGCGCTGGTCATCGGCACCCATGCCCTGATTCAGGAGGTCGTCCAATTTCACAAACTGGGGCTGGTGGTGGTGGATGAACAGCACAAATTCGGTGTCCTGCAGCGGGCCCGGCTGACCCGGAAGGGATGCCGCCCGGACACCCTCATCATGACGGCGACACCGATCCCCAGGACGCTGGCGCTGACGTTGTACGGCGATCTGGATGTCTCCGTCATTGACGAACTGCCGCCGGGGCGCGCCCCCATTCAGACCCGCCTGTTTCGGGGCAAACGGCGCGATTTGGCCTATCCGTGCGTGGAGGCGGAACTGGCGCGGGGGAGGCAGGCCTATATCGTCTGTCCCCTGGTTTCGGAGTCGGAGAAGGTGGACTTGAAGGCCGCCATCGCGCTTTCCGAGTTGCTGAAGAAGGAGACCTTCTCGCATCGCCGCATCGGCCTGCTGCACGGACAGATGAAGCGGGAAGAGAAAGAACGGACGATGGACGCATTCAAGGCCGGTCTGTTGGATGTGCTGGTGGCCACGACCGTCATCGAGGTCGGCATTGACGTCCCCAATGCCACGGTCATGCTGATTGAACATGCCGAGCGATTTGGCCTGTCCCAGCTTCATCAACTGCGTGGCCGTGTGGGGCGGGGAAGCGAGCGCTCTTATTGCTTCCTGGTGGCCGCCGATCCCCTCTCGCAAGAGGCCCGACAGCGGCTCTCCGCGATGGTCGAAAGCCATGACGGATTTGCCCTGTCCGAGGCGGACCTGGCCATCCGAGGGCCGGGCGAGTTCTTCGGAACACGCCAGTCGGGGATTCCGGTGTTGCGGGTCGCCAATCTGCTGCGGGATGCAGACCTCCTGGAGTCGGCCCGCGAGGCGGCCTTCGAATGGGTGGATCGAGACCCCACCCTGCAACGGGTGGAGAGTCGCCCCCTCCGGTCTTACCTGGAAGGCAGATGGGGCGACGGGCTGGAGGCCCTGATGGTTGGATAAGACGATGCCCGATGAAACGTCACCGCAAGCGCCTCCTCCCTCGAACGATCCATTCGAGTTGCGAGGTCGGAAATTTTCCGCCCTGATTCGGCAATGGGAACGGGAGGGGCGCCGGGGTTTTAAGATGATCCGTGCCGGCGTGGCATCCGCCCTGCACGAGGCATTCACGGAGCAGGAACTGCTCCGCCTGCGGCGCCGACGGGAGAAAGTAGAGCAGCAGTTGTCACAGCTTTACAGCGCCATCGGGGAGGAGGTGGCGTCTGCCTGGACGCGTGGCGCCGAAGAAGCCCTGCCTGACGAAGTACGAGCACGGTATCTGGAGGAACTGCGCCCCTTGCAGGAGGCGCGGCGTGAAATTCTACATCAGATGCAGGAATGGGAGGCGTAAGGCGGTGCCGCGTGCGGTGATAGACTTGGGCACGAATACCTTTCAGCTGCTGATTGCAGAGACGACACCCTTCCGGCGTATTCGCGCCGAGAAGTGGATGACCCGGCTTGGCGAGGGGTTTTCAACGGCAAAGCGGTTCCGTCCGGCGGCCATGGAGCGGGCCATGACGGCGCTGCACTACTTTAAAGAAGTCCTCTCCCAATACCCGATCGTACAGCCGATCGTGGTGGGCACCAGCGCGATTCGGGAGGCGGAAAACAGAACGGACTTTCTCCTGGAGGTGAAACGATCCTGCGGTTTCGAGATCCAGGTGCTATCGGGGGAGGAAGAGGCCCTCTGCACCTTCCTGGGGGTCAACGAGGCGATTCGGCATTCGAATGGGACGATGCTGGTGATCGACATCGGCGGGGGGAGCACCGAATTGATCGTCGCGGAGGGGGCCATCCCGAAGCGGCTCTTTAGTTTACCGATAGGGGTGGTGCATTTCACCGAACGTTACCTCTCCGCGCGCGGTGCCAATCCCACGGCACAGTCCCGTGCCGCCCTTGCGGCAGCGGTGGATGCGGCCCTTCTGCCCATTTTGGATGACCTGCCCCGCGGATGCCGCCTTGCGGGGACGGCGGGCACCCTCACGACCCTGGCCGCCATTGACCAGAACATGTCCGCCTACCTTCCCGAGAAGGTCAACGGCTATCCCCTGTCTGCCGCCGCCGCCGCCCGTATTTATGCCCTGCTGTCGTTGCTTCCCCCGGAACAACGTCTGCGCGTGCCCGGGTTGGAGGCCGGACGGGAGGAGATCATCCTGGCCGGCATCCTGATTCTGTTGCGCATCATGAAACAGGTGGGGTGCAGTCAGGTGTCCGTCAGCGACTATGGCTTACGGGAAGGGGTGCTGCTTCGCGACCCCTCCTTCGGACATCCATGACGAACCAGCAGGATCAATGCCATGCGGAAGTGGCGGATATCCGACCCCTGACCCACGATGTCCGGGAGATTTGCCTGAAACCGATTCACCCCCCCTCGCTGACGTTTACGGCGGGTCAATCCATCTCCATCGAGGTGAACGAGGCGGAGGATGGGCCTTCCCGCCCGAATCGTCGCGCCTATTCGATTGCGTCGGCGCCGGGAGAGGATCGCGCGATTTTACTCTGCGCCAATCGGATCCGCGGGGGGCCGGGTTCGACCTATTTGTATGGCCTCCGTGTGGGGGACGCCGTGCGATTTCTGCCGCCGATGGGTTTTTTCACGGTGGAGGCGGCCGACACGGCGCTTTTGTTTGTGGCAACCGG
Source organism: uncultured Nitrospirota bacterium (assembly GCA_964579175.1). Classification (GTDB taxonomy): domain Bacteria; phylum Nitrospirota; class Nitrospiria; order SBBL01; family CAZOFZ01; genus CAZOFZ01. The sequence continues at coordinate 2,123 of CAZOFZ010000065.1, read as the reverse complement.
CACGGGCATTGCCCCCATCCAGTCCATGATCCGGCACCTCCTGTCTACCGGAAGTCCGCGCGGAAACCTGCGCGGAAGCCTGCGGCCCATGACCCTCTACTGGGGGCTTCGGCACGACCGGGACCTCTATTATCAGGAGGCGTTCGGTGCCCTCGCAAAACGGCATCCCCACTTTCGTTTCACCACGACACTGTCGCAGCCGTCTCATGCCTGGTCGGGGGCGCGGGGACGGGTCACACAGCTGTTGGAAGCGCTCCCGGAGACGGACAACCTGGACGTCTATCTTTGTGGCAACGGCGGGATGATCAAGGAGGCACGGGCCATTTTGACACAAAAGGGAATGCCCAAAACGGCCATTCATTATGAACGTTTTTTTTAGGTTCAGGAGGGCGAAACGGGGCGCGGGGTGGGAAACTCATCTCACCGGTTACATCAGCAGTTTGTATTCGATGCTGTCCACGAGGGCCTGCCAGCTGGCTTCGATGATGTTTTCGGAGACGCCGACGGTACCCCAACGCCGCTTGCCGTCGCCCGATTCGATCAAGACGCGCACCCGCGCCTGCGTGCCGTCCGCCGCAGAGAGGACGCGGACTTTGTAGTCGAGCAGCTTCACCTTCTTGAGCGCGGGATAGAACCGTTCCAGCGCCTTGCGTAGCGCACGATCCAGTGCGTTTACCGGACCGGTACCCGTCGCCGCCGTATGCTCGACGTGCTCGTGCACCTTGATCTGAATCGTCGCCTCCGCCACGGGCGCACCGTCGTCGCTCTGCTCTTCGACAATCACGCGGTATCCCACCAGATCGAAGAAATGGCGGTGCGTCCCCACCGCTTTTTTGAGCATCAGTTCAAAGGAGCCTTCGGCCCCCTCGAACTGAAAGCCCTGGTGTTCCAGCTCCTTGAGCCGCGTAAGGACGGCCCGCGAATGTTCCTCGGTCAAATCCATGCCGAGTGACTGTGCCTTGGAAAGCAGGTTGCTGGTCCCGCCGTAATCGGAGATCAGAATCCGTTGGACGTTGCCCACACGGGCCGGCAGGACGTGCTCGTAGGTCTCCGATTTCTTCCGAACGGCGTGCACGTGGATGCCCCCCTTGTGGGCAAAGGCCGAATCGCCCACGTAAGCCTGACGCTTGTTGTGCGGCAGATTGGCAATTTCGCAAACGAAGCGCGAGACCTCCCGCAGCCGTTTCATCTGTCCATCCGAGACACAGTTCCGACCCATCTTCAATTTCAGATTCGGGATCACCGAACAGAGGTTGGCGTTGCCGCATCGCTCGCCCACGCCGTTGATCGTTCCCTGCACCTGCGTTGCCCCCATCTCGACGGCCGTCATGGCATTGGCCACCGCCATCTCCGCGTCGTTGTGCGTGTGGATACCCAGCTGCGTACCTCCGATTTCTTTGCGCACCTTCTGCACGATCTCCCTTACCTGCCAGGGCATCGTCCCACCGTTGGTATCGCAGAGGATCAGGCACTCGGCCCCTGCCGCCTGCGCCGCCTTGAGCGTCTGGAGCGCGTAGTCCGGGTCGGCCCGGTAACCGTCGAAGAAATGCTCCGCGTCGTAGAAGACGCGCCGACCATGTCCCCGCAGATAGGCGATCGAGTCCGCGATCATCTCCAGATTTTTCTCGTGCGAGACCCCCAGGGCGTCGGTCACATGGAGCGTCCAGCTCTTGCCGAAGAGGGTCACGATCCCGGTCTCGGCAAAGAGGAGAGCGGCCAGATTGGGATCGTCCGACGGCCGGTTTTTGGCCTTGCGCGTGGCCCCGAAGGCAACCAGTTTGGACGCGGTCAACGGCTGCTTCTTCATCTGCTCGAAAAAGGCGATGTCTTTGGGATTGACCCCCGGCCAGCCCCCCTCAATGTAGTGGATGCCGAGCGTATCCAGTTTGTGGGCGATCCGCAGCTTGTCCTCAACGGAAAACGAGACATCTTCCGATTGTGCCCCGTCACGCAGTGTGGTGTCGTAGATCTCAATGACCTGTTTCATGATATTCGGATGATACTAGAGCCGTGTGGGGGAATCAACGTGCGGGCCATTCGACGCAGACTGAATGCGGTAATGTCAAACATTATGTGTCACGTGAGGAATGGGGCAAATGTTTTCTCCTTTGTGTTTTCATGAG
>CAZOFZ010000064.1:0-9869 GCA_964579175.1 uncultured Nitrospirota bacterium | reverse complement strand
GCTTTGCCGGACGAGCCTCCCCCTCAAACCGCAAAAACGTCCGGAATCTCCGGCCGTATCCACATATCCGATCTTTTAAGTCGGAGACCTATTTAATCGTATCAATATCACCCTCCGAAACCGGCTGTCAACATCCCCTGAAATATCCGGCCTTCCTAAAAATAGCGCACCCACGTCACCTGCAGAAAGTCATCGTTCCGAAACCCAAATAGCGGGTCGGACGCGGGTATATCGGAGAATAAACGCCCCTGGAACAGGACCTTCCATCGCTCCCCAATCCGTCGGCTCCCCTCGATGTTCATCAGCCGCGCCTGGGTGTTCCGGTCCACGACAACGGACAAGAGCATTTCACTGCTTTGGGCATCGTTCCAGACCAGGCGACATCCAATGGCCAAGTCGTCGTCGAACGGCACGACCTCTCGATCGTCCCAGAGATATTCCAAAATCAGACCCATATCCATGCCGGCATGGAAATTGGATAGCGTATATTCCAATCCACCGGCTGCGGCATTTTCAGTGACGGGGCGACCCGTGCGTCGGATCGCCTCCAATTTCCAGAGCCAGCGGTCGAGGGTGGCCTGTACATCCAAGCCGCTCTGTTGGATGAGGTCGTAGACCGGAATCAGCCGGGGATGGCCATCGGCATCCAGCCGGAATTGCAGTTGTGGCTCTCGCGCCGTGCCCCAAAAATGGGAGAGGCCGAGGTCCCAGACACCCCTCGTCCATGTCCACCGGACGGCGCCGTCCACGTGATCCCTGCCCCGCTCAAACTCCGCCCGATCGGTCGCAACCGGAAGTACCGTGCGCAGACGTCCCGCAGCGCCCGGAAAGGTCCGTTCACGCGCACCGGTCAGAAGGAACAAGTCCAGCGTACCCCACCTGCGGATGAAGGCCAGATTGAGCATCGGCTGGCCCAGCTTTTCTTCCCCCTCCATCTCTTCAACCAGGTCGGTTTGGTTGAGGATGTCCACCAGGTGCACCACTTCCGTGACGCCCCAGAACACGCGCCGAATACCGACGCGCAGCTCCGCACCCTCACCCGCCACCAGCCAGTCCAACTCTCGAATGTCCAAATGCGTGCGCCGATCGTCCTCCCCATCCCAGCGCACAAACGGGACAAACGCAATGGTCTGCCGATCCCACCGATGATGAAACGCCGGCTGCAGCGCAATGGAAGGATGAAAGCCGGATTGGCCGCCATCCGCTTCCTCCCAAAACAAGCGCCCTTCGACAGCAGCGAAACCCGACCATTCCGCCGCCTCGGCCACACGCGTCCAAATGAAGAGAAGCCCCAGAAAAAGAATGCCCGACAGTCTTCTCCTGCGATATTGCGCCATGCGCTTGCGGAACGGATCGTGTCTGTTTAACATGCGATCATGCCCCAGTTAGCGTCGCTTACGCTTCGAGCGCCCGCCAAGCTCAATCTCTACCTTGCGGTCATTGGATTGCGGGAGGACGGATACCACGAAATTGCCTCTCTGATGCAGATGGTTGGGCTGTATGATCGTCTGCGGTTTCAGTCCCGTCCATCCGGCATTCGTCTGACGATGGAAGGCGCCGATCTCCCCACGGGAAGGGAAAATCTGGTGTTTCGGGCCGCCTCCCTGCTGCGTCGCGAGGCGCGTCGTAACGGATGCGCCGTCGGGGGTGCCGCCATTCACCTGACGAAAAAAATCCCGATCGCTGCCGGCCTGGGGGGCGGAAGCGCCGATGCTGCGGCCACGCTGGCCGGACTCAACCGGCTCTGGGGCCTGAAATGGCCCCGCAAGCGGCTGGCGGCCCTGGGAGCGACCCTGGGAAGCGATGTCCCGTTCTTCTTCCACGGCCCCACCGCATGGGTGACGGGCCGGGGAGAAACCGTTCAGCGCATCCACCTCCCCGCGCTCCCCGCGCCCTCCGCAATGGAAGGCCGGGACGCCTGGATTGTGCTGGTGGATCCGGGGACTCCCATCTCGACCGCCTGGGTCTATGCGCAATATGCACAATCTATCGCGGCAAAAGAGCGGCCCCAATCGAACCTCCCGCCCGCCATGCGCAGTCCCGATGCCGAACGCATCGCGCGCCTGGCACGTCGCCCCCGCAACGACCTGGAAAAGGTGACGCTCCCGGCCTACCCAGCGCTCATCCGCATCAAGAAACAATTGCGCCACATGGGTGGGACCGCCCCGCTCATGTCGGGGAGTGGCGCAACGCTCTTCGCCACATTTTTCCAAAAGCGTCAGGCCCTTCTCGCCGCCGCCATGATTCGGGAACAGGGCCTGGGCCGTGCCTGGACCGTGCGGGCCCTGCAACGTGCACCATTTTAGGGCATCTCTAAAAACCTACTGCGCGTTCAAACTGCTGCGTTGCGCGGTGCTCGGAATCCTCATGTACACTGCGTACATTGCGGTTCCTGTGCTCCGTGCGCCTTGCATTTTGGCCGCTCGTGACGGTTTTTAGAGATGCCCTTAACCGGATTTGTCCAACCGATCTACCCGATCTGTCCGATCTATCGTGCACTTCCCATCCACCAGGTGCATTGTGTGGTCGGCCTGCATCATCAGGTGTTCGTTATGGGTGACCAGCACAAAAGTAATACCCCACTCCTTGTTGAGCTTCTGAAGGATGCCAAAGACCGCGTCTCCGGTCGCACGGTCCAGATTGCCCGTCGGTTCATCGGCCAGCACCAGCCTCGGACGCAGAATCAGCGCCCTGGCAATCGCCACGCGCTGCTGCTCGCCACCGGAAAGCTGCCCCGGTTTGTGAGAAAAGCGGTCCGCCAGACCGACCGCCGCCAGGATTTCCCTGGCATCCGCTTCCATTTTTTTCCGATTCAGCCGTTGAATGAGCCCTGGCATCATGGTGTTTTCCAGGGCGGTGAATTCCTGCAGCAGGTGGTGAAATTGAAATACAAAACCGACGGTGCCGTTCCGAAAGGTCCCCAACGCCTGTTCCGAACGTGAGAAAAGGTCCTCCCCGTCAAACAGCACCCGTCCCGCCGTGGGACGATCCAAGGCGCCCAGGATATGCAAAAGCGTGCTCTTCCCCGCGCCGGATGCGCCCACAATCGTAAGCAGCTCTCCCGCTTTGATGGAAAAGCTCACCCCCCTGAGGATGGGGAGGGCCTTATCCGCCATGACAAACGACTTGTGGAGGTCAATAACGTCTATCATCGAAGGCATACGGAAAATCGGTTATTCGGGAAGTGCACGGGAGACGCCCGGAGTGCGGCTACGAAGCGGCCCGCATCCCCAGCCAGACCATAAAAAGGCCCAGGCAGACGCTTACGACGACGTTCAGCGCCGCGCGTCCCAGCTCGTGCCGTTGCAGGAGGGAGATCGTCTCCAGCCCAAACGCCGAAAACGTTGTGAATCCACCCAGAAGGCCGGCGAACAGAAAGAGTCGCACTTCCGGAACGAAATCTCCGCGTCGCGCCGCCCAGCCCGTGAGGATACCGACGATTAAACACCCCAGCACATTCACCAACAGGGTCCCCAGCGGAAAGATATCTGCTGCCAGGTAGCGCATCACCACACGGCCCAGATGATACCGCGCGATGGCGCCGATCCCACCCCCGATTCCCACCCAGAGCGTATTTCTCATTGGCCCGGCATCTACTCGTTGGGGAGTGCGCAGGAAACGGCCTCTTCAGCCAGATCGGTGATCGTGGGGCTGGAACCACAGAGGGGACAGGCGGGATTTTTGGGGACGCGGAGGGTGCGGAAACTCATCTCCAGCGCGTCGTAGACGATCAGACGGCCCGCCAGCGTCTCGCCCAGGCCCAGAATTTCCTTGAGCGCTTCCGCCGCCTGCAACACCCCGATCGTGCCGGCCAGCACCCCCAGCACCCCCGCCTCCTGGCAACTGGGCACCATCCCCGCAGGGGGCGGCTCGGCGTACAAACAGCGATAGCAGGGCTTTGTGCCGCTGGGATCGTGCGGCTTGAGCGTGACCACCTGTCCTTCGAAACGAAAGATGCTGCCGGAGATGAGTGTCTTTTTGGCAAAGTAGGCCGCGTCGTTGACCAGAAAACGGGTGGCGAAATTGTCGGAGCCGTCCAGGACGATGTCGTAGTCGGCGATGAAATCGCCAATATTCTCCGCCGACAGTTTGGCAACGTAGGGGATCACCGTCACGTCGGGGTTCATCCGGGTGAGCGTCTCCTTTGCGGAATCGGCCTTGGGATGGCCCACGCGCGCCGTATCGTGCAGGATCTGCCGCTGGAGGTTGGACAAATCCACCGCGTCATTGTCAATAATGCCGATCGTCCCCACGCCCGCCGCCGCCAGATAGAGCGCCGCAGGCGACCCCAATCCCCCCGCACCGACCAGGAAGACGCGGGCTGCGGCAATCTTGCGCTGCCCCTTCCCCCCGATGTCGGGAAGCAGAATCTGTCGGCTATACCGTTGCAGTTGCGCTTCTGTAAAGGCCATTGGACATCCCTGAAAAACCGGCGGATTGTTCGGACTTGCAGCGCGTTTCGCCAAATGGCCCGGTCCATCACTCTGGATGGCTGCGCGGTGGATGGCCTCGCGAAGCGTAACGCCGTCCGCAGGACTATTCGACCACGTCGTGCTCGATCAGGGCCACTGAAACCCCTTTTTTCGTCAGGCCCTCAACGGCGCGTTCGATCTCGGCGGTTTCACCCGTGAGTTCCAAATCCACCCAACCGGTCTTCTCTGTCACATCGGCCTTGCGGATGTTGGTGACCACCTTGTATTCGTGCCCGATCTGGTAGATGACCGCCTCGGTGACTTTCTCCGGCGGAAAACTGACATGAACTTTCAAATGTGCCACGGATATTCTCCTTCTTTAAGAATTGTGGGTTGTGCCCCTATTCGAATTGCGCTTTGAAGTCGGCCATCGTCTGTTTTAATCCGTCCACTTCCAATCGCAGTTGAACGATCTCGGCCTCCATTTTTGTAATGCGGGCACCATCGGCCGATTCGGACGGGGTCATTTCCGCCTCCGCTTCTCCTTCGATGACCGGCATTCCGGAGAAAAGATGGGCATATCGTTGCTCTTTGCGGCCCGGTTGACGGGGGAGCGGTGTGACGTAACCCCACTCCGAAAGCGTGTCCAGCGTTTCACGTGCCGAGTCCAGATTCTCGAACGGGTGAATCCGCTCCGACCGACCCCGAATCTCTCCGAGGGTCTGCGGCCCCCGCAGCATCAACACACAGAGGATCGCCGCCTCCCGCCGCACCAGGTTCAATCGCTTGAGAAAAAGCTCTTCGTATTTCGGAACCCGGCCGATCAACGTCGGTGAAACGAACCCTTTCTTCTTGAGTCGATCGAGGGCGGCGATGAGCGTCTGTTCATCGTAGGAGACCACTGGATGACGGTTGGAAGTTTGATTACAGGCGTTTTGCAGGGCGTTGACCGAAAGCGGATAATAATCCGGCGTGGTCATCTCCTTTTCGATCAGGCAGCCCAGAACACGGACTTCCTCCGGAGTCAGCGTAAAGTCAATCAATGATGACGGGCTCCGTGCAATTCACGACGTTGGAACGCCGTGTGTCCAAATCTCATACTCACTCAGATCCGTTGCGTCGTCCCAAATGAGGGCATATCCCCCTTTTTCGACCTGAACATGCCGGAAAAAAGCCCCATTCTTCAAATGTGCAAACCGCTCCTCCACAAGCAATGCGGCCATGTCATATTTCCTCCAGTGGTGGTTATCAAACTCCACCTCCAGCGCGTAGGGTTCCACGACACGAACGGAATGTATTCTGGGACAGGGAGGACGCAACATGATCGTCTACTGAAGCGGTGGAAGTCTTTTGAACGTCTGCGTGTTCCACATTCGGATCAGTTCATCGCGATATGACGCAGCCCACTCTCCAACCATTTTTCGGGCACGTGGCGGTAAATCCCCCTCGATCATTTCCAACGTGTCGATATCAAACATGGCATTGTATTCACCATACACTGCGTGGAAATGCGGCGGAGGATGATCTCCGAAAAACAACTTGATCACAATTCCATAGAACCGACTGATTTCCGGCATGGATCATCCCCCGGCGATGGCGGGGACGATGGAGACCTCGTCGCCAGCCTTGATGGGGGTCGCAGCACCCTGGTGGAAACGGATGTCGTCCTCGTTGACGTAGATATTCACAAACCGCCGCAGCTCGCCCGACTCGTCACAGAGCCGCTCCTTCAGACCGGGATAGGTTCCGTCCAAGGCATCAATCAGTCCCGCGATGCTGGAGGCCTCGGCGCTCACCTCTCCCTGCCCACCGGTCAACTTCCGCAGCGGCGTCGGAATCCGAACCTGAATCATGTTCCCTTCTCCTTCAATACCTTCTGAAATTCAGACAATCTGGGCGCAATCCGCCAGGGCGCACCGACCGCCGAGACGATGGCCTCCTGCGTTTTAAGGCCGTTGCCGGTGATGAGGGCCACGACCGTCTCCGACCGTTTGAAGAGCCCCTGCTTTGCCAATTTCGCCAGCACCGCCGTCGTGACGCCTCCCGCCGTCTCGGCAAAAATCCCCTCCGTCCGCCCCAACAGCAACATCCCCTCGACGATCTCGTCGTCGGTGACCTGTTCGATCACGCCATCGGTCGCCCGCACGACTTTCAAGGCATAGTAGCCATCCGCCGGATTGCCGATGGCCAGCGACTTGGCAATCGTCTGTGGCCGCACGGGACGGATGAAGTCTTTCTTTTCAAGGAACGCCGTCGCCACCGGCCCGCACCCCGCCGCCTGCGCGCCATGAATTCGCGTGGTCACCGGCCCCACCAGACCCAGCTGCTCGAACTCCCTGAACCCCTTGTGGATTTTGGTCAGCAGCGACCCCGACGCAATCGGCACGACGACGTGATCGGGCGTTTGCCAGCCCATCTGCTCGGCCGTTTCGTAGGCCAGGGTCTTGGAACCTTCCGAGTAATACGGGCGGATGTTGATGTTCACAAACGCCCAGCCATACTCCCCGGCGATCTCGCTGCACAGGCGGTTGACGTCGTCATACGTCCCGTCCACCGCCACCACGTTCGGCCTGTAGACGAGATTGCCCAGCACCTTCCCGGCCTCAAGGTCCGACGGGATGAAGACGAAGCAGCGCAGACCCGCCTCGGCGGCGTGGGCGGAGACGGCGTTGGCCAGATTCCCGGTGGAGGCGCAGGCCACGGTGTCGAAGCCCAGCTCCAGCGCGCGCGTGAGGGCCACCGCCACGACGCGATCCTTGAACGAGAGCGTCAGGCAGTTGACCGTGTCGTTCTTGAGATAGAGCGCATCCAGCCCCAGCGCACGCCCCAGATTTTTTGCGTGGATCATCGGCGTGAACCCGGCATTCAGGCCGACGGTCGGTTCCCCCTCGATCGGCAGCAGCGCCTTGTAGCGCCAGAGGCTTTTTGGCCCCGACTGGATGATTTCACGGGAGATGGACGCCCGAATCACGTCGTAGTTGTAGACCGCCTCCAACGGCCCGAAACAAAACTCGCAGACGTGCAGCGCCACCGCCGGATATTCCTTCCGGCACTCTTTACACTGAAGACCTTTGATCTTGGTTTGCGACATTTGGATTCGTACCTAAAAACGAGGCATCGGGTTCGGGACGCCGTCGCCTACACCGCTACCGTGTGAAGGACATCTTGCGGCCGCGCGTCACAGACGGGGACAGCTTCCGCCGAAAGCGTGGTGATCGTCGGCATGTCGCCGCAGAGGGGACACCGGGGATTTTTGCGGATCGGCACCGTGCGAAACTGCGCGCGCGGCCCGTCATATTTCAAAATGCGGTTGGTGAGAGGCCGCCCAATCCCCAGGATGATCTTGAGCACCTCGGTCGCCTGAAGCGTGCCGATCACCCCCGCCAGCGGACCGATCACCCCCGCTTCCTGACAGGTGGGCACCAGACCCGCCGGGGGGGGCGCGGGGAAGATGCAGCGATAGCAGGCCGACCGATCCGGCATAATCGTGAACATCTGCCCTTCGAATCGGAGAATACCGCCGTGAATCAGGGGCTTCTTGGCAAAATAGGCGGCGTCGTTGATGAGAAACTTGGCCGGGAAATTGTCGGTACCGTCCAGAATGCAGTCGAACGCACCGAAAAGGTCGCTGGCATTGTCGGCATCCAGCGGCTGGTGATAGGGAATGACCCGCACGTCGGGGTTGAGTGCCGTCATCTTTGCGCGGGCCGATTCCACCTTGGGGCGGCCCAGATCGTCGGTGTGATGGATGACCTGCCGGTGCAGGTTGGAAAGGTCCACGATGTCGGGATCAATCAGGCCAATGGTTCCCACCCCCGCTGCGGCCAGATAGAGTGCTGCGGGAGCGCCCAATCCCCCCACGCCGACGATGAGCACCCGCGCCTGGGCGATCTTTTTCTGTCCCTTCCCCCCCACCTCGGAGAGGATGATATGACGGCTGTATCGGACGAGTTGTTCTTCGGTAAAGGCCATGCGACGGATCGTTTCGATTCCCGATCGGTCAGGGCGGATCATGATCCGTCCCGACATCAAATGTTAAAATACTTCTCGATGCTGATGTAGCGCTCTCCCGTGTCCGGCAGGAGGGTGACGACGGTCTTATCCGGGCCCAGTTCCCGCGCAATCTGGCGCGCCGCCAGCGCGTTGCAGCCGGACGAGATGCCGACGAGCAGCCCCTCTTGGCGGGCCAGTTGCTTGGCCGTCTTATAGGCGTCATCATCCGTCACCGTGATCACACGATCTATAATGCCCCGATTCAGAATCGGCGGGATGAACCCCGCCCCAATCCCCTGTATTTTGTGAGGGCCGGGCTCGCCCCCCGACAAGACCGGCGAGGCCGCAGGTTCGACGGCCACGATCATGACGTTGGGGTTGTGCGCTTTTAGGACTTCCCCCACGCCGGTAATCGTGCCCCCCGTTCCCACACCCACGACAAAGGCGTCCACCTGACCCCCCATCTGAGCATCCAGCGCCGCCAAAATCTCCGGCCCCGTCCCCTTTCGGTGGGCCTCCGGATTGGCGGGATTGGAAAACTGATCGGGCATGAGATAGCCCGGATTCTGATCCACGATGCTCCGCGCCTCTTTGATGGCGCCCCGCATCCCCTCCCAGGCGGGGGTCAGCACCAACTGGGCGCCGTAAGACGACAGCAGGCTGGCCCGTTCCATGCTCATGGACTCGGGCATGACCAGAATCAGTTTATAGCCACGCACGGCACAGACCAGCGCCAGACCAATCCCCGTGTTCCCGCTGGTCGGCTCGACGAGGGTCATGCCGGACCGCAATTGCCCCGCCCGTTCCGCAGCGTCTATCATGCTCAAGCAGATTCGATCCTTAACGCTGCCGCCGGGGTTGAAGAACTCCACTTTGGCAAAAAGCCGCGTCCCTTCTGAAAAGCGATGGAGACGAACCAGTGGCGTCTTCCCGATCAACGCAGTGATATTTTCGTCCGCACCGCGATTCAACGGAGCCCCCCCCCCATGAAATAGAGGAATTCGACTTCATCTCCCGCCTGAATCCGGGCCTGATCCAATTGCGCGCGTTCAATCATTGTTCCATTTAATTCCACAGTCACCATGCGCGGTTCGATCCCACGTGACTGCAGCAGTTCCGCCAGCGTCACAGACAGAATTTCCTCCTGCTTTCCATTTATTTTAACCTGCATCCACAGCACCGGGATCAACGGTGCACCCTAACAAAGAAACGTTTTGGGTGTCAAGATTTCCATGATTTCCGGATGTTTTAAGGCGCGGCTTCGTTGCAAGATGTCCCCTGTGTCGAAACAAAAACGAGACATCCCATGGGACCCTTCGGCCCTCTGGAATGTCTCGTTTTTCATCAAACAGATCTCTGCCTGCCTGGGCGTCTCGATTGAATCAAGATTAGATCAACGGCACTCCTCTTGCTACCGACTCTTCAGTGTTTTCGTTCGCTGGTTGACGCGGGCCGCTGTACGCG
>CAZOFZ010000063.1:0-9984 GCA_964579175.1 uncultured Nitrospirota bacterium | reverse complement strand
TATCCCATATGCCGGTGGAGCTGTGGTTGGCGGGGAATCGCCGTTCAGGTACAATTACTCCTTCTTCGCCCCCTCCATCACACGTGCTGTGGTTGGCGGGGAATCGCCGTTCAGGTACAATCCATCATCATAATCTAGGACGAGATCGAGGCTGTGGTTGGCGGGGAATCGCCGTTCAGGTACAATGGAACAAATATGCGAGCGGAGGACCTAGTCGCTGTGGTTGGCGGGGAATCGCCGTTCAGGTACAATCGGAGTAGGAATCCCGATCGGATATTTTGCGGCTGTGGTTGGCGGGGAATCGCCGTTCAGGTACAATAAGCCCTGCGATGGAGTTGGGCTTAGCCTTGCTGTGGTTGGCGGGGAATCGCCGTTCAGGTACAATTGTCGACAAATACAATATTGACATCGCCTTGCTGTGGTTGGCGGGGAATCGCCGTTCAGGTACAATCAACACGGACAACGCGACGACTCTCTCGGTGCTGTGGTTGGCGGGGAATCGCCGTTCAGGTACAATACCTCATACGTGCCCGGCTTGAGCGTTACGCTGTGGTTGGCGGGGAATCGCCGTTCAGGTACAATAAAACCCTTGCGAAACTCCTACAATCCAGAGCTGTGGTTGGCGGGGAATCGCCGTTCAGGTACAATATTCACTCTCTCTGGCGATGGCACTGACTAGCTGTGGTTGGCGGGGAATCGCCGTTCAGGTACAATTGGTCGCGCGGGAGAAACATCACGACACGAGCTGTGGTTGGCGGGGAATCGCCGTTCAGGTACAATTGGGGTGAGGATCGCAACGAACGGAAAACAGCTGTGGTTGGCGGGGAATCGCCGTTCAGGTACAATACCCCGCTGCAAATCTCTGATTTGCAGCGGGGTTCCGCGTTTTTTGGCCCTAAAAAAGTAGCAGTTGCTCTGGGGCTTTTTCCGTTCCTTTCTTCTTTTTTCCAATGTAGTTTTCCATTTTTCCAAACTGCCGGTCCGTAACCGAAAGCAGACGCACTTCCCCGTCTGGTGGCAGGGCCTTCCGAATTTTCCGACGATGCGCCTCCGTCGCCTCTTCACTTGCGAAGAACCGCGCGTAGACCGAATATTGCATCCTGAAAAACCCCAGGTCCAGCAGCGTCTTGCGGAAACGGGTGTACTCTTTTTTGGCCTCGTCGGTATCCACCGGCAGGTCAAACATCGCGAACAGCCACATATATTTGTACGCAGAAAGATCGGGAGCAGTGGACATCGGAAATCCCACGGTGCATCACCCATCCGGCAATACCAGCGTTGTGCGTTCTCCCGCAAAAATGTCCACCAAGCTCCCAGCCGTGCGGGCCAGGGTGTCGAAAAGGGTTCTGGACGCGCCGTCCACCTCCACGCGGCCCAGGATGGCCTCGATCAGCGCCTGCTTCGTGTCGCGGTCAAGCGGCGTCTCCGCTCCGGTCTCCGCAACCAGACGATACACGACCTCATCCACCATCGGACGAAAGGGTTCCATCAGGTCGTCGGCCAGCCGAAAGGCATCGTAGCGATTGTGGTGATGCAGACCCAGTGACGGATGCAGCCCCGCCGCGCAGATGGCCCGCGCCGTTATGGCCCGTAGCACCGTGTAGCCATAGTTGAGCAGGCGGTTCTGGTCTTCGCGCTGCCGATCCCTCCGAAACGTTTTATCCTGGAAAAGGGCCAGCCAATAACGTTGTGCCGCTTGGGCCTCCAGGTTTTCCGGATCGCCGGAGCGCACCCGCCTGGCCATCGCGCCGAGTCCCGCGTCGTCTCCATGCAGACGGGTCAGCAGCCGCGCCTGAGCCTGAATCTTGGCCATGACCAGTGTCTGCCAGACCCGCTTGCGCACGGGCAGGGCCGCCCCCGCCTGCCGTTCAAACCGTTCTCCCTGCGTGAAGTGTGCTTCGAATGGCAACAGCATTGCCGCAGGCATGAACTTCCCGTTACAGACGACGACTGCGGCCCCCGCCGCAGCAAGACCTGCGAGCGCGGCCTGCGTAAGGGTGATCTGCGGGTGTGCCAGCACCACCACGGCAATTTCGTCCATCGGCAGCGTGACCTCCGCTTGTCCCGCCTGGACAATCACCAGGAGCGCACCTCGGCGATTCAGATGCGCCTGCCGCTCCGATAACTCCAGAATCCGGTCAGTCATTGGCGAGTCGAACCTCTCCCAACGGCGTCAGTGTCACCTTGCGACCATGCCTTTCACGAAGCGGGTTGAGTAACAGAGCGTGCCAAGCGGATTTTGCCTTAATCTCTTTTTTCAGCCTGGCGTCGTTGAGGCTAACAAAGTCTATCCTGTGGTATTCGATATTACCTTGTCGTTGTATTGAGATGCTCCTGACCACAAATAATCCACGGACAGAAGGCTGATCTTTTTTGTCCACCTCGATCGTGTCGCCTCCCGCCAGTGAAAAGACAAACCGCTCCCCCTCGGCCACAGTGCGGCAGATGACCGCCTCCTTCCGTCGCAACCGCTGCATCGCTTCGTAGGTGGTCACGATCCGCCCCTCCCATTTCAGACGGCCTTTTCTGTCTTTGGACTCGATCACCTCCAGGTGATGATTGGAGTTGGTGATCACGCGGCGCTCATTCATCCCCCGACCCAGCGAAATCGTGGGGTCGTATCGGCGAATACGTACCGTGTGAATCGGAATCTTCCGGCCATCCGTCGCCGTCATGAAGGGATGCTGCGCCGGGTCCTTGAAGACCGTCCTGGGATCGCCGCCATCCAGCCGTTCCTGAACCATCTTCCGGATCGCATCGTCCACGATTTCGCCCACATCGCCTGGAGTAAGGCCGCCGAGCGGTTTTCGGATGTGCACGCATTCCCGACCTTCCGGGTTCTGGTGTCGTTTACCGTAAATCGTTTCATCATGCAGGGCGCCATTCACCTTGTGAGAGGGACGGTGCGAGACTCGAATCCCCTCGACGATGGCCCGGGCCTCTTCCAAAAAGGTCGGCCAGGGTGGGGCCAGCGGGGCAAATCGCCTGCGGTGAAAGGAGCTGGCATTGGCTGCGGCATCGCTGAGGCGTTTGATCGCACCTGCGTCCGCCAGCGCGATGACGATGGCATCCACCGCGTGATGCCGATGATCCGCACGGCTCTTCTCTTCTCCATCTCCCAGCAGGCCGTTGAGTTGATATTCCCTCCGCAGGTGGAAGGTGATCTGTCCACGCCCCGCCAGGATGCGGCGCCGGCCATTCGGGTCCACGCCATCCGCACCGCCGCCATAGAGCAGGTTGAGGTACTGCACGGCCAGGCGCGTGGCATAGCGGGTATCGTTGAGTTGACGGGCCGAGAAGTCCTCGAACTCTTCCAGGGCCTTCAACTCGAACCGCCGGAGTTTCTCTTTGGCCGCATCGCCCGTGAATGCCTTCACCCGGTGCACGATTTCGTCCCACTCCGTGCCACCACCGTAGGCCTCCCAGGGGCTTCGGTTCTTTTTCCGGTTGCGGTTCTCCTCCGCGTAACAAAGCGTCTTGTTCATAAACGAGTCGTCCAGACAGCGACTGAAGGGGATGATGTGCTCCACGTCAATGGGAGAATCCGGGCCAAACAGCGCCGTGGCCGCAATCGTCTTGCCTGTGTATGGGCAGATGCGGTTACACTCTTTGTAGAGTTGCCAGCGCTCTATGTCCGCGCGTCCCGGATTCTGAAGACCCACTTCCGCGAGAATGTCCGCCGCCGCCTTCTCGCGCTTTTTCTGGTTGGCCTGATTCCGCTTCCAGATGGCGGCACGATCTTCCCGATTCCGCTTCATATCGCGGGCCAGCTCGATCCGGATTTCGTCCGGCCGGCCATGCGTCCGAAGAATCTCGTTGACGACCTTGCGCAGTTCGGAGAGGGTGCGGGTCACCGTGGGATTGCGGATTTCAGGCATGGGGGCGTGGGTCTTGCGAGCACGGGGGGCGATGACGAGGGCCGGAAGCGATGTGACGGCTGCGGGCTTGAGGGGCGCACCGTAAACCTCGCGGCGCGCCTTCTCATAGGAAGTGCCCCGCTCCATCAGCGGCAACACTTTCAGCAACGCCTGACGCGAGAGGGCGCAGTGGCCCTCCTCCAGGTTCACCTTGGACAGTTTCTGGGCTGCTTCGTCCGACAACCCCCAGCGGTCTCTGCCCCGCTTCTCCAGCGCTTCATTCTTTTGAATGGACCGTACATCCTCCACCAGACAATCTCGATCCTCCTCCCCCATTTCATCCCATCGCACTCCAAAGATGTCTCGAAGTTTCTGCGCGGTCCGGTTGCCGATCATCTTTTCATCCGCGCGCTCCAAATTGAAGGTGTGGAAGGCGGTCAGCGACAGCGATTTTCTGATCTTTGCAAAGGTCCGATCACCGTCGCTCGAAAGTTGCGCGACCAGTTTTATCCGCTCTTCGGGGGTCAGACGGCGGACTTCGCCGGTGTGCGTGTCGGTGATTTCCAGATCGTTCACCTTTTGAAGAAGCCGGAACCGTTGGGCAATCAGCAGCGCGATGGGCGCCCGCCTCCGTTTGGGTTCCAGATCGCAGAGGCCGATGAGATGTTTTGCGCTCTTCAGAGGGCGTTGAAAGAAGATGGCGCGACGAATGTCTTTCTTCAGCGTGTCGGTCAGCAGGGTGGGGTTATGTGATGCCTGCGCCGACCAGATCGCCTCAAACTCGTCCGCATACATCTTGCGCGCGGTATGTCGCGTGCGAATGCGTACCTCGGTCGGGTCCAGCCTGGAGAAGTATTCTCCCAAGGTTCGGCAACCCGCGCTTCGAATGGCATCCGCAAGCTCTCCGATTTCCTGTTTGATTTCACCCGGTTTTTCGTCTTTCCTGGGTGTTGATTTTCGATTGGAAAGAAACCCGCGCCGTTGGGCCAGATGATAAAGGGCGCGGCCCAGTTCATGGGGCCTCAGCGGACGATCCAGGGCCGCAGCGCGCAGCCGGTAGAGGCGCACGTGCGGCACTTCCCGTGTCTGCTCCAGGGGGAATAACTGTCGATCGAGACAGAGGAGCGCGTTGTGTCGCGCTTCGGGGTCCGTCCAATCGCCGGGGGGAAGAAGCCCCGCATGCTGTAGCAGATGGACCAGTTTTATCTGCCGCCGTTTCTTTCGGTCGAGCAGTCGCCGGTGGCTGCGGGCCTCGCGTCGCGCCACCGCGCGGGACTTGTCCTGCCCTTTCTCGATCTCACCTTCGACCCCTGCGGGGAAGACACGGACACCGGCGCGGACAATGCGTATTGGATTGCCCGCTTCTTCCTCTGTCAGCGCCCAACCGATTGAGGCGGTGCCCAAATCGAGACCCAAAATCGTCCGATGAGAAGACTGCACAGACCCCGTCGTCGTTTCCATATCAATCCTCCGTATTTTTTATCGCTTGACAGCCGGTTTGCGGCGCTGATAATGTGGATGCACATTGTACCTGAACGGCGATTGCCTTGCGAATCATCGTAATGCTTTCGCAGTAGGTCTCTCGCTCCATGTGAGCGATACCCGAGCGCCTCCCCTGGTTGGGTGGGGCGCTCTTTTTTTTGCTGGTTGTGGTATCTTTCCCCTACTAACAGCGGGTTGATTGTGGAAGGAGTTTGATGGGTAAAACGGGGGAACGGCCGGGCCTGCCGGTGCGGCAGGGGTTGTACGATCCGCAGTACGAGAAGGATGCGTGCGGGATTGGGTTCGTGGCCCATCTGCGCGGGGTGCGGTCGCACGAGATTGTCGCGCAGGGGTTGCAGGCATTGCAGAATCTTTCGCATCGTGGCGCCACCGGTTGCGACCCATGCACCGGAGATGGCGCGGGGATCCTCATCCAACTCCCCCACAACCTTTTGGCGCAAAGCTGTTCCGCGTTCACACTCCCCCCGCAGGGCGATTACGGCGTCGGGATGGTCTTTCTCCCCTCGGAGGCATCCGATCGCGCGGCCTGCGAGCGGTTGTTCGAAAAGATCGTCGTCGAAGAGGGGCAGCGGCTCCTCGGTTGGCGCGACGTGCCGACAAATCCCGACCATGCGGGCGATCTGGCCCGCCAGACGATGCCGGTCATCCGGCAGCTTTTTATCGCCCGCGGTGCGCTGGACGAATCGGATTTCGAACGGAAGCTCTACGTCATCCGCAAACGCGTCGAACATGCCGTCTTGGCCGCCAGTCTGACCACCGGCGACGCCTTCCACGTTTGCAGCCTGTCGTGTCGCACCCTCGTCTACAAAGGGCTGCTCCTGCCCGCGCAGATGCCACAATTTTATTCGGACCTCGCCGATGTGCGGACGACCTCGGCCTTGGCGATGGTTCACTCCCGTTTTTCGACCAACACCTTCCCGACCTGGTCGCGGGCGCATCCGTACCGCTACCTCTGCCACAACGGCGAGATCAACGCGCTGAAGGGGAACTTCAACTGGATGCGGGCGCGCGAGGGGCGGCTCTCGTCCCCGTTGTTCGGCGACGACATTCAAAAACTTTTCCCGATCATCGCCGAGGATCAGAGCGATTCGGCCTGCCTCGACAATGCCCTCGAGTTTCTCCTGATGGGGGGGCGGACGTTGCCGCACGCGATGATGATGCTGATCCCCGAGGCGTGGCAGGGCGATCCGCAGATGGACCTCGACCGGCGCGGTTTTTATGAATATCACGCCGCGATGATGGAGCCGTGGGACGGGCCGGCGGCGGTCGCCTTTACCGACGGGCGGCTGATCGGCGCGACGCTCGACCGCAACGGTCTGCGGCCGTCTCGCATCGTCGTGACGACCGACGACCGCGTGGTGCTTGCCTCCGAGGCGGGGGCGCTGGAGTTTCCACCCGAAATGATCCGGAGCAAAAGCCGCCTTCAGCCGGGGAAGATGTTTTTGGTCGACACGCTGGCGGGGCGGATCGTCGAAGACGCGGAGATCAAGGCGGCGATTGCCGGGCGGAAGCCGTATCGCCAATGGGTGACGGAACACCGCGTCAGCCTGTCGGAGCTGCCGGAGCCGCTCAATATCCTCCAGCCGAATCACGCCACGCTGCGGCAGCGCCAGCAGGCGTTTGGCTACACGATTGAAGATTTGAAGCTGCTGATGACGCCGATGGCGGTCACCGGCGAGGAGGCGGTCGGCTCGATGGGGACCGACACGCCGCTCGCCGTCCTCTCCGAGCAGCCGCAGATCCTCTTCAAATACTTCAAGCAGCTCTTCGCGCAGGTGACGAATCCGCCGATTGACCCGATCCGCGAGCAGATGGTGATGTCGCTTGCGACGAACATCGGCCCGAAGGCGAACTTGCTCGGTGAAACGCCGGAGAGTGCAAGGCGGATCAAAATTGCCCAGCCGATTCTTACCAACGCCGACCTAGAGAAAATCCGCTCGATTGCCGACGGCCATTTCAAATCGAAAACGTTGCCGACGCTCTTCTCCGTCGCCGACGGGCCGGCCGGGATGGCGGCGGCGATCGAGACGCTCTGCCAACAGGCGGTGGCGGCGATCGGCGAGGGGTACAATTTCATCGTCCTCTCCGACCGGGGGATCAACGAGGCGCTGGCGCCGATCCCGTCGCTGCTTGCCGTCTCGGCGGTGCACCACCATCTGATTGACCGGTCGCTGCGCGGCCAGGTCGGCCTCACCATCGAGACCGGCGAGGCGCGCGAGGTGTCGCACTTTGCGCTGCTGATCGGCTACGGTGCCGCCTCGATCAACCCCTATCTTGCCTTCGAGACGCTCACCGACATGGCGCGCGAGGGGTATCTGCCCGAATCGATTGACGCGGAAACGGCCGAGGGGAAGTACATCAAGGCGATTAACAAGGGGCTACTCAAAATATTCTCCAAGATGGGGATCTCCACCATTCAGAGCTATTGCGGCGCGCAGATTTTCGAGGCGATCGGGCTTTCGTCGGAACTGATTGACCGCTACTTTTCCGGCACCTCCTCGCGGATCGAGGGGATCGGGATCGAGGAGGTGGCGCGCGAGACGTTGATGCGCCACGAGGTGGCTTATCGTGCGGTGACGCCGATCCGGCAGTTGGACTTCGGCGGGGAATACCACTATCGCGTGCAGGGGGAGCATCACAACTGGAACCCGGAGGCGATCTACACGCTGCAACATGCGACCCGGTCGGGCAACGCCGCGACGTTCAAGGCATTCAGTGAGGGCGTGAACGACGAATCGAAGCGGCGGTCAAATTTGCGCGGGCTGCTCGATTTTGCGCCGACGTCTCCGGTGCCGATCGAAGAAGTGGAGCCTGCCGCCGAGATCGTGAAACGCTTTGCCACCGGCGCGATGTCGTTCGGCTCCATCTCCAAAGAGGCGCACGAAATGTTGGCGCTGGTGATGAATAAAATCGGCGGGCGGAGCAACACCGGCGAGGGGGGCGAAGAGCCGGCGCGCTTCGGCAGCGACAAAAACAGCGCGATCAAACAGGTCGCCTCCGCGCGGTTCGGCGTGACGACCGAATATCTCGTCCATGCGAAGGAGCTGCAAATCAAAATGGCGCAGGGGGCGAAGCCGGGCGAAGGGGGACAGTTGCCGGGCCACAAGGTAGACGAAGTGATTGCCAAGACGCGCTACGCCACGCCGGGGGTCAGCCTGATCTCGCCGCCGCCGCATCACGACATCTACTCCATCGAAGACCTCGCGCAACTGATCTACGACCTCAAGAACGTCAACCCGCAGGCGGCGGTGTCGGTCAAACTCGTCTCGGAGGCGGGGGTCGGCACGGTGGCGGCGGGGGTCGCCAAGGCACACGCCGATCTGATTCTGATCTCCGGAGACTCCGGCGGGACCGGCGCCTCGCCCCTCTCTTCGATCAAGCATGCCGGGATTCCATGGGAGATGGGGCTTTCCGAAACGCAGCAGACGCTGGTGCTCAACAACCTGCGCGGACGGGTGCGGCTTCAGGTGGATGGCCAACTCAAGACCGGGCGCGACGTCGCGATCGGCGCGCTGCTCGGGGCCGAGGAGTTCGGATTCTCCACCGCGCCGCTGATCGTGGAAGGGTGCATCATGATGCGCAAGTGTCATCTGAACACCTGCCCGGTCGGCATCGCGACGCAAGACCCGCTGCTGCGGCAGAAGTTCGACGGGAAGCCGGAGCATCTCGTCAACTACTTTTTCTTCGTCGCCGAAGAGGTGCGGGAGATCATGGCGCGGCTCGGATTCCGGACGTTCAACGAGATGGTCGGACGGGCCGATCTCCTCGTCGCGCAGCCGGTGCCCGACCATTGGAAGGCACGGCATCTAAATCTTTCGCCGCTGCTGCACCGGCCAAACGTCGGCCCGGAGGTGGCGCTCCATCACGTGCAGCCGCAGGATCACGGCCTCGATCGGGCGCTCGATCACGAACTGATCCGGCGGGCCCAACCGGCATTGGAGCACCGGCAGCCGGTTTCGGTCGCACTCCCGATTCGGAACATTCACCGGACGGTCGGCGGGATGCTGGCAGGCGAGATCACCCGTCGCCACGGTCGGGCGGGGCTGCCGCCGGAGACGATCCAACTCCACTTTACCGGTTCGTCCGGGCAGAGCTTCGGCGCCTTCGGCGTGAACGGCCTGTCGCTGACGCTGGAGGGAGAGGCGAACGATTACCTCGGCAAGAGTCTGTCGGGGGGACGGATTGTCGTCGTGCCGCCCGCGGGGGCGCGCTTTGTAGCGGAGGAGACGATCCTGATCGGCAACACGGCGCTCTATGGCGCAACCGGCGGCGAGGTCTATGTCCGCGGCATGGCGGGCGAGCGGTTCGCCGTCCGCAACAGCGGGGCGACCGCCGTCATCGAGGGGGTCGGCGACCACGGCTGCGAATATATGACCGGCGGGGTCGTTGTCGTCCTCGGCAAAACGGGACGCAACTTTGCCGCCGGCATGAGCGGCGGCGTCGCCTACGTGTACAACCCCCACGACGAATTCGAACGCCACTGCAATTTGAGCCTCGTCGAACTGGAACCGGTCGAAGCGGACACCGACGTCACCCAATTAAAATCGCTGATCGAACGCCACGCCGACCTCACGCAAAGCGCCACGGCACGGGCGATCCTTGCCGACTGGGAAACGACGCTCCC
>CAZOFZ010000062.1:0-10161 GCA_964579175.1 uncultured Nitrospirota bacterium | reverse complement strand
GCGGGGACGACGGGGGAGTCCGCCGCAGAGACGAGGGGGGGGGACATGCCCAGTGCGATCCCCAGGCCCAAGAGCCCGATCCACAGGCGTCGCTTCACTTCGCCTGTCCCCGAAAATAGTCCACCGTTTTTGTCAGCCCCTCCTGAAACGACATGCGGGGCCCCCAGTCCAACGTCCCGTAAATTTTCCGGTAATCCAGACTGCTCCGCAACTGCTCTCCCTTCTTCTCCTGTCCGTGCATCTCTTTCACCGGGGCGCCGGTAATTTTCGTAAGCATCCTGAAGAGGTCGTTCACCGAGGTTTCAACCCCCGTTCCGACGTTGAAAGAATCGCTCTCCCGACCCCGCACGGCGGCCATGTTGGCCTCGACGACGTCTTCCACAAAGACAAAGTCGCGCGTCTGCATCCCGTTTCCGTTGATGATCGGCTGCTCCCCCCTGAGCATCTTCTGCGTAAAGATCGCCACCACCCCCGCCTCGCCCAGGGGGTCCTGCCGGGGACCGTATACATTCGCGTAGCGCAGCGCGGTATATTCCAGACCACAGATTTTTCGATAATAATAAAGATAATGCTCTCCGGTCAGCTTGCTGACACCGTAGGGCGACAAGGGACGGGTCGGATGGGACTCGGGGGCGGGGAATTGTTCCTGCTCGCCATAGATCGCCCCGCCGGAAGAGGCAAAGATGACCCGTCGGACGCCGTTTTGTACCGCCAACTCCAGCAGGTTGAGCATCCCCACGATATTGCTCTCGGCATCGAAGCTGGGGTCTGCCACCGACCGGCGGACGTCAATCTGGGCCGCAAGGTGGAAAATCGCCTCCGGCTTCTCTTTCTTGAAGACACGCGCAAGACCGCCACTCCGGATATCCATCTTGTAAAATTTCGCTTCCGGATTCAGGTTCTTCTTCTTCCCGGTGGCAAGGTTGTCCACCACCGCCACCGAATGGCCCTCCTGAATCAGACGATCCACCAGGTGTGAACCGATAAAACCGGCCCCGCCCGTCACCAAAGTTTTCACGCAGTCTTCTCCTTATTCCCCAAGCTTCTTGAGATACAGCCAAAATTCAGCGTTGCCCTTTTTACCCAAAATGGGAGAGGGAGTCAATCCGGCCACCGAAATCCCCCACGCCACCGCCTGTACGCAGAGACGGTCTAGCACCGCCCGGTGCGCCTCCGGACTACGCACGATCCCCCCCGGTCCGACCTCGCCATAGCCGACCTCGAACTGCGGCTTGACCAGCGCCAGAATCTCGCCCCCCCCGGCCAACCGGGGCAGGACATGGGGAATCACTTTGGAGAGGGAAATGAACGAGACATCAATCGTCGCCAAATCCGCAGGTTCCGGAATCGCATCCGCAGGAAGGGTGCGAATATTCTGGCGTTCGATGAGCACGACGCGCGGGTCCCGACGCAGCCGCCAGGCCATCTGACCATATCCAACGTCCACTGCGTAAACGCGCGCGGCACCCCGTTGCAAAAGACAATCGGTGAACCCCCCCGTGGAGGCCCCCACGTCCAGGGCCACCCGGCCTTCCACAGAAATCCGAAAACAATCCAGGGCCGCTTCCAGCTTGAGCCCGCCCCGGCCGACATAGGCCGGCGCTGCGTGCAGCGTGACTTCGGCCTCCTGCGCGACCAGACTTCCGGCCTTCTCCGCCTTCTGTCCATTCACGCTGACCGATCCGCTCAAAATCAGCCTGCGGGCCTGCTCACGGCTCTGGACCAGTCCCCGCTCCTGAAGTAACAGGTCCAGTCGAATCTTAGACGGTGAGGGCATTCATCGCAGTCGGTTTCACCCACGAAAGCACCGCACCCGCGATCCGGTCGGGGCTCAGGCGATATTGCTCGCGGAGTGTTTTCTGAGGGCCATGTTCGGAAAAGGCATCCGGAAGGCCGATGCGAAGGAGCGCCCCCTCCGGGAGACTGCCGATCCGCCGAGCCTCTTCCAGCAGGGCCAGTACCGATTCGCCAAATCCACCCGAAAGCACATGTTCTTCCAGGGTCACAACATGCGCGCAGCTGCGGGCCACAGAGAGGAGCAGCTCCCGATCCAGCGGCTTGATAAAGCGCGCATTGACCACCTGCGTCGAAAGCCCCGCCTGCGAAAGGAGGGCGGCCGCAGCCAGCGCGGGATAGACCATGTTGCCGATGGCCACCAGCGCCACATCGTTCGCCGCGTCGGCGTCGCTGGCCATATCGGGCCGGCCCCGGACGATCTCTCCCCTGCCGAGGGCCAGTGGCGCCACCGGATCGGAGAGCGGGACACCGATCCCCTCCCCGCGCGGATATCGGATGGCCACCGGCTGGGCCGCCGAAAGGGCCGTACTTAACATCTCCCGAAGCTCGTTTTCGTCTTTGGGGGCCATGACGACCAGGTTGGGAATCGGTTTTAAATAGGCAATATCGAAGACGCCGTTGTGCGTGGGGCCATCTTCGCCCACCAGTCCCGCGCGATCCAGGCAGAAGACGACGGGCAGATTCTGGAGGGCCACGTCGTGCACGATCTGGTCATAGGCCCGTTGGAGAAACGTGGAGTAGATGGCCACCACGGGGCGGAGACCTGCTGCGGCCATACCGGCGGCCATCGTAACCGCATGTTGTTCGGCAATCCCCACGTCATAAAAACGCTCCGGAAAGACCTTGGCAAACCGGTTCAAGCCGGTGCCCTCCGGCATCGCCGCCGTAATGGCCACCACTCGTTTATCGCTTTGGGCGCAGGCGATCAGGTGATCCGCGAAAACCGTCGTATAGGTGGGGAGCGCGGCCTGCTTCTTTTTGGCGGCGCCGGTGTCCAGATCGAATGCGGAGGTGCCATGAAACCCGACCGGATTCTCCTCCGCCGGCACATAGCCCTTCCCCTTCTGGGTAATCACATGCACCAGCAGCGGCCCCGTCAGCGGCTTGATCCGCTCGAACAGCGTCAGCAGCGGATCGAGCTGGTGTCCATCAACGGGGCCGATATACCGAAAACCCAACTCCTCGAACAGGACGCCGGGGGTCAAAAGCCCCTTCACCGAACCTTCCGCCTTTTTGGCCGCCTTGCACATCGTTCCGCCGATTCGGGGGATATTTTTGAGCAGCGCCACGGCTTCACGCTTCACCCGCGTATACAACGGATCGGTGATCATGCGGGTCAGGTAGGCCGAAAGGGCCCCCACATTTTTGGAGATGGACATCGCATTGTCGTTTAAGATCACGATCAGGTTGTTCCGCAGGGCCCCGGCATGGTTCAGGGCCTCGTAGGCCATCCCCGCCGTAACGGCGCCGTCCCCGATCACCGCCACGACGTGATAGGACTCCTTCCGATGGTCGCGGGCCTGCGCCATACCGACCGCCGCAGAGATGGCCGTCCCCGCGTGCCCCGCCCCAAACGTGTCGTAGGGACTCTCCGCGCGGGAGAGGAATCCGCTGATTCCGCCATACTGTCGCAGCGAGGAAAAGCGCTCCCGCCGTCCGGTCAGCAGCTTGTGCGGATAGGCCTGATGCCCTGTGTCCCAAACGATCCGATCTTTCGGCGCGTCAAAAATGGCATGCAGGGCGATCGTCAACTCGACGGCCCCCAGACTCGCCCCCAGATGCCCCCCCTTGTCCGACACCACCGCCAGAATCGCCTGCCGAATCTCATCGGCCAGTTGCGGCAGTTGGTCGCGCGGAATCTGTTTTAAATCCTTCGGGCTTTCGATTCGATCCAGCAACATGCGGACTCCTTGTTACACGTCGTTACACGGCGGCAGCCGTAACGGTCTCCAGGATGGCACGGGCCATCTCCCCCAGCCGATCCCCTTCAGGGCCCAGGGGTGCGATCGCCGACAGCGCCGAGGCCACCAGTTTCCCGGCCTCCTCCTTGGAGGCTGAAAGACCCATCCGTCGCGGATAGGTCCATTTTTGACTCGCGTGGTCGCCACCGACCGCCTTTCCCCGTTTTTCTGCCTCTCCCTCGACATCCAGGATGTCATCCACAATCTGAAACGCCAGGCCGACCGCCTCGCCATAGCCGGTCAGCGCGGAGAGTTTTTTGGGGCTGGCACCTCCCAGTATCCCCCCCATCCGCACCGACGCCCGAATGAGCCCGCCGGTTTTACGGGTATGAATAAAATAGAGCTGCTCCAGACGGAGGCTCTCCTTCCCCTCCGCCTGCATGTCGGCCAGTTGTCCGCCGACCATCCCCGTGCTGCCGATGGCGCCCCCCATCTCCAGAATCGCCTGGAGCACCTTTTTGGCCGGAATCGGACTCGAAAGCCCCTTCTCGGCAATCAGGGTAAAGGCCGCAGTCAGGAGCCCATCGCCCGTAAGAATCGCCGTGCTTTCGCCGAATATCTTGTGACTGGTCGGACGCCCGCGACGATAGTCGTCGTTATCCATCGCCGGCAGATCGTCGTGCACCAGCGAGTAGGTATGCACCAGCTCCAGGGCCGCCGCGAAGGGGAGGATCGCCTCTCGTTTTGCGCCCACTGCCTCGGCTGCCGCCAGGCATAACAGGGGGCGAAACCGCTTCCCGCCGGCAAAGAGGGAGTAGCGCATCGCCTCGTGTAGCAACGGCGGCTCGCATTTGTCGGATGGAAGACAGATGTCCAACAGCCGATTGACGTCGTTGCGTCCCGCCTCCAGATAGGCTTCCAGAGGGGGCCTATGCATCGGCCTGGCCCATCTGTGCCCCGGTCGGCGCTTCCAAGGGCCCCTCCAGTGGGCTCCCCTCCCCGTCCGGTTGATCCTGTTTATCCTGGGTGAGCATCTCTACCTTTTTTTCGGCCTCTTCCAGTGTCTTCAAACAATCTTTGGAGAGCCGCACCCCCTGCTCGAAGAGTTTGAGGGCCTCCTCCAGGGGAAGGTCGGACGACGAAAGCGCCTCCACCGTCCCCTCCAACTGCGTCAGGGCCTCTTCAAACGACCGTCCTGTTTTTCGGCCCATGCTTCTTCTCCGCGAGGTGCGGAGAGATTATACAATTGCCTGCTTACAGGTCAAGCGAAGGGTCGAATAGACTCCCGATGAGGCAATGTGTAGAATGGACGGCGTACGACAGGCCCCCGGAATGGCCCGATGGAGAGAAGACCCGGATTGAAGAAATTTAAAAAAGCGACACCGTTACGCTTGGGCCGTGGCGTCGTCTCCCGTGCACGTCGCGGGATATTCTCACTCTGTCTTTTTCTGTTGGTCGGCTGTGGGTACCATGCGGGTCTTCCCGATGCCGCCATGGCACCCTCGGTCGCCCTGCGTCCCTTCGACAACCGGACGCACACGCCGCTTTTAGACATCCGGATGGCCGCGCTGTTTCGGGAAGTGTTGTCCGCACGGGGTTTGCGCGTGGATTCCGATACCGGTTCCGCGCAGAGTACCCTCTCCGGCGTGATTTTGCGGGAAGAAAGCGTCCCGGTTTCGTTCACATCGGACGGCCAGGCATCGGCCCACCGCCTGACGATCGGCATCTCCTGCACGCTGCATCGGCCCGACGTCCCACCGCAAACGCGGCAAATGGAAGCGGCCGCAACTTATCAGGCCGTGGACGGCGCAGCCGAAGCGCTGGCCGCCCGGGCGCGTGCCGAACGGGAAGTCGCCCATCGGCTGGCAACCCAGACCGGCCAATGGCTTGCAGAACAATACCGGGTCGTGCCGTGACCTATCAGGACGCCATCCGACGCCTCGCAAGCGCTCCCCTGTTGCCTCTCTATCTGCTCTGTGGAGAGGAACCGTTTTTCATTCGGGAATTACTGGCGGCATTTCGCGCCCGGATCGATCTGCGCGACTTTAACGACGACCTCCTGGACGGCGACGCGGTGGAGCCCGCGCAGATTGTCCGGATCGCGGAGACCCTCCCCGTCATGAGCGCCCACCGCCTGATCGTGGTGCGGGACGCGGAGCGGATCAAGGACGATCGTGGCGTCCTGACGACCTATTTCAAGCATCCCTGTAAAACGACGACCCTGGTATTTATCTCTCCAAAACCGGACATGCGAAAGAGCCTCTTTGCCGCACTCAAGGGGACGGCGACGACGATCGTCTGCACCCCCCTCGCCGGATCGGCTCTGGCCGACTGGATTGCGCGGGAAGGACAGAGACGCGGGCTCCGTTTCACGGCAGATGCCCTGGCCTTTTTGCAGGGACACCTGGGACACAATCCGTTTCGGATTCAACAGGAACTGGATAAGCTGGCACTGTCTGACTCTGGCCAGGAACCGCTCTCCATAGAGATCGTTTCGCGCACCGTGGCGGGGGGACGAAACGACTCCGTTTTCGACCTGATCGATACGATTGCGAAGAAAGAGGTACCGGAGGCCCTTCGGCGGCTTTCGGGGCTGCGCGTTTTTGGAGAGCCGCCGCTTTTGATTCTGTCTCTACTGACGCGACAATGGCGGATGATGGCCATCGCCAGGGGGGCGCTGCAGGACGGCTGCACGCCGTCGGATGCGGCCGGGAAGGCCGGTGTCCCGCCATTTCGGATTGCGAAGTTCATGGAGCAGGTCAAGCGGTGGCGTCTTGAAGAGATTCGGCATGCCTTCGATCTGACACTCTCCGCAGATTTACAGCTCAAAGGGGGGCGGGTCTCCCCCGATTTTGTCCTGGAGGCGCTGATCCTGGATTTGTGCAGCCCGGCCTCGTTCGGCTACTGCCGTGCCCTTCCAACGCCCCTCACCCTTCCCGGAAGTTGATCCGGGGCACCTCTAAAAATCTGCGCGTAGGATTCGCGGGGCCGACAAGATCGGGCTGTTGCCAGACGGGATGCCAGGAGGGAGACCCGGTCTCCAGTGCTGTTCCGTAGCGTAGCGGAGGGATGGCAGAGGTGAGGGGCTGCGCGCATTATCTCTTGGGGAACAGATAGCCAGTTATGGCAGCGAGTGTTACGCCTACTTGGACGACAGTTGCGCCAATTAAAGACATAAACACATCTTCTGTTATTAGACGTTGGTTGTTCTGGATTAGCTTTTCCCGGAGCAGCGATATATCAGCGGTATAGGCATTCCAAACAAGATAAATGACTGCCGCATTCAGAGCAACGAATAATACCCCGATCACCACAGCCATCCGGGTGCGCACTTTCGTATCGGCATCCATACTGCGAATACGCGCATCGACTTCCTTCTCACTGAGTTCTCCAAGCTGCGCCGCTTCTTGGCCGAGTTGGCGGGGAGGATTGGGGTTCGGCATGACTGAGCAGGGCGTTATTTTATGATTATTTTCTGATCAACGTCATCTTTGCGAATGGTTATCGAGCCATCCGTGGCTTCATATTCAGAAGCAATTTTCAGAAGGGCGACCGCCTTCCTTAGCACCTCGGCTTTGGAGGAAGCGCCAAAATGAACCTTCAGGTCTTCAAGGGCCTGCCCCATTTTTTCGTCGATATTAAAGGTCGTAACTGGCATGATTAACTCCTGATGAGGATAGTGGTACATAGAATATATATAGTTTTTACATAGAAGTAAAGCGCTATCTGTGCATCCGGCACATTAGGTCCAATAGGGCGGCGCGCGGGTTTTGCGCGTCCGCATTCAGCGATGGGTTGGGATGTGCGTTGTGGGCGTCAGGGCAAATGACTCCGTTGGGTCGCGCTTCCGAATGTCAGAGCGTTCAAGCCAGTCTGACGACAGACTCCAGATCGCGTCTCTTCAGCCATCCTCGTGGGTGACCGCCAGCAAGCGCTTCCCAATCTGGTAGCCTACGCTCGCGGTTGGGCAGATTCCGGCATCCGTTGTCTGACCTCGAACTCCGATACTGTGCTCGTGTCCCATCCTCCCCACGGGCGAACGATTGTCCGCTCACGGGTCTACCCTTCCAGCCGGCCAACGCGACAGTGAGCGCAGCGAGTCCGCTGCAACCGATGGTTGGGTACGCTTTTGTGCGAGGACTACTTTCTCCCTCTCCAGTATCCAGGGCACCGACTATGATGCGCAATGGCCCAGATACGAATCTCTTCGCCGGATACCGTATAGACAATCGAATACGGAAAACGTTGCATCAGATAACGACGCTTACCGTGCCGCCACAATGCGCCCAGACCCGGATGCCGCAACAATAGACTCACCGAGCGCTCGAACTCTCCAAGTAGAGACAGAGAAAGTCCATTCCCCGCACGCTGGCGATAAAACTGGGCTGCCTCCCGTAGGTCATCCTCCGCTTCGGGATGCACCGAATACTTCATTGAAACTCAGCTTTTAACTTTGCCAAGGTTTCGGGACCAGAGCGCAATAAGACATCCCCATTTTCTACCTCTGCGTGACGTCTCTCAACTTCGGCCGTCCAAGCACCTTCGATTTCAGGGTCAGTATCAAGGCTCATAATAAGTCTCTCGACCAGCCGTGCTCGTTCAGACGCTGGCAGCTGTAACACTGCTTCCTCTAACACTTCTATGGTTGACGACATTGACGCCTCCAGACCATTCAAGAACCTAACAGATTTAGAATGTCGTAATACAGATATGTGAGTCAAACCTTCTTTCCATGGTTCCCCATGTATACCCGGGCACACCCAACGTAGCCGTGAGCGGCGGCCGATAGGTGAGAGCGGTTTTTGCTCTCGCCCAGCAGCCGCCCGTCTCCAGTGCCTGGTTGTCCCGTAGCGTAGCGGAGGGACGACCAGGCACTGGAGACGGGGTTTCCGCTCACCGCCCCATTGTCCCTCCGTTTGCGCAGCGGAGGGACAACGACCCGGTTCAGCGGCGGGCAGCGCAGCGGACCGCCCGCTGCAACCGGTTGTTGGGCTACGGCCCCTTCGTAGAGGCACTTGGGGGCCAAGCATGCTCCCAAACGCCAGTTCACCGTGTTGAACTCGTGGTTCAGACCGAATTGTCGGAAAAGCCGCTGACTCCGCGACGTGCTCGAAGACGTTATTGAGTCGTCCAAGGTGATTCCAAGCTCATATCAGCCGCAGGCGTTGAAGCAGTCTTTCGGGAGCAGCGTCTTCAGCCGCTCTGCCAGAGCGCTCGTGGCCCTGTAGGCAAGGCGAAGGGCCTTGCCGAAGTTGGGCCGTCCGGGCTCGTCTTTGCTGATGTCGTCCCTGTCGTGCAACAGGGCGCCGTGCGTCGGGCAGTCCTTTCCCTCCACCCGACAGACGTAGTCGCTGATGAACCAGACCCCCGAGACGATGTCGTCTGGGAGGGTGCTTAGGTCCAAGTCCCAAGGCTCGGTGTTTCCGAGCTCGACCCAGTTTGAGTGGGCGTAGAAGTCCTGCACCGCGTGGGATAGTCGGCCCCATGCCTTCATGATGTCGCAGAGGTTCTCCAGACAGCCCTGGTCGATGAGCCGCTGGATCTCCGCCCACTGCGAGGAGACGTACCGGGCGCCTCCCTCGAAGTCGCATCCATCGAAGTGGTATTCCGTGTTGTCCTGGCCGCTCAGTCCGTCCTGGTCCTCGTTCCCTTCGACGGCGCAGTCAATACACTTCTGGCCGAAGCCACACCTTTTCAGCGTCTTGCGAACCATGTTCCGGTGGTAGTTGAGTTTCATCAGCAGCACCCATCCCCCGAGCCCTTCGGGCCCTTCGCGAGCTTCCGGTGCTGTCGATTCAGGAAGGCCCTGGCTGCCAGTAACGCACGTGCCTCCTCGATACCTTGGAGAGCGCGCTTGGGGCCCATTTGACGCAGATGCCTGAGGACGATGGCATGCTCGCCCTTGGAGTCCCGTAGGAGCGTCCGCGGCCTCGCACCGCGCGAAGCGAGCCCGGAATCGCGACAGTCGAGAGCCTCCACGTCGGCGACGATCGTGGCGTCGTCCTCGTCGGTTGGG
Organism: uncultured Nitrospirota bacterium; assembly: GCA_964579175.1. GTDB lineage: Bacteria > Nitrospirota > Nitrospiria > SBBL01 > CAZOFZ01 > CAZOFZ01. The sequence goes on along the minus strand of CAZOFZ010000062.1, from coordinate 447 downwards.
CTGAAGCGGATCCACTCATCGTTCTCGTCAAAGTCCTCGTCGAACTCGATCGTGATGGAAAACTCGGCATCCTTGGGGATCTCTTCCAGCAACGTCACGTGAACGCTCTCGGCCTCCTCGCCGGGCTCCAGACCGTCCTCGAAGTCGAGTTCGGCGTCACCCATCCTGATCTTCATCGTGCCCTGGATGATATCCGGCCCATTCGTGACGACCCAAAGGTCGTGGATGGCCTCCCCCGTTCGGTTCACGAACTTGAACCTGAATCGCTCGCCGTCCCCGTTAGGGAACAGCTTCCTCGGACCTGTCAGTGGGATCGACATTCGCGCCTCCAATCAATGTTTACATGGGCCGGCAGACCAGCCACGAGGTTGCCATCCTAGTGTGCTGTAACGAACGCTTCTTTACAATGGGCGACTTTGGTGAGGATGACGTTGGCGCTCTTGGTCC
>CAZOFZ010000061.1:0-10305 GCA_964579175.1 uncultured Nitrospirota bacterium | reverse complement strand
TTTGAGGCATGGGGGCATTCTACCACAAACCGAGGGCAAACCCCAACGCGACGGTGAGCGGGCGACCGCTGCGTGAGAACGGTTTTTTGCTCTCGCCCAGCGGCCGCCCGTCTCCAGTGCCTGGTTGTCCCTCGCCCGCGAAGCGGAGGGACAACGTAAAGACCAGCGACGCGCGCTTTTTGGCGCGTCAGCTGCAAGCCCTTGTTGGGCCAATCCGGTTCACACCCCTATCGGGCAAGCAACGTGCTGTCCCTCATAAACCCGCCCCGCGACTTTCGTGGGATCGGTTCTACGGCCAGCACGTCCCATTGGGCTGATCATTTATGTCGACCCAGAAGCGCTGGGTTGGATCGCCCACGCCACCATAAGCCTGAAAGTACCAGCCCCAACCATCGTGAAATTCCGCAAGACGCCAATCTACACCGAACTCTGCGACGCAAATGGCATCTGCAGCGGCAAGCGTCCCTGGTGCCACCGTGGCGTTTGTTGTCCCAACAATCCCACCTGACCACTTGTTGTATAGGGAAGAATTGTCCACGCTCGCAGGAGGCGGAAGTGGGAATCCGTCTCCTGTCTTCTTAATACAGAGGAGCGGCAGCGCTGTCGTACACAGGGTGTCTCCGTTGTAGGGGTCACATTCATTTTGACCCGTAGTGGTGTTATATATACAGCCTACTCTAATCGTCCCTGTCACCGAATTCGTCCCCGACAGCTTCCAAGTCAAACCCTTCTTGTTAGACACTTGGCTACAGTCCGGCACGACGAACGGGTAGTTGGGCGATGAACTTCCGCCCGTCGAGGCCGCAGAATCCGAAATCCACAGGATGTGACTGGAGGACGCAATGAAGCCCGACGGAATCTGCACTACGGCTGGGTTCCCCGTGGGAGCAAGCACTCCGGGCGACGGAGGATCGAAGTGGTAATACAGACCATTACTACCGTAGAAGTAGTAGGTTAGGGCGTTCAACGTAATGGTTAGGGTAGCTACGCTACCGTTGCATCCTGGGGCAACGTTGGTCGCGATGATCTGCGGGCCTGCCTGTACGACGCACGGCAGGAAGAACGATAGGGCAATGGCGGCGGCAACGAATCGCGAATAACGTATACTGACGAGCAGCGTGCTAAAAAAATTTTTCATGTTGTCCTCCCACCCAATTGTCAATTGCGGTTAAATTCATGAGGAATCGTCCCCAGAATGACCTCTTCACAATAGTCGCGGATCGTGAAACGCTCTCTTCTTCATCCCTCCTTTCCGGTTCGGCAAGCAGAGCGGTGAGCGGTCTCTGGATGAGAGCGGTTTTTTGCTCTCGCCCAGAGACCGCCCGTCTCCAGGGCCGCACACATGGTGTCAGACTGCCTTGTGTTCGACACCACACCAAATATAATAAGCAATATCCGTGCCAAGATGATCGGTCGGAATATTTTTTAAAATACAATTAAGAGTCAGGTAGTTTGATTAAATAATTAAAGTATAAAATTATATTTATAGGCGCACAGGGTGTATCCTTTTGTATACACCCTGTGGAAATTTTCCACACTTTCTGCCCTGTGCTCAGTACGTGCGTGCTTGGAGGTTGGCAAGGGCTGCGGCTTCCTGGTCGGTGGCGCGCTCGACTCGGACGGCGCACTGTTTGTAGGCGGGCTGTCGGGAGTAGGGGTCAAGCAGGCCCAGTGTGAGGCGATTGACGCAGTCGTAATAATGCATCGGGATGAAGACGGCATCGGGCGCCACGCGCTGCGTCAGCATCACCAGGACGACCGTGGTGGAACGACGCGATGTGACACGGGCATAGTCCATTGCGCAAAGACCCAGCCGCTCGGCGGCGGCGGGGTTCATCTCCATGTACGGGGTCGGACTGAATTTGTTGATGTTGCCGATCTTGCCGGTCTTGGTGCGGGTGTGCCAATGCTCCACCACCCGCCCCGTGTTGAGCCAGAACGGATACTGCGCGTCGGGCCGCTCGTTGTTGTCCGCAAACGGCAGCGGGATCAGCCTCGCTCGACCGTCCGGATGGGGGAAGGTGCCATCGCTGTAGAGGCGGGGCGATCCCTCGGGGTGGGTCTCGTTACACGGCCACTGAATGCCTCGCGCTGCCTCGATTTTCTCGTAGGTCAGGCCCGAATAGTCGCACAGGCGTCCCTTCGACACCTGCCGCATCTCATCGAAGGCCGCCGCCGGAGTCTCCGGGAAGGTCATCTTCCTTCCCTGCTCGAATCGTTGGGCCATCTGCGTAAAAATCCAGAGGTCGGGACGGGCCTCTCCGGGCGGCGAAAGGGCCTGCCGCACGATATTCACCCGCCGTTCCGTATTCGTAAAGCAGCCCTCCTTCTCTCCCCACATTGCGGCGGGAAAGAAGACATGGGCATATTTTGCGGACTCCACGTCGGTGTAAATGTCCTGGACTACCATGAATTCCAACTTCTCAAGCGTCTTTTTGATCCGGGCGGTATTGGGCATCGAGGTCATCGGATTGGTGGCGATCAGCCAGAGCCCCTTGATTTGCCCCGATTCGATCGCGGGGAAAATGTCGGTCTGAAACAGGCCGCGCTTTTCGGGGAAGAAGCCCTCGTCCACTCCCCAGAACTGGGACATAAACTTGCGATCCTCTGCCTTTTCAAGCTGGCGGTAGCCGGGGAGCCCGGAGCAGGAGGAGAATTCGCGCGTTCCCATCGCGTTGCACTGACCGGTAATCGAAAGCGAGGTGCCGCCGGGCTTGCCGATATTGCCCGTGATCAGGTTGAGATTGTTGATGGCGACCACCCCATCGGAACCATGGGTGGATTGGTTGATCCCCATCGTCCAGATGCTCATGGCGGGCCGCGCGCGGGCGTAGAGGCGCGCCACGTTTCGGATCGTGTCCTCGTCAATGCCGGTGATTCGAGCCGCCATCCCCGGATCGTACTCCTTGACCAGACGGGCGAAGTTGTCAAAACCGCTGGTGTGGGCGGCGATGTAGTCCCGATCTTCCAGCCCCTCTTCGAGAATGACGTGGGACATCGCGTTGAGGAGACAGAGGTCGGTGCCGGGGGCGATCGGGAGATGAAAATTGGCCATCTGCGCCAGCATCGTGACGCGGGGGTCCACCACGATCAGCGGGAACCTGCGCCGATCCAGCGCATCTTTCATCCGCCAGTAGATGATCGGATGTTGTTCCGGCAGGTTGGAGCCGATGGCGAACAGACAGTTGGTGTGTTCGAAATCGTCATAGCAGCCAGGCGGGCCGTCGCTGCCGAACGAACGTTTATAGCCCGACACGGCGGAGGCCATGCAGAGGGTGGTATTGCCATCGTAGTTGTTGGTGCCGATGACCCCCCGAACCAGTTTGCCCAGCGTGTAGAATTCCTCCGTATAAATCTGCCCGGTGGAGACCACGGCAAAGCTGTCGCGCCCATATTTTTCCTGAATCCGTTTGATCTGCGAGGCGGTCTGGTCCAGCGCCTCATCCCAGGTGGCCGTGCGATAAGGCTCGAAGGTATTGTGGCGCATCAGCGGGTGCGTGCCGCGGTTGGGGGCATTGAAGACTTCGAACTCGAAAATTCCCTTCAGGCAGAGCTTGCCCCGATTGACGTCGGCATCCATCACGCCGCGGGTGGAGATGGCCCGACCCGCTTTGTCCACACCCACCTCCATCGAGCAGCCGGTGGAGCAATAACCGCAGGTGGTGTAGGCCCACTTTTCAACCGGCTTCGTCGCCATCCGGATCGGATTTTTCTTTTTTCTGCCAAAGAGCATGACGGATTTCCTTACATCTCCAGATGCGGTGACGCCGAATCGCCCGAAAGACGCGCGACCTCCGCCCCGATCGCCCCGATCGAAAGAATGGGAAGATAGTGGTGGAGTTCGTCCATCTGGCCAATGATGACCTTCCCCGCATACTCCACCCATGCGTGGGCCTTGAACGCATCGTGGGCGGGATGAACGACACCGATCCGCAACTGGACGGGCCATCCCCTGCGCGCAAGAAAGGTGTGGACGGCCAGGGCCTGCGGGAGGCAGGTCGCCGCGAGGTGGCGACCTGCAACGGGGACCCACCGGATCATCCGCTCCATTACCGCAGTATCCAAAGACCCAGACACGGCGGCATCCAGAGTCTCCGGCCCTTTCACGCTGGGACGGGAGCGCTCCACAAACAGGCGCAACAACGCAAGCAGGCGCGGGAACGGAAGCAGGAGAAGCCCCAGCCGGATCGTCCCCACATAGCCAAACGCCTGGATCAGACACGTGCGATCCACCGGCGCAAGACGTAAGAATTGACGCAGCCGTTTCATCGAATCTCGATCAATTTCTGTTCCGCCATTTTTCCCAGAAGATCGAACAGGTCGCGCTCACAGCGATCTGGCTCCACCTCGTACTCTCTGCAAAGGGTATCCCGGATTTCGCCCACCTGTCGGGGCTCCGAAATGAGCTTCCATACCCGTGCCCCCACGGAATTCAGGCCGTAATAGCTGCTGGATGCCAGGGAGAGGATCACCGCTTCCCCTTCCAGCTCCGCCGCAACCTGATCTTTTGCCACCACCACCATCGAATCTTTCGATAACAGACGACTCATATTGCACGCTCCATCATCACCCAGCCATTCTATGGAAGAACGTCAGGACAAATCAAGAAATCGGTGATGCGATGCCATGCGATTGACCTTTTCAGCCAACTGGATTACCTTCCCCCCGGTCTTATTGGCACATAACAGGCCGTCGTTCGGGCACACATAACCATGCGTCTTCGCAGTCTTACCCTCGTCGGGTTTAAGTCGTTCTTGGACAAAACGGTCGTTACCTTGGAGCCCGGCATCTCCGCCTTCGTGGGGCCCAATGGGTGCGGCAAGAGCAATCTGGCGGATGCCATCCTCTGGACGCTGGGCGAACAGTCGCCCAAGGCCCTGCGTGGCGAACGGATGGAAGATGTCATCTTCAACGGCACCCAGACGCAAAAAGCGACCGGCATGGCCGAAGTATCGCTGATCCTGACCGACCTGGAAGGACAACTCCCGCCCCCCTACGCCACCTGTTCCGAAATCAGCATCAGCCGCTGCCTCTATCGTTCGGGCGAGTGCGATTACGCGATCAATCAGGTTCCCGTCCGCCTGAAGGATGTCCGCGACCTGCTCATCGACACGGGAATCGGTTACCGGGCGCACAATGTCATCGAGCAGGGGAAGGTGGATCGGGTCTTGCTGTCCTCTCCGCTCCAGCGGCGCGAGATCGTCGAGGAGGCCGCAGGGATTACGAAATACCGTCTACGCAAGACCGAGGCCCTGCGCAAGTTGGAGGCGACCGAACAGAACCTGCTGCGGGTGCGGGACATCATTGCGGAAGTCAAACGGCAGATGAACGCCCTCGATCGGCAGGCCAAAAAGGCGGAAAAATACCGACAACTCAAGGCGGAACTGACCGCCCTCGAAGTCCAGGCCGCGACGCGGGCGTGGCACCACTGGAAGCAGACCCTCGAAGCGCTGGCCGCCCAGGAATCGGAGGGTTCGGCACATCTGCTCCAACTTGAAACGGAACTGTCCCGGCACCTCCTGCACCAGGAAGAGACGCGGCTGATCCTGACGGAAAAAGAGACGGGACTTTCCGGCATTCGAAGCGCCCTCTTTGAAGTCGAAACCGGCATACAACGGCTGGAAGGCAAGATCGAGACCTGCCATGCGCAGCGGAAGGAGTGGCGCGATCTCGATCTCCGGATCGAGAAAGAGGTCGAGGAGGCGCTGGCCGCAGGAGGGGCGTTGGAGGAAGAACAGCGGCAGGTTGCGCTCGAGTCCGAAGAGGTCTCGCACCATCTCCCCGAACGGGAGGCCGAACTTGCCGAACAGGGAGCGGTCATCCGCCAATTGGAGCAGGAAACGGCCCTGAAGACAAACGCCCTCGCGCAGCATCGGCAGGGGCTGCTTCGACACACCACCGCGCTGGCACAGGCGAACAGCGATCGGGTGCACATCCAGACGCGCCTGGACGATTTTTTGCGGTGGAAAGAGCGTGGCGCAAAGGAGGCCACGGAGACGCAGCGGCAAAAAGCCGCCCGTGAGACGCAAGTCACGGCCCTCTCCGAGCGTCTTACCCTCCTCTCTCAACAGTACGACCGGACCGCTTCGTCCCACGCTGCGGAAACGGCCCAGGCGCGGGCGGTTGAAGCCGCTCTTTTGGCCGATCGGAAGGGGCTGGCCCAGGCGCGGGAGGCGCTGGTCAAGACGACGGCGCAGGCGGCCTCCCGCGAAGGATTCTATCGCGGTCTCCTGCCATCGGAACCGGCCTCCCTGCCGCGCGCCGGCGGGATCGTCGCCGACCTTTTGGAGGTGCCGGTGGCATACGAGGCCGCGATCGAAGCGGTCCTCGAAAATCGTCTGCGCGGCATCGTCCTCGAAAACCATACGGAAGTCCAACAGTGGATCTCCCACCTGAAAACTTCCGAGAGTGGCCGCGCCACCCTCTTTCTGCGCGCGCCCCGCCTCCCGCAAGAGACCCCCGCCGTGACGGGCGACGGCGTGATCGGCGACGCCCGAAGTCTGGTCGGATGCCGCCCCGGATATGAGGCGATTGCCGCGCTCCTGCTGGATGGCGTGGTCATCGTTTCCGATTTTGACGCGGCCCTCCGCCATTGGGGCGACGCGCCGCACGTGCGGGCCTGGGCCACCCAAACGGGCGAGGTGCTCTACGCATCCGGGATGGTCTCCGTTGGAAAGCAGAGCGGCATTCTGGAACGGAAGCGGGAGTTGGCGGCCTTGTCGGCGCAGATGAACCGTTTGCAGGAGGAGGTGCAGTCGCTCGATGCGAAGATCGCGTCGGGCGAAGAGATGCTTCGGGAGGCCCGACTGCGGATCGAGTCCCTCGGTCGGACATTGCGGACGACGGAGATGGAGCAGCTCGATCTTCGGAAAGACCACGCGGCGGCCCTTTCGGAAAATGCCCGTCTTCAGGCCGTGCTTTCCCGGCTGCTTCGAGAGGAATCGGAACGGGAGCGCGACGCCGCGACGCTCGCCGAAAGGATGCAGCAGGAGTCCGATCGGGTCGTCGCACACCAGCAGGCCATTGCCGCGCAGGAGGTCGGTCTGCGGGAGGCCGAGGCGGAGCTTCTGGCACAACAGCACCTCCTTTCCGAGGCCAGGGAGGCGGGGACGCGCCTGACGTTGGCCACAGCCTCGCTGCGGGATCGGGGGCGTCATCTTCGGGAAAAGATGGAACAGATCGTGAAATCCGGAGAAACGTTGCACCGGCGCCTTGTGGAGAAGAAGATACAGCAGGCGTCGTTGTCCACGCGGATCGAGGCGGGGAGGGAGGAAGAGGCGGGGATCGTCGCCGCAATCGGCGAGAAGGCCACAGAGCGGGAACGTCTGTTGGGGCTTCAGCGGGAGAAACAGGCGGAACAGGCGACCCTGGTGGAAGCGCTCCGGGGGGGGGAGCAGATCGTTTCGCAACTTCGGGTGCAGGTGGGCAAAACGCAGAAGGGGCTCCAAGAGATCGCCCTGTCGCGCGTCGAGGCCGAAATGACGCAACGAAAAATCCAGGAGACGACGCAGGTGAACGATGCGGTGGATGTGGCCCTGCTTCCCCCGCCGGAGGAGACGATCCCGGAGGAGGTGGGGCGTGAACGGATTGCGCAGCTCCGACAGTCGCTGAACGACTTGGGGGAGGTGCATGTCGGGGCCATTTCGGAGCATCGGGAGTTGTCGGAGCGATTTGAGTTTCTCTCGACGCAGGAGGGCGATCTTGTCACCTCCATGGATCGCCTGAAGGAGGCGATCACCCAGATCAATCAGACGACCCAGGGACTGTTCGTCTCGACGTTTCACCGGATGAACGAAAAGTTTCAGGAGGTGTTCACGACCTTCTTCGGTGGCGGGACGGTGGCGATGGTGTTGTCGGACGAAGCGCATCCGCTGGAGTCCGGGATTGAACTCATTGCGCAGCCGCCGGGGAAGAAACCGCGCAGCCTCGCGCTGTTGTCCGGCGGGGAGAAGGCCCTTTGCGCGATCTCGCTGCTGTTTGCGACGTTTCTGATCCACCCCGGACCGTTCTGCCTGCTGGATGAGGTGGATGCGCCGCTGGACGAAGAGAATGCCCGCCGGTTTACCGGCGCCTTGCGAACGATGTCCGAGAAGATTCAGTTTGTCGTGATCACCCACAACAAGCGGACCATGGCGGCAGCGGACATCCTCTACGGTGTCACGATGGAAGAACCGGGGCTGTCCCGCCTGGTCTCCGTCCGGCTGCGCGCGCACGAGGAGAACCCCAACGTGTCGCCGTCATCCGTGGGGACGCTTTAAAGGCTGGACAATCGGCTCGATTATCGGTATATTGCGCCTTCCCGTGGAGAGGGTTCGAGGGTTTCAAGTCATGGATTTGGCGATACAGATTCTGGGCATTCTGGTTCAGATTGGCGTGGTGATGGGGCTGGTGCTGCTCAATGTGGCCTATCTGACCTACTTCGAACGGAAGATTCTGGCCGACATGCAGGATCGGCTGGGGCCGATGGAAGTGGGATTTCATGGCCTCCTGCAACCGATTGCAGACGGCCTCAAACTCTTCTTTAAAGAGGACATCATCCCATCCGGGGCAAATAAGCTAATCTTTACGGCCGCCCCGATCCTGGTCTTGGTTCCGGCGCTCATCGGCTTTGCCGTCGTGCCGTTCGGGCGCGACTCCATTCATCTGTTTGGCCTGGAGTTAAAGCCGTTCATCACCGACATCAACATCGGCATCCTCTATATTCTGGCCTTCGCCTCCCTGGGGGCCTATGGCGTTCTGTTGGGGGGATGGGCCTCCAATAGCAAGTACGCCCTGCTGGGTGGCTTGCGGTCGGCGGCGCAGGTGATCAGCTATGAACTTCCGCTGGGGCTCGCGCTTGTGGGGCCGATCCTCCTGTCGGAGTCGCTCTCGATGGTGCAGATGACCGAGGCGCAGGCGGGAGGTATCTGGAACTGGTTCATTGTCAAGGGACAGGTGGTCGCCTTCGTTATCTACGTGATCTGCGCCATTGCCGAGACCAACCGCCTTCCGTTCGATCTGCCGGAGGCCGAGTCGGAGCTGGTGGCGGGCTTTTTCACCGAATATTCCGGCATGCGGTTTGCCTTCTTCTTCCTGGCCGAATATGCGAACATGATCCTGGTCTCCTGTATCGCCACCGTCGCGTTTCTGGGAGGGTGGCAGCCGCCGCTTCCCTTTCTGGACTTCATCCCGCCGATCATCTGGTTCCTGATCAAGGTCTATGCCTTCCTCTTCTTCTATATCTGGCTGCGGGCCACCGTGCCGCGGCTCCGGTTCGATCAATTGATGGCCTTCGGCTGGAAAATCATGCTTCCACTGGCACTGGCCAATATCCTGATTACCTCCACGGTCGTTTATTTTTTAAGTCACTGAGGCGCCAATGCGGAATCTGTTAAAATGGGTCAACGCGCTCTTCTTCACGGAGATTTTGAGCGGGCTGGGCCTCACCTTCAGGCATATGTTCGTCAAACCGATTACGGAGGAATATCCCCACCAGAAGCGGCCGCTACCGGCGGGCTATCGGGGCGTGATTGTTCATTTGCGGTATGACGACGGCACCGAAAAATGCGTCGGCTGCGCCCTTTGCGAGGCGGCCTGTCCGTCGCACTGCATTACGGTGATGTCGGGAGAAGACCCGATCCTCCCCCAGCGGCGAATCGCCAAGGAATATATCCTGGATGTCACGAAGTGTGTCTTTTGTGGCTTCTGCGTGCAGGCCTGTCCGGTGGATGCCCTGGCCGCAAGCCCGGAGTATGAGATGGCAACGGGGAACAAGCGGACGCTGATGATGGACAAGGAGGCGATGTTGGCGCTGGGGGACCGCTACTTTCCAGATCGGGCACCCAGACCCCCCTACACGGAAGACCGGTTTGCCCTTTTCAAAACGATGAAAGAGACCGGCTTTCCGACCGCCGGAAAGGGAGTGGTTTAAGTGACGGCCCAGGTCCTGTTTTTCTACTTCGCGGGCATGATTCTGGTCAGCGCGGTGGCCGCCGTCGCTTCCCCGAATCTGATCTACAGCGCCCTCGCCCTGTTGATCACGTTCATTCACGTGGCTGGCATTTATATTCTGCTCAACGCGGAGTTTATCGCCGCCGTTCAGGTGATTGTCTACGCGGGGGCGATCCTGGTGCTCTATCTGTTCGTGCTGATGCTATTCAACCCGGAACGGGAGCACCGCTACTGGCATGCCCAATGGCCGGCCGGCCTCTTCCTGACGCTGGCGATCCTGGGTCTGATGGTTTTTGCCGCGTTTCGATCCGATGTCCTGGGGCCATCCGGAGACTTTACCGTCTCGGAAGCCCGGCGGATCGGCCATACCCAGGC
>CAZOFZ010000060.1:0-10319 GCA_964579175.1 uncultured Nitrospirota bacterium | reverse complement strand
GCGGGGTGGAGCAGCCTGGTAGCTCGTCGGGCTCATAACCCGAAGGTCGTCGGTTCAAATCCGGCCCCCGCAACTTTCGACCTCCCCTTCTCACGATAATCCACGCCACATCTCAGGTATCAGGAAAAAATCTCGTGGCGATGAGGGCCACTTCACGCCACCTGCGATTCCGCCGCCACAGCCGCGACCGCAGGTTTGACGGCAGCCTCTTTGGCGACGGGGGCGGCCGAAGGATTAAAGTGCGGGGGGAAGCGGTAGCGATAGGTGCGGGCCGCATCGTCAGCTTTTTCCTGATTGTGGGCCACCAGATAGGCCTTGGCCTCGGCGTGGTACTTCTCGCCGATGTCGTAGAGCTTGGGCTTGTCGAAAATCAAGGTCCGTTTGTTTTCGCTGGAATAGGCATACATCTTCGTCATCCCCAGGGCATTGACCGGGCAGGCCTCCACGCAAAAGCCGCAAAAAACGCACTTGGTGATGTCAATGTCGAACGCGGTGGCAAACCGTTTGACCACCGTGCCATCCTGTTCCTCTCCGCTGACCACCTTGATGCAGTGCGATGGGCAGGCCGCCTCGCACAGGTCGCACCCCACGCAGCGCTCCTCCCCATCGTCGTACTTCAGCAGGCAGAGCGCCCCGCGATGCGTGTCGGGGAGGGCCAGCTTCTGGTACGGGTATTGAAGCGTCACCTCCTTGACAAACAGATGCTGAAAGGTGAGCTTCAGTCCTTTGCGGATTTCTTTAAATGTGATCCGATCCAGCATATGCCGAAAGGTGAGTTTCAGCCCTTTGCGGATTTCTTTAAATGTGATCCGATCCAGCAGATGTTGAAAGGTCAATGGACATCCTCCTTCTCGATGCTTATAGCCCGTGTGTTCTCAAAGTCAGGTCCATAGTATGACGAACCCTCTTCGTTGCGCAACAGGTCGCATTGTCTTGTCCTGAATGGGCCGTGCGTGACACCGGCGTATTGAATTCTGTAATCCCAAAGAGATAATGTCCTGTTCTGTCAAAGTAGAACGGTCCTCTTTGCTGATCGGCTGTCTGCCCATTTATGGAGGACAAGATGGCCAGAGAGCGGATTGACAGGCCATTCCGGTGCCCCATAGAATGACGTCTCTAAAAACTCCATTCCCCTGTTTGCAAGAAGATGGTGATGCAGAAAGTCAGGTACGGGTACCTCTTCCTTACGCTCTTTTGTTTAAGCGCCTGTACGCCGCCGATGCCTTCCGCGCCGGTGGATGCGGGCCCCAGCGGCTGGACGGCCATTCAAAGCGGCGTCAAGTCGGCGCTGGGCGGCATCTTTTTCCTGAACGAAAAACAGGGCTGGGTCAGCGGCACACAGGGGGTCATTCTCCATACGAACGATGGGGGCAAACAGTGGACGCGGCAGGAGACAGGCACACAGGGAATCCTGGTGTCGCTCTTTTTTGTAGACGCGGAGCGGGGCTGGGCCGTCGGGGACAAGGGGTTGATCCTGCAGACAACGGATGGCGGGAAGCGCTGGGCCCGTCAGGCCAGCGGTTTCAGAAAAGACTTAACCCAGATCGTCTTCGTGGACGCAACGCATGGGTGGATCAGCGCGCTGGACGGCATCTTGATTTCCACGACCGACGGAGGCACGCAATGGATCGCCGCAAAGGGGCTGCCCAAAGTGGCCCTGACCTCTGTCTTTTTCGCGGATGCAAAGCGAGGATGGGTTTCGGGTCATACCGGATCGCTCTTTCACACGGAGGACGGCGGCGCAACCTGGGTGCGCCAGCAGACCCACACCGACAAGGATATCCATCGGATATTTTTCGTTGATCCGCACATCGGTTGGGCCGTCGGTGCAGGCGGCACGATCTTACACACGCGCGATGGCGGTCAGAATTGGGTGGGCCAAGCCAGCAATGTCCCGGTCCACCTGGTGGGACTCTCCTTTGCGGATGCGAAGACGGGTTGGATCGTCGGGGCGGGGGGCACGATCCTCCGGACAGACAACGGGGGAACGGACTGGAAACAACAGGTTTCGGGAACGTTGGAATTTTTGATTAACGTGGCCGCGATCGAACCGCGCACCGGCTGGGTGGTGGGCCGTCAGGGAACGCTCCTCCACACCCAGGAGGCCGGGATCCCCCCGAAATCGTAAAGGGCACTTCTCAAAACCTGCTGCGCGGCCAAACTGCTGCGTTGCGCGGTGCTCGGAATCCTCATGTACATAACGTACACTGCGGTTCCTGTGCGCCGTGCGCCTTGCATTTTCGCCGCTCGTGACGGTTTTTAGAGGTGCCCGAAACGGCACACCCGCCGGGTCGCTGCGCGAAGCGCACAGCCACCGGCAGGCCCGTTCTTCGCGGGGGCGGGCCCCAGGCCCTACTTCCTGGATGCGAAATAGGGGTTGCGTCCACCGGCATGATCGGTCGCGTCCAGCACGTCCAGGATTTCCGGCACGGCCTTTTTAATGGCCACGACCACCCCCTCTTTGAGCGTCACGTCGGCACTGCCGCATCCCTGGCATCCTCCCCCCATACGAATGTAGGCAACCCGATCCTTCACGTCCACCAGCGACACCCGCCCTCCATGGCTGGCCACGGCGGGGTTGATTTCGAGGTCCAGCACGGCCTTGACCGCCCGGTAGAGCGGACTCTCGACATTTGCGGGCGTTTCCAGGTCGGGCTCCGGACTGACGGCGACCTTGGGGTTCTCCACCTTGAAGCCGGTCTGCTGCAGGTTCGTAATGAAGTCAATGCGCACGTCTTCCAGGAATTGTGCATATTTGGGTGCCATAAAGACACGGATTCCTTCTACATCCACCTCCACGTCGCCCGCGTCACCTTTCCCCTCCTCAATGAAGGCCAGCGAATACTCCGGGTTTTGGGTCCCATGGACGTCAATGTGAAGCCCCTCCACCCGCCGCCCCTGTTGCGTCTCCTGCCGTTGCTTCAGGACATCAATCCGTTTTCTGGCACGCTCGGTAATCTGGATCATCGCGTCTCTCCTCCACATTTAAGTGATGCCAGAATTGTATCACAACGGGTCTCCGCAAAGTGCAGCAGGCCGTGTCAATTTGACAAGGTGTGTTGGAATCCTTTAACCTCCATCCGCCCGTGGAACGGGGCATACGGGGCTGTAGCTCAGTTGGGAGAGCGCCTGGTTCGCAATCAGGAGGTCAGGGGTTCGATCCCCCTCAGCTCCACCAAAGCGCGTTCCGTGTGCCGTCCGCCTTCATCCTCATCCGTGCCACCCATGCAACAAAACCACTCCTGGGAAAATCGCTTCTGGCCTGACATCCGTTACGTGTTGCTGGACATGGATGGCACCCTCCTGGACAAGTGGTTCGACGACTATTTTTGGATGGAGTATATCCCCCAAAAGTTCGCGGACCGGAACCGGATTTCCCTCGATGCCGCAAAACACCGACTTTTTGGCGCATACCGGGCCCAGGAACGGACCCTCCGTTGGACCGATCTGGACTATTGGTCCGATGAACTTGGACTGGACATTATCGCCTTGAAGCTGGAAGTCCGCGATCAGGTGCAGGTGCATCCGGGGGTGGTGTCATTCCTGAAATCGGTCCAACGCCAAAACAAGACGGTCGTGTTGCTGACCAATGCCCATCCCAAAACCACGCGGATCAAACTCGAACAGACCGCGCTTCTCCCCTATTTCGACACGATCCTCTGTTCCAGCGATGTCGGGGCCCCCAAGGAAGAGGCCGCGTTCTGGGTGGGGGCACAACAACGGGTGGGATTCGACATCGAGCGATCCCTTTTTGTGGACGACAACGAGGAAGTGTTACTGGCGGCGCGCGCCTTCGGCATCAGATTTCTGCTCTTCAAAAGCCGCGCCAGCAGCCGGGAAGCGGACGCGACCTCCGATTATTTCCCCGCATTGCGATCGTTCGAGGAGATCATACCCGATGCCGTGGGCCCAGAGGAATAAAATGACGCCGGCGTGCTGTACGGCCCCGGGCCACGGACACCTCCTGGCCGTGTTCACCTGCCGCGATTGTAACAAGACGATGTGTTATGCCTGCGCGGAAACGCATCAGGACCTGGCCCATGAAGTGGTCGGGGGGGTGCGCGGCATTGACACCGAGCTTCCGCCGCCCCAGGACGAGAAGAATCGCCTGCTCAATGCGGGAGCGGAGTGTCTCCTCCACCTGGATCAACTACATTGTCCCTGTGGCAAGCCGTTTCTTTCGGAACGGGCCTCCGCGATCTGCTGTGTGTGTGGAACCGCCACCTGCAGCGACGCCTGTCACCGGGAATATGTCCAGGAGAAGGGCCTCTGCCTCTACACGCGCAATTACGTGGCAGAGATCGAAGAACGCAGGCAGG
Organism: uncultured Nitrospirota bacterium; assembly: GCA_964579175.1. Lineage (GTDB taxonomy): Bacteria > Nitrospirota > Nitrospiria > SBBL01 > CAZOFZ01 > CAZOFZ01. Next base: position 6,000 of record CAZOFZ010000060.1, on the reverse strand, counting down.
GGTGCCGCTGTATTCGACACGAGGAGATGACGGGCCGCGCGGGCCAGTACCTGAGCGATGTCTGCGGCCCCCGGTTTGTCGAGGCCGAGATGTTGGACGCAAAAACGCTCCGCATTCGGCGGGGATACAGTCAGTTCGGACAGCCCCTGGAAGAGACGCTCCGGGCCATTGAGGTCGTCGAGCCCGACCCCAGGCAGTCAAAAAACGAAAAGCGGATCTGCCGCTGCGGCTGTGCGGACTGCAAGACCCGCGCAATGCACCCCATCCACAATCACCCCGACCCGTAGCCCTGCCATCGCACCCAGTGACGAAGGCCGGGGTGGGCGTGGCCGGAATCGAACCGGCATGAAGTTGCCCTCGGCAGTTTTTGAGACTGCTGCGTCTACCGTTTCCGCCACACGCCCATGAACGACTCGCCCCCCGTCGGCCAGCCCGGATACATAACATAGCCCGATCCGCGCACGCAAGACGATTCAGGAAGAAGGGGCACAACCTACACGGGGTCTGTAATCCCAAAGCGATAATGTCCTGTTCTGCCAAAGTAGACATGTCCTCTTTGCCGATAGGCTGTCTGCCCATTTATGGAGGGCAAGATGGCCAGAGAGGACAAGATTCTAATGAGCGTGAAGGCGTTGCGGCGGCTGCATGCGATTCATCAAGTGATGGAGAAGAAACTGGGGCAGGTCGAGGCGGGCCGGCTGCTGGGGCGGACGGATCGGCAGGTTCGTCGGATCGTCAAACGGGTGCGGGAAGCTGGGGATGAACTGATCCAGTTTGAACCCTCACCCGGTGAAGCCATCTCCGGATCATCCCTGGAGGAAAACCTTCATGTTGCAGAAGAAAAAAGAGGCGGGGGCTGCGATCCGCTAAACCGGACATTTTTAAATTGGCAGAAACCGGACATTTCTATTTTGGGTTGACAGAGGACTGGCTTGTTCTGGATGGCATGATCGGGTAGGATGCAACCCAAATGGGGTCGGCATCGTTTTTCTGCGGATGGATCGGATTGTCGGGACGTATTATCGCGGTTGCGAATCAAAAAGGGGGGGTGGGGAAGACCACCACGGCGGTCAATCTGTCCGCCTCCCTGGCGGTGGCCGAGCAACGGGTGCTCCTGGTTGATCTGGACCCGCAGGGCAACGCCACTTCCGGCATGGGGATTGACCCGACTGCCCTGGCCGGGAGCGTCTATGACCTCCTGCTGGACCGAAAAGCAATCGCGGACCTGATCGTCAGACCGCCGATTCCCGGATTCGCAAACCTTCCTCCCTCGTCTGCGGGCGCCCCCGTGCTGGACCTCCTGCCCGCGCAGATTGACCTTGCGGGCGCGGAGGTGGAATTCGTGGGGATGGCCGGGCGTGAGACAATCCTGAAGACCCGGCTCTCGACGGTTCGGAACGACTATGACTTTCTGGTGATAGATTGCCCCCCTTCCCTGGGTCTGCTGACAATCAATGCCCTGACCGCAGCCCATTCGCTCCTCATTCCCATCCAGTGCGAATTTTACGCGATGGAAGGGGTCCGGCAACTGCTGCGTACCCTGGCCCGTGTGCGGAAAACCCTCAATCCGAGTTTGGGCGTCGTGGGCATTCTCCTGACGATGTTTGACGGTCGCAATAATTTAAACCGGCAGGTTGCGGAGCAGATTCGTGCCTTTTTCAAGGCACAGGTTTTCAAGAACGCCATTCCCCGCAACGTCACACTGGCCGAAGCCCCCAGCCACGGGAAACCGGCGCTCTTCTATGACGCGATTTCGCGCGGGGCGCAGGCCTACCTGGCGCTGGCGCGGGAGGTATTGGAACGTGCCGCGTAATGCCCTGGGCAAAGGTTTTGAAGCCGCAACGGTGGGCCGGGGCTGGAATGCGCTCTTTCCCCCGGAACCGGCGCCAGGATCGGAGCCAGGACCGGAGATAGGAGGTCTCCGGCAGCTTGACATAACCGCCATCGTTCCAAACCGATACCAGCCTCGCCAGAAGTTCTCTCCGGAGGCGCTTGAGGTGCTGGCCGCATCGTTAAAGCAGCACGGACTCATTCAGCCGATCACCGTCTGTCCCGAAGCGGATGGAAAATTCGAGCTGATTGCAGGGGAGCGACGTTGGCGCGCCGCGCAGTTGGCAGGTTTCTCGAAAATTCCCGCCGTCATCAAGGAAATTCAGAATCAGGAACGGATGGAATGGGCCCTGCTGGAAAACCTGCAGCGGGAAGATTTAAATCCGATCGAAAAAGCGCAGGCGTATGACCGCCTGGTCTCCGATTTTTCGATGACCCAGGAGGCCATCGCCACCCGGATCGGGATTGATCGCTCCTCGATTGCCAACTTTCTGCGGCTGCTTCATCTCCCAAAAGCCCTGTGGGAAGATGTGGCCGACGGGCGCCTGACACCGGGCCACGCCAAGGCGATTCTTTCGCTGGAAGGGGAACCGGCAAGGCTGCGTGCCGCGACGCAGATCAAACAGCGTTCTCTTTCGGTGCGTCAGGCCGAATCCTGGGTGCGGCAGCACAAAAAAGAACCGAAACCAAAAGAGATCGCCCCCGTTCGGAGCGACCCGAACCGGGCCGATATCGAACGGCGGCTTCGGCACGCGTTGGGGACACGCGTTCGTCTCCTCGATCATGGCGACGGGGGAAAGATCGAAATCGAATACTATTCCCCGGACGACTTGGAGCGGTTGCTCGAAAAACTCTACGACGAGAACGATTAAGAGGCGTCGTGACCCACGTCAGCAAGTCACAGATTGACCGTCTTGGAGAGCGACTGCGCTGTGAGACCATCAGCGACGACGATCTGAGGGAGATGGATCGTTATCGTCGCTCATTCAATGAGGCATACGACATCGTTATTTCAGCAATCCAAGCCAAATTGACGTTGTTGCCCACGGGTCGAAAGAAAACGAATTCCTCCATTATCGCCAAGCTAAAACGCCTACCGACAATCGGACTCACTCAAATGCAGGATATCGTTGGCTGTCGAATGATCGTTTCCAACGTTTTGGAGCAGGACGATATCGTGGAGAAGCTGTGTGCGATTTTCCCCCAAAGCCAGGTCAAGGATCGCCGCGTGAGGCCCAGTTTTGGCTATCGCGCCGTTCACGTTATTGCCAAGGTGGCGGGTCGCCCCGTTGAAATTCAGATCCGTACGGAATGGCAACACCTTTGGGCAGCGCTTTCCGAAAATCTGTCCGATATAATTGATCCTCAAATTAAATACGGCGGGGGGCCGGACGAACTCTGTGAGCGCCTTAAGACATTCTCATCCGTTATCCAACAAATTGAAGCCTCCGATGTTCTGAAGCAACAGCTCGCTGTGCAGTTCACTAAGCTTGTAAACGATACAGAAACTATAAAGCAGAACAGAAACAGGGGCTCTCATGATCTTTCTCATTGAATATGATCCGCCAGAAGGCAAGTTATTGCGGTTTGACAAGTTTCCAAACGAGGAACGCCACCGTGCCGAGGATGAACGATTGGAGATTGAACTGGATTTGAATCGGAGGGGAATCCATCACGAGGTTGTCCTTTTGGAGACGGAGTCTGAAGACAACTTGCGAAAGACACATGGGCGCTATTTTCACAGCCTGACCGAAACGGTAGAGCAGATGATAGCGGCCGTGAAAACGGGGTAGTGTCAATTGGGGAATGACCTGACAATCGGCCCTTTGCGATGATACTGGTACTGGCAACGGAAAACAGGGACAAGGGGAGGGAACTCCGGGCCATCCTGCAATCGGGCATTCAGATCGAGGTCCACACATTGGCGGACGATCCCCGGTTCAAACTTCCGCCGGAAGAGGGTAACACCTACCGGGAGAATGCCGTCGTCAAGGCAATGAGCGTGGCAAAACAGACGGGCCAGTGGGCGATGGGGGACGATTCCGGCCTGGAAGTGGATGCGATCGGGGGCGCGCCGGGGCTTTATTCGGCCCGTTTTGCCGGGGTGGGGGCCAGTTACGCCGATAACCGGAAAAAGGTGCTGGCCCTGCTGGGCGACCTGCCGGACGCGCACCGGAAGGCGCGTTTCATCTGCACGATTGCCATCGCCGGCCCAAAGGGAGAACTCCACATCGTGGAAGGGGTCTGCGAGGGCCGGATCGCGCGGCACGAACAAGGTTCGGGTGGTTTTGGATACGATCCGATCTTCCGGGCAGACGCCTGCGGCAAGACCCTGGCCGAACTCTCTCCGGAGGAGAAGCGGCAAATCAGTCATCGCGGCCACGCCGTCCGCGCGGCCATCGAAATCCTAAAAAGCCTCACGTTGAGGACATGACACCGCTGTCGGTCTCCTTGAACCGGAGGCGATGCGGGGTTATACTCCCGAATCCCAACGGCCCAACGGATGGAATCGGGGTGTGGCGCAGCCTGGTAGCGCACCTGCTTTGGGAGCAGGGAGCCGGAGGTTCAAATCCTCTCACCCCGACCCGCTGATTTTCCGCCCATTTGCCGCAGGTTCGCCACCGATTTTTCACATTGAACATCCCGATGGGCACGGCGTAAGATGCTGCCATAGACTTTTCGACGGATGGCCCGTTCCATGTCCCAGTACGTTCCCGTCTTTATCTTTATCGTGTTGGCACTGGGGTTTGGCGTCGGCACCCTGGTCGTCAGCTATTTCGTTCAAACGCGCGTCTTCAACCGAGCCAAACTCTCCCCCTACGAATGCGGCGAGGTGCCCATCTCCGACGCCCGCATGCCCTTCCCGATCCGCTATTACATCATCGCGATGCTCTTCGTCATCTTCGACATCGAGATTGCGTTTCTCTATCCGTGGGCCGTCACCTTCGGCAAGATCGGCCTTGCGGGCTTCGTCTCCATGCTGATTTTCATCGCGCTGTTCGTCCTGGCGTTTGTCTATGCCTGGCGTAAGGGGGGACTGGAATGGGACTGACCGGAAAATTCGAGGCAAACTACATCACCATGTCGCTGGACAAGGCGGTCAACTGGGCACGGAAGGGCTCGCTCTGGCCGATGACATTCGGCTTGGCCTGCTGTGCGATCGAAATGATTGCGGCGGTAGCCTCGCGCTACGACATAGACCGCTACGGCGCCGGCGTCTTTCGCGGCTCGCCCCGGCAATCCGACCTGATGATCGTGGCGGGGACCGTCTGCCGCCGGATGGCGCCGATCATCCGCATGGTCTACGACCAGATGCCGGAACCCAAATACGTCATCTCGATGGGCTCCTGCGCCACCTCCGGCAACATCTACAACAGCTATCCCGTCGTGCAGGGGGTGGATCGCTTCGTGCCGGTAGACATTTACGTCCCCGGCTGCCCCCCTACGCCGGAGGCCCTTCTGGAAGGCATTCTGCGTCTCCAGGACCAGATCATGAAAAAGAAGGTCTTCACAGCGTGAGTCCTGCGGACGGCGATACGCTTCGCGCGGGTAACGACACCGGTAGGTCTGCGAAGCAACCCGCCGTGCGCAGCACTCCTGCGGACGGCGATCCGCTTCGCGCAGCCACCAAGAGGTCTGGGCATCCCCATGAAAATCCCCAAAGGAATGGAAGCGGGTGACGACCATCCCGTCGCCCAGGCGATTCGGGAACGGCTTCCCGACGCCTACATCGGCGCCACGCTCTTTCGCGGCGATCTCTCCGTCCATCTCAAGAAGGCGGGCCTGCACGCGGTCTGCCGGTTTCTCAAGGACGATCCGGAGATGGACTTCGATTATCCCGTCCACATCGCGTCGGTGGACGACCCCGGGCAGGCCGAGCGGTTCGAGGTGGTCCACGAATTCTTCTCCATCCGCAAAAAACACCAAGTACGTTTGAAGACCCGCGTCCGCGCGGACGACTGCACGATCGCCTCCGTGGTGGATGTCTGGAAGGGGGCCGACTTTCTGGAGCGCGAGGTCTTCGACATGATGGGCATCCGGTTTATCGGCCACCCCAACCTCAAACGGATTCTCCTGCCCGACGACTACGACGAGGGCTACCCCCTCCGCAAAGATTTCCCCGTCGAGGGTCGCGGCTGGCGCGATACATTCGACTTCCTGAAGACGTGA
>CAZOFZ010000059.1:0-10569 GCA_964579175.1 uncultured Nitrospirota bacterium | reverse complement strand
TGTAAACCTTCCGGCCATGGTGGCTCAACAACCACGCCGCGTCATGCCGGTTCTACCCCGTCACCTCAACGAAACGGTTCAACAACGCCTTCTTCTCCTTCTTGCTCGATCGCCGGTACTGTCCCGCAAAACCCTTCGTAATTTTACCCTCCTCGTCCAAACACCCCAGGAGGAGAACTTCTACCTTTTTAGGTAGATTTTTTCATGAGGCAACGATTCGCATTTCAGGTAGATTTTTTCGTGAGGCAATATGCCCCCTGTATGGCCTCATGAGGAATCCACGCGAAAGTACATGCCGATCTGGGCCGACAGGCTGTGCAGGTGCGCCTTCATTTTCGCAAGGCCAGTCGGCCGTCGAGGCCATAAGGGCCGTCCATTTTGGGGGGCGGCAGCCGGTCATGGTAGCGGTGACAGCCGCCACAATCGGCGCCCGCGCTGGCCCGGCCCGTCGCCGCCTCCTCCAGATGACATTTTCGACAGAGGCCGATCCCCGGCAACAGAACGTCTTTCGCCGTCTCGCTCTGCGGCGCGGCGGTGTGACAAGCCACACACCGAAGCCACCCATGCGGTGTGTGGTCAAAGCGGGCCTGCGGGAACCAGGGCCTGCGGACCTGTACCGTCGCAATGGGGAACGGCACGCTCTCCTCAACCGATACCTCCGCCGTTGGGCGATCGGGGCGATCGAACAGGTGGCACTCCAGACATTTTCCCTGCGTGTCCTTGCGGCGACTCTTTCCGAATAGGCGGGTCTCGGCCTTCTGTGTCATCTCCTCCATCTCTTCCATGCTGCCGGCCTCCGTCTCGACCGTCTGCGGGTTCCGGTAGAAGGCCCGAAGCCAGCGATCCACTTCACGGGGTTGTTGTCCATGCGGAACCCGCGCATCGGGCCGTTTGGGATCGAAATCGAGGGTGTGGCAGGCGATACAGGCCGGATCGAACCGCACCGGCCGCATAGACCCTCCCGGCTGCGGCAGGTGGCAGTGGGTACAGGTGAGGGGCCCGCGCGCAGAAAGACCGGTCAGCTCCGGATCGAGGTGGAGCTTGTGGTTCATCTTTAGACGACCCGGATCGCGCCGGTTGACCACGGCGTCCAATACCGACACCCGCGTCATCTTCCCCCCCACGGGCAAATCTATGGAAAATTCCGGATGATCCCGTCCGAAGCCATGAATGGAGGCAGCCGACGGCGACCGAGGGGCCTGTGCCTTCAAATCCCCGTGACAGGCCACGCAAGCGCGATTCCCCACGGAAGTGGGCCGGATGCGCGTGCCCGGGAGCGCGACTGGGTGTCCACGATGGCAGTTCGTACAGGCCTTCGTCGAGAAAGCGACCGGATCGGCCCGATAGTGACCCCCAACGGCATGACAACGCAGACAGGGTTTTTCCGAGACCGGTGTCCAGGGGGTTGTATGACACCCGTTGCAGTCCGCGGCAAAGAGGGCATGACTATCCGAAAGCGGCCCCGGCATCGCCAGACGCCGCTCTTGCACCACCGCGCCACCCATCCCAAACAGGACCGCTAACACACCCAAGATCGAGACGGCCCACGGATGGAATCTACCCCCCAACAGGGCATAGCCTGCGAAATAGTCAATCTGCACCGGACGGCCCTGCGAGGGCTGCGAGTCCCGCGAGGGTGGCGGGCCTTGCGAGGGCGGCACGTCCTGTGGTACCTCGGCCTGGAGGACGACGGCTGGGGAGGCGTCCTCGGCCGCCTCCATCGAAAGCACTGCCGTTTCCCCCTGTAGAAAGGTAATCTGCCAGGCGCCGATCCGGATGCGGTCTCCGTCGTTCAGTTGGACCGACCGCACCGGGCTGCCGTTGACATAGCTCTCCGGCGTTTCGTTCAAATCGGTTAGAACGTGGGCCGCGCCCCGTTGCTCGATGACGGCATGATCCAGGGCCACGGAGAGGTCGCCCAGACGGAGCTCATTCCCGGCCCCCCGACCGATCCGAAGACGCGAAACGGCAATCGGAATCGTCTCCGTCACCGTCCCGGTCACCTTCTTGAGAATGTAGGCCATTTCAGTAATACGCAATCGTTAGCAGATGGAGGAGAATCGCGACGACCAGGGCGGCGGAGAGGGGCACATGCAGATAGAGCCATCCGGCCAGTAGATTTTTGAGCCGCATCCGCTGCTCAAACTGCGTCTGCATCCTGCGCCATTGCTGATCCAGGAGGATCATCTGGTCCAGCACGGCCTGCTCGTCCGGCGGGACACCCTGCATCTGCCGCGCCAGGCGATCGTTTTGGGGCATTCGGGTGCGGCCCAGGGAGGCCCATCGGACTGGAACGTGCGCTTCCGAGAGGAGCGTCCAGACCGCGCGCAGGGGTGGGGACTTCCCCTGCGCCAGGGCGCCCATCTTTCGGGAGAGTCGGTTCATCTGCGCCGCAGCCTCCTCGATGGTCAGGCTTCCGGAGATAGCGTGCAGACGCCGTGGCAGAAAGTTGTAGAGGAAAATGCCCAGGAGCCCGCTGATCGCAACGCCGCACAGAAGCACTGCCGCCAGTGTGGCGGACAGGTCCCGAAACCGGAAGCCCGCGTGCATCCCAATGAGGAGCGGCGCCAACAGCCCGGCATGGGTATGGGCGTTCACCCAGGTCTCATTTTTCCCGTAGGGGCACCGGTGCCAGCGTTTACGCACCGCCTGGAAAAACAGGAAGGCGATCAGACAGAGTCCCGCAATCCCGTAGGCCAGTCCCGCCGGTGTCCCGCCCCAGGGGATCGTCCTGCGACGATAGACCCCATATGAGAGGATCAGAAGAAGTGCCGGGAACAGGCTGAGCCACCGCTTGATCCGACCGCTTTGGATCCGCATCCTGACTTTGCCCCCAACGGATGGAAGGTTGTTTATCCCTGCTTGAGCGCCATGGACCGAATCCGCTCTGCATATTCCGATGGCGACAGCCGCATCACGGCCCCGGTCGGACAGCTTCGAACGCAGGCTGGCCCCTCTTCGATCTCACGGCAGAGATCGCATTTGACCGCCAGGGCCTTCTCCATTTCCGGAGGCGTTTTGGAAGGGGCCGAAAATCCGGAGGGAAGCCACCGGGTCAGCCATTCCAGCGGTCGTGGTTTCGGTTTTGGATGGACCATGAAAATATTGTCGTAGGGACAGTTCGAGGCGCAGTTTCCGCACCCGATGCAGTTTTCGCGGATGTAGACCTCGCCGCGGGGGTCCCGGACAATCGCATCTCCGGGAGGACAATCGGTCATGCAGAGGGGATTTTCACAGTGTCGGCAGGAGTTGGGCACCAGGACATTGGCAAATCGAATGCCTACCCGCTTGATCCGCGTCTGCCCGTCGGCATGTACCGACTCACAGGCCTTGACGCAATAATCGCAATCCACGCAGCGATTCAGGTCAATCAGCAGGACATTGTCCCCAACCACGACCTCCTGTTCGGTCATAAACTGCTGCAACTCGGAAAGTTCGGGCCGAAAGGCCCGTTCGATGTTGCTCAAGCGACGTCGCTGGCCCTCTTCCTGAATGCGTCGCTTCAAGTCGGGCACCTCGGCAAGGAAGGCCAGAAAGTCGTCCTTGAGAAGTTGAATCACCTCCACCCGGTCAATGGCCGACACCGTGGCCATGCGGGCCTGTTCACTGACCAGGGCCATCTCTCCAAAATAGTGGCCGGCGGAAAGATAGGAAAGGGTCGTCTCCTTCCCCTCCCGCATTTTACTGACCTTCACCATGCCGGAACGGAGCAGATAGAAGGCATCGCCCGGATCGCCTTCCCGAATAATGACACTCCCCTTTTCGAAGGAGAGCACCCGGGCCTGGGCCGCAAGGCGGGACAGAAGATCGTGCCCCAGATCATGGAAGAGGTAGCCCTGGAAGGCATGGATCAGAAAGGCGTCGTTGATCCGTTTCCCAGCCGTGGGCGTGGTGTGGATAAACTTAAGCATCGCCTTCCTGGAAATCTCCCAGAGCCGCGTCGCGCTGCCCGCCTTGACGGTCGCCGAACGACGGCGCCCCGAGATCAGGCTCATCTCTCCAAAAAATTCGCCTGCGCGGAGCGTCGCCACCCGTTTCTCGACCCCCTCATCCGACCGGACAAAGACATCCACCGACCCTTCCAGAATGAGATAGAAACTTTCCGAGTAGTCATTCTTTCGAAAAACGATGTCGCCCATGGAGAGGCGATGGAAGGTCGAAGAGAGCATCAGTTCCCGAATCTGCTCTTCAGTGCCGTCCGATAAGACCGGGGCCTTGGGCAGGAGGGCGCTAATCCGCTCCGAGACCGTTCCCGTGAGAAAGTGGAGCGTCTGACGGAGCAGCGACTCGTCGGCGGGAAACACTTCCCGTCCGCAGAGATGCTCGATGACGGCATGTCCCTGATTGATCCCATGCTTGATCAGTTCGCGGCCGCCGGCAGCCCCAATGAGAAAAAGTCCGGCGACATTCGTCTCGTAGGATGGGCTTAGGATCGGCATCGCCTCCGGGCCCGGCGCGGGAAATGCGATGCCGCATCGTTCCAGAAAGGCCCGTGGAGGGACGGCACCGATCTTTACAATCACCACCTGTGCCTCGATCTGAAGGGTGCTCTGTGGCAACTTGATCGTGACCGATTCAGGATCAATCCGCACCACTGCGGACTGGAAGTAAATCGTTAGATCGCCCCGTCTGGCCGCTTCGAGCGCCTGACGTTCCAGGCTTCCCTTCACGCGGATGAACTCCGGCGTCCGGACCAACATCGTCACACGGTTACGCGCCGAAAGGGCCACGGCGATTTCGATGGCCGCATCCCCACCCCCCACCACCACAATGTCCCGGTCAACGTAGAGGTCCGGATCGCTCAAGCGCGGCAGAACATGCGGCAGCGCATCGCCGGGCACCCCCAGCCTGCGGGGATTGCCCTGGGTGCCCATCGCGACAATCACCCGCCGTGCCTGGAACGTGTCGGTCTCCGTCCTGACCTGAAACGTGTCGCTACATTTTACGATCTCGGTCACGGTGGCGTTGCAACGAAGATTGAGTCCTTCCTCCTCCACCATGCTGGTCCAACGGGCAAGGATATTCTCCCGAAGTGTGGCCTGAAACCAGACCCCCCCCTGGAGGGGAATGGCCATCGGTTCGGCCATCACATATTTGGCCTTTTGATAGCAGAAGAGGGTGTCGGCGATATGGCCGGATTTCTCAAGCAGAAGGTAGTGGAGCCCGTTTTTCTGGGCGTTGAGGGCGGCGCTAAGGCCCGCCGGACCGGCCCCCACGATCACCACATCGTGGGATATTCCTATTTCCATGTTACAGATGTCCCATAAATGGCCCCCAGCTTCTCTTCGAGGTAGGAGACAAAGTATGCTGGATTGAGCGGCTCGCCGGTGATCCGCTGGATGAGGATATCGCTCGGATAGCGCCTTCCGTGACGATGGACGTTCTCGTTCAGCCACCGGGTCAGGGGCAGGAGTTCCCCGGACTGGATCGAGGCGTGGAGGGTCGGGAGTGATCGTTCGGCCTGGCGCAGGAGTTGCGCGGCATACAGATTACCCAGGATGTAAGACGGGAAATAGCCGACCGCGCCGTGTGCCCAGTGGACGTCCTGCAGCACCCCTTCGGCGTCCGAATCCGGCACAATGCCCAGCGCCGCTTTCATCTTTTCACGAAAGAGCGTGGGGAGCGCGGAAACCGGCAACTCCTCGTCAATGAGGGCGCGCTCGATCTCGAAGCGAATCATGATGTGGAAGCTATAGGTCAACTCGTCGGCCTCCACGCGGATCGGCGAGGGACAGACCCGATTCACGGCGGCATAAAACCGCTCCAGCGAGATGCCCTCTAACTGCGTTGGAAAGGCCTGCTGAAGGCGTGGGTAGAAATGTTCCCAGAACGCCCGCGACTTTCCCACGCCGTTTTCCCAAAGCCGGGACTGGCTTTCATGGATTCCCATGGACAGGGCCTCGCCCAAAGGCGTCCCGAACGCCTCCGTCTCCAGCCCCTGATCGTAGAGCGCATGTCCCCCTTCATGAATGAGGCTGAACAGGCACGATCGCGGATCCCGTTCGTTGACCCGCGTGGTGATTCGCACGTCGGTGGGATGAAACGAGGTCGTGAAGGGGTGGGCCGAGAAATCCTGCCTTCCGCGCGTCAGGTCATAGCCCATCGCGGAAAGCACCTGCTTTCCGAAATCCACCTGTCGGTCTGCGGGGTAGTGTGCATGCAGGAAGTCTTCGTCCGGAACCGTGGACGATGTCATGATCCGGTGGAGCAGCGGTGTCAGCCTGGCCGCCAGTGCCTGGAACAGGTTGGCGATCCGGGCGACGGTCATCCCCGGTTCATATTGATCCAGCAGGGCGTCGTAGCGCGATGCCGAATAGCCCAGATAATCCGCTTCCTGGATTTTGAGGTCAATGACGGTTTGAAGGTGGGGCGCAAACAGGGGAAAATCGTTCTTTTTCCGGGCCTCTTCCCATGCCTGGAGGGCAATGGCGGTGGCCCGTGCCCGTTTTTGGACGAAGCGGACCGGAAGCCGAATGGCCCGATCGTAATCCCACCAAACTTCCCGCAACAGGGCGCGTGTGTCCTCATCCTGGATCGTTTCGTTTGGCACGCCGCGGTGGATGTCCATGAATCGCGCAAGCAGCCTGCGCATCGCGGCACCGGTCCACCGCGCGTGGGCCATGCCTTCCAGGGCCGCAATCGTTTCGGCCCGCGCCGAGGCGCCGCCACTGGGCATATACGTCTCCTGATCCCAGGACAGCACCGCGACGGCGCTTGAAAGCGGGGCCGTTTTCCGAAGGTACGCAATCAGGGGGCGCAATGTGCTCGCGATTGGCATTGCACATCTTCATGCCGGGGAACGGGTTTGTCAATGGAATGGCCGGGGAATGGCCGGGGAATGGCCGGAGATGGTCGCTCTGCGGTTACGGGATTAAGTGTGAGCTGCCGGAATCTGTTTGACAAATAAAAATAAACCGGTATGATAGGAAGATTCCGTTATCCATTGGATCCTAATTAGGGGGTGTGAAGCAGATGCGATTCTTCCTGCAGGCGGGTACAGTGGGACTTTTTATTTCCCTTATTTTACAGGTCTATCCGTCTTTCTCGGGGCCGGCCTTCGCGGGGGCGGAAGAGGGGGGTTCTTTTTGTCCTATCCCCCTCGAAACGGCGATGCCTCCTGTGCAGACTGTTTCGTCGTCCGGTACATCCGTTCCGGTTGTCATACATCCGTCTCGCGCGGAGACCGCCGGTCTAAAATCGTCGGGGAATCCGCCCGCAAGCCCCGTGCCGACGGCCGTCGCAATTCCCCCCTCCCCGGCCACATTCAGTGTGGGTGCGCCCCTGCAGCCCATCCCTGTCTCTGACGGTATTCCGATGGTGATGAACGATCACGTCAAGGATGAGTTGCTCCTCTTTCAGACGCGCCTGAAGGAGCGATTCGGACGGTGGCTTTCCAGGTCGGGGATCTATCTGCCCATGATGCAGAAGATATTCAAGGAAGAGAATCTCCCGGAAGACTTGGTATATCTGGCCCTTATCGAGAGCGGATTCCACCCCAAGGCGCACTCCCCCGCAAAAGCGGTCGGGCCGTGGCAATTCATCAAAGGAACGGCCGAACGGTACGGCTTACGCATTAACAAATGGATTGACGAGCGGCGAGACCCCGTAAAGTCCACCATGGCAGCGGCACAATATCTGGCGGACCTCTACGGGATGTTCAATTCGTGGACGCTTTCCATGGCCTCCTATAACGCAGGCGAAGGGAGGATCATGCGCGCCATGGCGGCCACGAAGGCGCAGGACTTTTGGGAACTCCGCCAGTCCAACCATATTCATAGCGAGACCAAGGCCTACGTTCCCAAGTTTATGGCCGCCACCATGATCGCAAAGGACCCCCAGAAATACGGGTTTTTTGTGGACTATCAGGATCCGCTCCACTACGAGGAGGTCGAGATTGCGGTGGCCACGCCACTTAAAAGAATTGCAAAGGCGGCTGGCGTTTCCGTCCAGGAGATCCTGTCGTTTAACCCGGAACTCAAGCAGGAGACCACACCGCCAGGATATCCAAAATATCGTCTGAAGCTCCCATTCGGGGCGAAGAAGAGTTTCCTTGAGAATTTCAAGCTGGAGAAGGTGGTGAAGAAGAAAATCAAGGCCCTCTCGAAAAAAGCGAAAGTCTTGAAGAAGAAAAAGATAACCGTTAAGAAATCTCGGAAATACCGAATGACCAAGGCCGAAAAAAAAGATCGGTCGGCTTGATCTCCCGGGAGGTGTCGCGTGAGCCTCCTGGAATGCAAAAAGAATGCAAAAATCCCCTCTGAATGTTCGGAATCATTGACCGGTACATCCTCAAGGGGCTGCTGGCCTCGTTTCTGATCGGTCTTTTTTCCCTCACGCTCGTCCTGCTCGTACACCAGCTGCTCCGGCTCCTTTCACTGGTACTGGACCGGGGCGCCGGATTGATTTCCGTCGTCCGTGTCTTTCTCTTCCTGCTTCCCTCTTTTTTACTACTCACGATTCCCATGGCCATGATGCTGGCCTCCGTTGCGACCTTCAATCGGCTTTCGTCCGACAACGAAGTGACGGCGCTCCGGGCCGCAGGGGTCGGCTTCCACCAGTTGCTGCGCCCCACGTTCCTCTTCTCACTGGCAGCCGCGCTCCTGACCCTCTACATGGGCCACATTGCGCAACCCTGGCGTGGCAGTTCGTTCAAGTCACTCTCCCGCGACCTCCTCCAGAAAAATTCCGGTCTGGGTCTGGAGGCGGGAAAATTCAACGAAGTGGTTTCCGGATTGATGATTTACATCGAGGCCATGCAAACCCCTTCTGAAATACAGGGTCTCTTTATCCACGATGAGCGAAAACCGGGGCTGCCGCTGCTGATTGTCGCTCGGGATGGCGCGCTCACGCGTCATCCCGAAACCGGCGCGATCACGATCGGATTGCGCGATGGCCGTATCCATCGTCCAGGTCGAACGCCGTCGGACCATCAGACGATCACTTTTTCCCGGTACGACTTCCGACTCGACCTTGCGGACGATCTGCCGGAAGCGAGGGGACTCACGATGTCGGAACTCAAAGAAAAAGTCGCGCGCGCGGGAGGGGGTGACCTTGCGTCATTGCGTCTGCTTGCCGAGTTTTACAAAAGAGATGCCTTTTCCGCCGCGACCCTGCTTTTTGGTATACTGGGCCTCCCGCTGGGCGTTATTGCCGGACGGACGGGGAAGTTGATCGGACCGGCCCTTGGGATCGGGGTCATCCTCCTCTACTACACGCTGGAGATGGCCGGCGACTACCTCGTGACACGACAATTCGTGGGCCCTCTGGCAGGCGCATGGTTGCCGCACATGGTTTTGATTCCGATCGGTCTGGTACTGGCGATTCGCAATAAATCCGGGGACGGATGGGCATGACGACGCTCACACGATATATTCTGCGTGAATACCTGAAAATCTTCGGGATGGTCCTGGTTCTCCTGACAATGCTTTCACTCATCATCCATTTTCTGGAAAAAATAAAGCGGTTTTCGGAACGCGCGGTGTCGGTACAGCCGATTCTTCGTTATTTTCTATACAAACTGCCCGGCATGCTCTTCGATGTCATGCCATTCGTTATCCTGCTCTCCACGCTCGTGACACTCGGCCTCCTTGCGAGGAACAACGAAATCGTTGCCTTCCGAAGCGCGGGAATTGGTCTTTTTACGTTGACCGCGCCCCTGACGGGCACCGCGCTTTGCCTGAGTCTCTTCCTTTTCTTTCTCAACGGAACCCTTCTGCCCCACGTGCAGAAAGAGGCGCGTCTGGTACGGGAGAGTCTTGTGGGAGGATCTCGGGCGAGCGCGTCCGGACGCCTTGTCCAAAATGCCGTCTGGTTGCGGGACAGTCGGCGCCTCCTCCTCCGCGCCCAAATGGTGGAGCCCGCTCAAAACAGGATGACGGGTGTCCGGCTGTTTTATCTGGGCGAAGAGGCCGACCTGCTTTCGGAAATCGAAGCCAAAGCGTTGGTCTACACCCAGGGGGCATGGGTGCTGTCCACGGGTCTGGAACGACGGTTTCTGCCGGATGGGACGGTTCGGACGATCCCGCTTCAACACCGGCGTGTTGCGTTGCACACCCGCCCGGAAACCTTGCGGGAGATGGAAGTGCTGCCGGAGGAGATGACGCATCGGCGGCTTGCCGACTATATCGCACGGCTCTCGGAGGCGGGTCTTCCGGCTGAACGATATCGGGTTGATTTATATGCAAAGCAGGCGGCCCCGTTCGCCTGTCTTGTCATGGCATTATTGGGTATTCCGTTTGTCTTGCAGAAAGAGGGGATGGCGCGCGGAATCGTTCTGGGTCTGATTCTGGCACTCGCCTACTGGCTCTTCTCCGCGTTCTCCATCGCATTGGGACGCGCCACGATCCTGCCCGCATGGATTGCCGCATGGGCGGCAAACTTGACGTTTCTGGCCATCGGATGGGGCCTTTTCTTACGCGCAGAACGGGCCGGATGCCGACAGGTTTGATCTCACGCAAAGACGCGGAGTGGGACATGATCGAGGAATGTTAGCGATGCAACTTGAAAAAGATCACCCCCCCCTCCCCCCCCTTGAAGAAGGGGGGGCGTCTCTTACGGGGTCAGCCCAAG
>CAZOFZ010000058.1:0-10600 GCA_964579175.1 uncultured Nitrospirota bacterium | reverse complement strand
TGGTCACCAACTACGAAGGAAAGATCGTCCGCTACCCCCAAGTCGGCCCGCCCGACCCAAACGGGACGCGCCCACCCCTGGCGCTCGTCATGCAAAACATGGAGATGGAATAGGGGTCGCTCTTAAAAAGCGGTTGGCGTGATTGACAGCGACGGGGATTGTTGTTGTAATCCCCAACATGGAGGCAGTGCCTTTTATTCGTCGGCGTGTCGGGTTCGCCCGGCCTGAATTGCTTTGGCAAGTCCTCACCGCAAAGCGCTGGGCGCTGCTCAAAGCGATGTGTGGGGCTGGCCCGATATCCATCCGCGAAGTGGCGCGTCGCGTCGGACGTGACGTGAAGGCGGTGCATGGCGACGTGACGGCGTTGCTCGATGCCGGCCTTCTCAATCGCGCTTCCGATGGCCGCGTCGAGTTTCCGTTCGATTCGATCAAGGTCGAGTTTATGCTTCAGGCCGCGTAAGGCCTGCCCAAGATGCCTTAACCATGACTGTGGAGACAGAATAAATGATTCGATCCGATCGCTGGATCCGGGAGATGGCCAGGACGCACCAGATGATTGTGCCGTTCGAGGAGAAGCAGGTGCGGGAGGGGAAGATTTCCTACGGCGTCTCGTCCTATGGCTACGACATTCGGATTGCCGACACGTTCAAGATTTTCACCAACATCAACAGCACGCTGGTCGATCCGAAGTCGTTCGATCCGAAGTCGTTTGTCGATTTCAAGGGCGAGGTTTGCATCATCCCGCCGAACTCCTTCGCCCTCGGCATGAGCGTGGAGCGGTTCAAAATCCCGCGCAACGTGATGACCCTCTGCGTCGGAAAGTCTACCTACGCCCGTTGCGGGATTATCACCAACGTCACCCCGTTCGAACCCGAATGGGAAGGCTACGTGACGCTGGAGGTGTCGAACACCACGCCGTTGCCGGCCAAGATTTATGCCAACGAGGGGATCGCGCAGGTGATCTTCTTCGAGGCGAACGAGGTGTGCGAAACGTCGTATGCCGACAAGAAGGGCAAATACCAATCGCAAACCGGCATCACCATCCCAAAAATATGAAACGCGCAAAAATCGCCGTTGTCGGCGCGGGACACGTCGGCGGCACCACGGCACAGCGGTTGGCCGAGATGGAGATGGGCGATGTGGTGCTGCTCGACATCGAGCCCGGTCTCCCCGAGGGGAAGATGCTCGATCTGGCCGAGTCGGGCCCCCTCTGTCACTACGACACCCGTCTGACCGGCACCACCGCGTACGAGGAGACGGCGGGGTCGGATGTCGTCGTCATCACCTCCGGCGTCGCCCGAAAGCCGGGGATGAGCCGGGACGACCTGCTGCGGGTGAACGTCGGCATCGTCCGGTCGGTCACCGAAAGTATTGTCAAACATTCCCCGGCGGCCATCCTTCTGGTCGTCGCCAACCCGCTCGACGCGATGACCCACGTCGCCTACCGCGTCAGCGGTTTCCCCCCCGCGCGGGTGATCGGCATGGCCGGCGTCCTCGATTCGGCCCGCTTCCGCGCCTTCATTGCGATGGAACTCAACGTCTCGATGGAGAGCGTGCAGTCATGCGTCCTCGGTGGCCATGGCGACAGTATGGTACCGCTGGTCCGCTGTACCAGTGTCGGCGGCATCCCAATTACAGATCTGCTGCCCAAAGATCGCCTTGCGGCGCTCGTTCAGCGGACACGGGAGGGGGGCGCGGAGATCGTCAAGCTGCTGAAGACCGGATCGGCCTACTATGCCCCTTCCGCCGCCGTGGTGGAGATGGTCGCGTCGATCGTGAAGGACAAAAAGAAAATCCTCCCGTGCGCCGCCCTCTGCCGCGGCGAATACAAAATTGACGGTCTCTTCGTCGGCGTCCCGGTCAAACTCGGATCGGGCGGCGTCGAGCGGATCATCGAGATTCAGCTCACCCCGGAAGAATCGGACGCCCTTGCGCGCTCCGCCGCCGCCGTCTCCGACCTCTGCCGCGCCGTGGATGCGATATTGTAGCGGCGCGTTGAAAATCCCCTCCGCTTACCTGTATTCTGCACGCCATGACAAATGACCTTCAGCAATCCCTTCAGCAATCCCTTCAACAGTCTAAAGAGCGGGTGCTCCAGTCCCGCACCCGCAGGATGCAGACGCCGCAGCCCTGGCTTACGCCAGATGAAAAAGCGGTCCTGACGCGCCAGCATCATCCCGATTATAAGGAAGCGGCCTATCGCGCCATCCGCCTGGGGCCCAATGCCGGAGAGCAGACCGTCCACGAGCTGGCCGGTTTGCTGGAGTCGGAAAGCCCCGTTTCTCCGTCCCATCTCCCGCTTACCCCCGCGCATCGCGTGGATGTCCTGGTGATCGGCGGCGGCGGGGCAGGCACCACGGCGGCGCTGACGGCAGCAGCGGCCGGGGCCTCGGTGCTTCTTGCCACCAAGCTCCGTCTGGGGGACTCCAACACGGTCATGGCCGAAGGGGGGATGCAGGTCTCCATCTCGCCCGAGGATTCGCCCGTGCGACACTATTTGGATACCCTGCGCGGCGGCCAGATGAAGAACGATCCGGCGCTCCTTGCGCGGCTGGTGGAAGAGGGGCCGGAAGCGGCGCGCTGGCTGATGGAACTGGGCGTTCTTTTTGACCGGGAAGACGATGGGAACTTAAGCCTTCGCGCCGGCGGCGGCAGCAGCAAGCCCCGTCTGCTGCGGTGCAAGGATTACACCGGTTTGGAGATGATGCGCGTCCTCAAGGACGAACTCCTCAATCGTCAGCTGAACGTCCTGGAGTTCTCGCCGATCGTGGAATTAATCACGGATGGCGCAGGGCAATGCACGGGCGCGATTCTAAAAAATCTGGACACCCGGCGCGATATCGTTGTGCAGGCCAAGACGGTGATTCTGGCCACCGGCGGCATCGGCCGCCTGCACATTCAGGGTTTTCCCACCAGCAACCACTACGGCGCCACGGCAGACGGCCTGCCTATTGCCTATCGCGCGGGGGCGCGGCTCACGCTGCAGGAAACGTTTCAATACCACCCCACCGGCGCGGTTTTTCCGGAACCGATGGCGGGCATTCTGGTGACGGAGGCCATCCGCAGCGTCGGCGCGCATCTGGTCAATGCGGAGGGCGAGCGTTTTATCAATGAGCTGGAAACGCGCGACGCCGTGGCAGCGGCGGTGATCCGCGAATGTCACGAGGGACGCGGTGTGGTCACGACGTCGGGACGCCGTGGCGTCTGGCTGGACATACCGATGGTGGACCTGCTCCATGGAGAAGGAACGCTGGCGCATCGTTTTCCCAATATGGGACGCCAGTATGGCCGACACCAGATAGATATTCGGAAGGAGCCGGTGCTGGTCTATCCCACCCTCCATTACCAGAATGGGGGGGTCAAAATTGACGTGGACGGCGAATCCGGGGTGCGCAACCTCTTTGTGGCCGGCGAGGCCGCAGGCGGCATTCATGGCAAAAATCGGCTCATGGGAAACTCCCTGCTGGACATCATCGTCTTCGGACGACGCGCGGGGCGCGCTGCGGCGGCACGCGCCGCCGGCATCCCATTCGGCGATCTGACCCTCCAACACCTGAATGCCTTCCGCCGGGCGCGAGAGGAGGCCGGGGTGTCCTCCCCCTCCGTCTCTCCGATTCTCTTCCCCGATTATGTCAGGCGGGCGGCCATATGACGGGAGGTGTTTGATGCGTTTTGGCGTCGTCGTCTTCCCCGGCTCGAACTGCGATCGCGATTGCCACAACGTCACAGAACGTCTCCTGGGACAGGAGACCGTCTTCATCTGGCACGCGGCGGATCGCCTGCCCGACCTGGACGTAGTCATCCTCCCCGGCGGTTTCTCCTACGGCGACGCCTTGCGGGCCGGCGCGATCGCACGCTTCTCACCCGTGATGAAGGCCGTCTCCGACTTTGCGCGACGGGGCGGTTATGTCCTCGGCATCTGTAATGGCTTCCAGATATTGGTGGAGTCGGGGCTGTTACCGGGGGCCTTTCGGCGAAACCGGAAGCTCAAGTTTATCTGCACCTGGACGCCGGTGCGCGTCGAAAATAACAAGACGCCGTTCACGTCCTTCTATGCCGCGGGGGAGGTGCTTTCCCTCCCGATTGCGCACGCCGAAGGAAACTATTACATTGATGACGCGGGCCTTTCCGAACTCCGGGAGACGGGGCGGATTCTTTTTCGCTACGGTTCGGGCGCGGGCGCGTCGGACAATCCCAACGGCGCCGTGGACGACATTGCCGGTATTTGCAACGCAACCGGCAATGTCCTGGGGATGATGCCCCATCCGGAGCGGGCCTCCGAGGCGCTGCTAGGCGGCACCGACGGGATTCGCCTGTTTCGCTCCCTGATGGCATCCGTCTGAATTGCCCCCCTCCTTCCTTCCCCCGTTTTCGGGGGAAGCCATGTGAGAGTCCGGAGGAAGTATGAATCCAGAAACCTCCCTTCCACACACGTCGCGTGGCCAGGAGATACCCCCCTGCACGCTGGTGATTTTTGGCGGTTCCGGAGACCTGTCCCGCCGCAAGCTGATTCCCGCGCTGTACAACCTGATGCTGGATGGCCTCCTGCCTTCGGGGTGCACGGTGTTGGGTCTGGGCCGAAAGCCCATGCACGACACCGAATTCCGCGAACTGTTGCGGGAGGGGGTTGCGCGATATTCCAGACAGCCCCTCTCCGACGCGCGGTGGGGCCCGTTTTCCGAGCGCCTCTTCTATCGTGCCGGGGAGGTTACGGACGCCGATCTTTATCGAAAGATCAAGGCATACCTGACGCCGTCCACCGGCGCGCCTCCCCCCCCCGGCATCTTTTATCTCGCGATCCCGCCGACCTCGATTTCCCCCGTTTGCCGGGGGCTGCAACAATCCGGCCTTGCGGCACAGGGCCCCCGGATCATCGTGGAGAAACCGATCGGGCAGGACCTGGCCTCCGCGCGGGCCATCAACGCCGCGCTGGGGGAGGCCTTCGAAGAGTCCGGGCTTTTCAGGATTGATCATTATCTGGGGAAGGAGACCGTCCAGAATCTGCTGGTCTTCCGGTTTGCAAACGGCCTCTTCGAACCGCTCTGGAACAACCGCTATATTGACCATGTCCAGATTACGGTTGCGGAAGAAGAGGGGGTGGGGACGCGCGGAGAGACCTATGAGGCCGCAGGCGCGTTGCGGGACATGGTGCAGAATCACCTCTTGCAACTGTTGTGTCTGGTGGCCATGGAGCCCCCCCGCGCCCTCTCCCCCGACGCCGTGCGCGACGCCAAACTTTCGGCGCTGCAATCGCTCCGCCCGATTTCTTCCGCCCAACGGGATACGGTGCGGAGCCAATACGTTTCAGGTCAGATTCGGGGGGAACGGGTCTTGGGCTATCGCGATGAACCGGGCGTGCGGCCCGACTCGACCATCGAGACCTTCGTGGCCCTCCGACTGTTTATTGACAACTGGAGGTGGGCCGGCGTCCCATTCTATCTCCGCACGGGGAAGCGGATGCCCCGGCGCGTCTCGGAGATTGCGGTGCAATTTCGGGAAGTTCCCCCCGTGTTGTTCAACGCGGATCGCGCATCGAAGCTGCCGCCGAATCTGTTGACCTTTCGCATCCAACCCAAGGAAGGCGCGCAGCTTTCCATGGTGTCCAAGGTGCCCGGCGTCAAATTCGGACTTCAACAGGTGACGATGGACTTCGATTATCGGGAGGCCTATACCGCCGTTTCCCCGGAGGCCTACGAACGGCTGCTGCTGGACGTCATGGCGGGCGATCAAAGCCTGTTCATTCGGCGCGATGCGGTCGAGGCGGCCTGGGAATGGATCACCCCCATCCTGGAACAGTGGCGCGCATCGCCCGATCTTTCGGAATATGGCGCGGGGAGCCCGGGCCCGGCGGAGGCGGATCGTCTGATCGAACGGGATGGACGGCGATGGAGAGACCTGTAATCTCCCTCCTCCCCGATCCGGAGGCGGTGGCGCGGGAAGCGGCCCATTGCATTTCGGACGTCGTCCATCGCGCCGTCGCGGCGCGGGGACGTTGTTGCCTGGTCTTATCCGGAGGCGCCACGCCAAGGCGGCTCTATGAGATGTTGACCGAGCCCCCATTTTGCGACCGCCTCCCCTGGAGACGCATCCACTTCTTCTGGACGGACGAGCGCGCCGTGGCCCCGGATCACCTGGAGAGCAACTATCGGATGGCCGCCGAAGCCCTGCTTCGGCCCATGCGCGTGCCACACGCCAATGTCCACCGAATGCGGGGCGAGGCCAAGGACCTGGATCGGGCCGCGCGCGACCATGAGGCGGACATCCGCCGCCATTTCAACCTGGCCCCCGATGCGCCGCCCCCCCCCTTCGATCTGGTGCTGCTGGGGCTGGGCACGGACGGACACACCGCCTCGCTCTTCCCCGCAGCCCCGGCCCTGCAAGAGACCCGGCGGTGGGTCGTGCATATTCCAATGAAGACCCGCGCGCGTCTGACCCTGACATTGCCGATCTTGAACTGCGCCGCAGCAGTGCTCTTTCTGGTCTGCGGTCGGGAAAAGGCCGATGTCCTGGCACAGGTGCTGGGAGGCCCGCCCGATCGCTTTCCAGCGCAACGGGTTCGCCCAACCGCAGCACCCGTGCGCTGGATCGTGGACCG
Organism: uncultured Nitrospirota bacterium; assembly: GCA_964579175.1. Lineage (GTDB taxonomy): Bacteria > Nitrospirota > Nitrospiria > SBBL01 > CAZOFZ01 > CAZOFZ01. The sequence continues at coordinate 4,005 of CAZOFZ010000058.1, read as the reverse complement.
CGCCGCCGCCTGCGGAGAAGGGGAGGAAGCTTCGCTTAAACCCGCCCGGGAGAAGTCGGCAGGGACGGGCCCGCCGCGTGGAGAGCCGTATGTTAATCGTGGGTGACATTGGCGGCACCAAGACGGTGCTGGCCCTTTGTGGAGAAGCAGCGGGAGAGGGGCCGTGGAAACGACGGATGACCTTCCAGAATCGGGAATACCCGGCGTTCGATCCCATCCTGACCCGGTTTCTATCGGAGTGGCCCGCCGGAGAGAGGGCGCCGTCCGCGCTCTGTCTGGGGGTTGCGGGGATGGTTCGGGATGGCGAATGCCGCATGACCAATCTCCCTTGGCATCTGAGCGAACTGTATTTGGACGAGCGGTTCCATCTTAAAACGCTGCTACTGAACGATTTGGAGGCTTCAGCGTATGGGATGGGCGCGCTTGCGGCGGACGAACGGGCCTGGCTCAACGAAGGGGTCGCTGAATCGCATGGCAACCGGGCCGTCATTGCGGCCGGTACGGGACTGGGCGAGGCATGGCTCCACTGGGAGGGGAAGACCTGGCGGGCACACGCCTCCGAGGGAGGACACGCCGACTTTGCCCCCCAAAACGACAGAGAGGACGCGCTGTTGCGATTTTTGCGCGCCGAATTCGGCCATGTCAGTTATGAACGGGTGCTTTCCGGACCGGGCCTTTTCAACATCTATCGGTTTCTGCAGCGGACCGGCGAAATCGAGGCATCCGCGTCGTTGTCTGAACGGATGCTGGACGCCGAAGCCAGCCCGGCGACCCTCATCTTGGAGGCGGCCAACGTGGACCGGCTCTGCGCGGAGACCCTTTCGGTGTTCATCTCCATCTACGGCGCCGAGGCGGGCAACCTGGCGTTACGAACGCAGGCCGACGGGGGGCTTTACGTGGGGGGAGGTCTGGCCCCCAGGATATTGGAGCGGCTTTCGGACGGCATGTTCATGCGCGCCTTTTGCGATAAAGGGCGATATACGGCGTGGATGCGGCAGATTCCCGTATCGGTGGCGCGCACGGACCAGACCGTTCTGCTGGGCTGCCGGTCTCGCGGAGGGGAATTGCTCTACAAACGTTATGGCCTCACGAAGGTGGAAATTGAATTCATCGAGTCCAAGATTCGTCCGATGGAGGCAAACAGTGAATAACAATTTTGTTTCAAATGTAGGGGCGGTTCGCGAACCGCCCCTACCACCAAACCCGCGACAAGAACCGCCCCTACAAAACCCGAAGGATGAATCATGGCGCAGATAAACACAGATGACGGAATAAATTCACCCGAAGATGCGGAGAGCTGCCGGTTGGAGGAAGATCGTCTGCGCGTCAAACATTGGAAACGCTGGGGGCCCTATCTGGCCGAACGGGAATGGGGGACCGTTCGGGAAGACTATTCGGCAAACGGCGACTGGTGGCGTTATTTCCCGCATGACCATGCCAGGAGTCGGGCCTACCGCTGGGGGGAAGACGGCCTGCTGGGAATCACCGACCGGGAGGGCCGTCTCTATTTTGCCCTGGCGCTCTGGAATGGGAAGGACCCGATTTTAAAGGAACGCCTTTTTGGCCTGACGGGTGCCGAGGGGAATCATGGAGAGGACGTGAAGGAGTGTTACTACTATCTCGATTCCACCCCCACCCATTCTTATATGAAGGCCCTCTATAAATATCCGCAGATCGAGTATCCCTATGCCCGTCTTCTGGAGGAGAACCGCGCGCGCAGTCGAAAAGAGCCTGAATTCGAGCTGGCCGACACCGGTATTTTCGATGGAAACCGCTACTTCGATGTCGAAATCGAATATGCGAAGGCCGATCCGAACGATATCCTGATCCGGATTACAGTCAGCAACCGAGGGCCCGAAGCGGCCACGCTACACCTGCTCCCCACCCTCTGGTTTCGAAACACCTGGTCCTGGGCCTGTGGACACGAGGGGTGCTGGGCAAAACCCCGCATATACGCCGAGACCCCGACCCTGCTGCGGAGCGAACATGTCACGCTGGGGAAGTTCCTGCTGGGCGCGGGCCCGGACCCCGACGGCCAAACCCCGACGGCCCTCTTTACGGAGAATGAAACCAACTACGAACGGCTGTTCGGTGTCGCCAATGGGCAACGCTTCGTAAAAGATGCGTTCCATGCCGCCGTCATCCAGGGCCGCGCGGAGATGGTCAACCCCCATGGGGGGACGAAGGCCGCCTTTCACTATCTGCTGCAGGTGCCGCCCGGTGAATCCCGCCAGGTGCGGCTACGACTTTCGTCCGAAGCGGAGTGGCCGAAAATGGAAATGGCGTTCGGCGCGAAATTCGATGCGGTTTTCGCGGCGCGCATCGCCGAGGCGGACGCCTTTTACGCGGCGCGTATCCCTCCATCTCTATTGCCGGAGGAGCGGGAGGTGACGCGTCAGGCCTATGCGGGGCTCCTCTGGAGCAAACAGTTCTATCATTATGTCATCCGGGACTGGCAAGCCGGAGACGCCCTGGGGCAGCCGGTCGTTCACAGACAGGGTGGACAAAATCGGGAGTGGGAGCACCTCTTCAATCGGGACGTCATCTCGATGCCGGACAAGTGGGAATATCCTTGGTATGCCTCCTGGGACCTGGCCTTTCAGATGGTGCCGTTTGCGCGGATTGACCCCCCCTTTGCAAAGTCCCAGATGGTGCTGCTGCTGCGTGAAGGTTACATGCACCCCAACGGACAGTTGCCGGCCTATGAAATGGCCCTGTCGGACGCGACCCCGCCCGTGCACGCCTGGGCCTGCCTGCAAATCTACCGGATGACGCCGCCGGATCGTTCTTTTCTGGTCCGTGTTTTTCAAAAGCTGTTGATCAACTTCACCTGGTGGGTGAACCGGAAAGACCCGCTGGGCCGACATCTCTTCTCCGGCGGATTTTTGGGCATGGACAATATCGGGGTCTTCGACCGCTCCCGTCCCCTTCCGACGGGCGGCCTTTTGGAACAGGCCGACGGGACGGCCTGGATGGCCTTCTATTGCGCCAACATGTTCGAGATTGCCCTGACGCTGGCGCAGGAGGAGGAAGCCTATGCCGATGCCGCGTCCCGATTCTTCGAACACTTCGTGGTGATTACAAATGCGATGAACACGGCGGAAGGGAGCGGGCTTTGGAACGAGGAAGATGGCTTTTATTACGATCAGATTCTGACGGATGGGAAAACCACGCCCCTTGCAATCCGGTCGGTGGCCGGGATGATTCCGATCATTGCGACGATGTCGGTGGACGCCGAAGCCATGCGTCACGGCATCCACAGACGGATGCAGTGGTTTCTCAATAATCGCCCGGACCTGGCCCGCAACGTGGCCCTGATCGAATCGCCCGATCGAGGGGCCCGCTATTTTGTCTCACTGCCCGGCCGCAAAAGGCTGGAGCGGATGTTGCGGCACCTGCTCGATCCGGAAGAATTCCTCTCCCCCTACGGGATCCGCTCCCTCTCCCGCCGGCATGCGCACCATCCCTATCGCTTTGCTGCGGGCAATGACTGGCACAGTATCGAATATGCCCCCGGGGAGTCCACGACAGACCTGTTCGGAGGCAATTCAAACTGGCGGGGGCCGGTCTGGTTTCCGGTCAATTATCTGCTGATCCAGGCCCTTTTGCGCTATCACGACTTTTATGGCGATCGGTTCACGGTCGAATGTCCGCTCGGTTCCGGCGTGCAGATGACCCTGAAAGAGGTGGCGGCATTTGTCACGGCGCGTTTGACGCAACTGTTTCTGCCGGATGAGACGGGCGCACGTCCCTGCCATGGCGGTGACCCGCGTTATGCCCACGATCCGCACTGGAAACGGTTGATCCTGTTCTATGAACATTTTCATGGCGAGACCGGACGCGGGGTGGGCGCCAGCCACCAAACGGGGTGGACCGCCCTCGTGGCATCCTGCCTCGAAGACATCGCCAGATCGCGCGATCGGCCCCCTCACTAAAGGGTCTCATAATTGACAGGATAACGCCCCCAACCCCCTCTTTGGTAAAGAGGGGGTTAAAGAGCCCCCC
>CAZOFZ010000057.1:0-10733 GCA_964579175.1 uncultured Nitrospirota bacterium | reverse complement strand
TCCCCCAGCGGGCTGCATGCCTCCGGCGTGCTGAAAAATATCTCCGACTACGGCCTGGCCTTTGAGTTCGAAATGGAATCTCACCCAGGCATGCTGTCGCTCGAGGTGGGCGAGACCCTGGACTCCGTTGAAGTTCGGGTGTATGACGACGTGATCTATCAGGGTGGGGCGACCATTGCCTCGCTTCGGTCCGAGCAGAACAAGACCACTGTGGGCGCTTCGTTTGGAGAGCGATGCGAGGCGCTCCATCACGTCGTGGAGCGGTACCACGAAACGGATTCGGACGATGAGATATCCCTTTTTTCAAAGCTTGAAAGAATAGACACGGCCTTTAAGGCACAGGTTGCGGACCTGCGGTATGTCCTGGAAGCGGTTCGGAAGGCGATGGACGAAGAGGAAGAAAGGGCCGATCGGCATGGAAGGGTTTATCGAGACAAGGCTGAAAAAACCGTTCTGAGACGATTTCAGCGGCCTGTTTTTAACGATCTCGATGAGGCAATGAAGGCGTTCAATGTACTGGTCTCCCCGCTTGACGCGCAGGCACACGCGTCGCATCGCGACTACTTTCAAAAACAATTGGCCCCCCTCCTCTGCCACTCCCCCTTTATAGAGCGGGCGTACAACAAGCCCTTGGGGTATGCCGGCGATTACGAAATGATGAATATGCTCTATCGCGATGCCACGGAAGGAGACTCGTTTTTTGGGAGGCTTCTGAATCGGTATTTTTGTCACCACATCAGCCCGGCGTCGGCCTGTCGTAACCGGATTCCTGTTTTATTAAAAAAAATGGAACAGGTGGCGGAGGAAGGGCACCGGCAGGGGAAGAAGCGCCGCATTTTAAGCGTGGCGTGTGGGCCAGCCAACGAAGCCATCGAGTTTATTAAAAAAAACGAAGCAAGCAACCACACGGAACTGACCTTCGTGGACATCGAGCCGGAAGCGCTCTACACCACCCAGGCAGCCCTTCTGGATGCGAAAAAAAGACATCAGCGTCACACAACGGTGCATGTTTATTCCCTGCCGTTGAAGCGTCTGTTCGTGCGGCCTAACGATCGTTTGCATCTGAACCATCAGGATCTCATCTATTGTGTGGGGTTGTTCGATTATTTAACGGACACGACTGCGCGACGCGCCATCGCGTCCCTTTATCGCATGCTGAATCCAGACGGGACGCTTGTCGTGGGTAATTTCGATCCGCGGAATACGTTCAGGGCCTGTATGGAATATTGCATGGAGTGGCATTTAATTTACCGCACCCAGGCCGATCTGATACGGCTCGCAAGGGAGGTCCTGGAGTCTGCGCCAACGGTCTTTTGTGAAGCCGAACCCACGGGGATCAATAACTTTTTGATCGTCAAAAAATGAGCCGATCCGGGGAGGCCTACAAAGCGGCCTTACAAAAAATAAATGTGGAGCGGGCGCGCGTCGGGGCTATCATGCCGGCCGTGCTGGTCATGGCGTTCAGCGTCCTCGATTTCTTTTCCTATCCCGAATATGCGGGAACGTTTCTCTCCCTCCGTGTGGTCTGCACCGCGTTGTTGCTTCTTATTTTGGCCGTCTCCTACACGCCGTTCGGCTTGTTACACGGAAAGGCCCTCGGGATCATTGAAATGTCCATCATTGGGGTGATAATCAACACGATGATTCGGTACGCAGGCTATGAGACCCCCTATTATGCGGGGTTAAATCTCGTGATCCTTGCGATCGGGGTCCTCTTCCCCTGGGGGCTTCGAGAAACCCTCCTCACCAGCGGGTTCATCTATGGGTGCTACCTCGTGCCGATTCTTCTGTTCGATACCCTATCCAATCGGGTGGCGTTTGTGAATAACAATATCTTTCTTCTGGCAACGATCGTTATCGCCTCCACGGCCAGCTATTTTTCCTCTCTTTTAAGGCAACGCGAATTTGAAGCGCATTACCATCTGGAGGAAGCCAGGATCGAAGTCGAACGGCAGTATCATGAACTGCAAGAGATGGATCGTCTCAAGTCGCGGTTTTTTTCCAATATCAGCCATGAATTAAGGACGCCGCTCACGCTTCTGATGGGACCAACGCAGGCACTGCTGAGCCAACAACTGGGGGCCCTGACCGAAAAACAGGCGGCGTACCTGCGGATCATTCGAACGCATTCCGCCCGGCTTTTCAGGCTGATTAACGCCCTTTTGGATTTGTCGAAAGCGGATGCGAAGATGGCAACCCTTACGCTGGAACGGGGGGATTTTGTCCATTTTGTCGGGCAGATTGTTGATTCAACCCGTCCCTTGGCAGAGGAGAAGTCGCTCACCCTTTCTTTTGATGTGGACGGGACGATCCCGGAGTTTCTCTACGATCCGGACAAGGTGGAAGAGGTCCTTTTGAATCTGCTGTCGAACGCATTGAAGTTTACCGAGCGGGGTGGAATCCGGGTATCGTGCGCGATGCAGTGGAATAACGTTTTGGTAAAGGTTTCCGATACGGGGATCGGTATTTCAAAGAAGTTTCTCCCCAAATTGTTTGACCGGTTTTTTCAGGTGGATACGGCCGCTTCCCGCGTGGGGGCCGGCACCGGGATTGGGCTGTCGCTGGCCAAAGAGTGGATTGAACTCCACAAGGGACGCATTTGGGTGGAATCCGAAGAGGGACGGGGCACCACATTTTCCTTTACCCTCCCGATGCGGATCGAGGAGATCGTCGGACACCGCGCCCCGGAAGAGCGACGACCGGTCCCCTCCGTAACCTCCCTTCCGATGACACGGGACCTCGCGGGGCTTCATCCGGCGAAGACAATGACGACGGAAGCCTCCCTGCGAGAGGGGGCCGAACGCATTCTCCTTGTGGACGATAACCCGGATATGCTCCGTTTCATGGCCGATCAGTTGAAAAACGAGTATACTCTGCTCTTTGCTGCGGATGGGGAGGAAGGAGTTCGCCTGGCGCGCTCGGAGCATCCGGACCTCGTTGTTTCCGACATCATGATGCCTTTGAAAGACGGTTACCAACTCTGCCGCGAACTCAAGGCGGACCCGCAAACCGCCACGATTCCGGTTATTTTTCTGACGGCCAAGGGAGGACTTTCCAACAAAATCGAGGGGCTCGATCAGGGCGCGGACGACTACTTGACCAAACCGTTCGACCGGGAAGAGCTTTTGGCGCGGGTGCGCTCTCTCATCAAAAGGACGGCCCTGCAAAAAGAGCTCTCCCTGAAAAACAGGCGATTGGAAGAGGCATTGGCAGAACTGAAGCGTGTGGAACGGGACCTTCTGCAGTCCGAAAAGATGGCCTCCCTGGGTTTGTTGATGGCCGGCATCGCCCACGAAATGAGAAATCCGATCAACTTTGCAAAGGGGTCGCTCTTGTTTGTCCGTGACTGCTGGGGCAAGCTCACCCCGGAGAGTGTGGCGCGTCCGGAGGCGTTTGCTGCGGTCCGTGGGGAGATCGAGGCGTCGTTACAGGTGGTGGAGAGCGGATTGACACGTGTGGAGGGGGTGATTAAAGACTTGTCCGTCTTTATCCGAGGGAACGAGGGGAGGGTGAGCGACCTCGACCTTCACGCAAGTTTGGACCTGGCGTTAAAGTTTTTGCGCTATGAAGGGTTGGACGGAGTAAACGTTCACCGCGACTATGGGGCAATTGGACGGATCGAGGCGTTTCCCGATCAGATCCATCAGTCCTTCCTGAATATTTTTCAGAACGCGCTACACGCCATGGAAAATTGCGAGAACAAGCAATTGTTCATCGGAACCCGCAGCGTAGGGAATTCGGTGGTCGTTTCCGTTCGCGATACCGGCGTCGGAATCCCGGAGTCGGACCGGACCCGACTTTTCGAACCGTTTTTCACGACGCGGGAGGTTGGAAAGGGGATGGGTTTGGGGTTGTCCCTCGTGTATAAAATGATTGTCGAGACGCACCGCGGAACGATTGACGTGAAGAGCCAGGTCGGGGAGGGGACGGAGTTTATCATAACGCTTCCTGTGAAACAGCCTGTCACAAATCCGAACGAAGAGAGGGGTCTGTGATGGAATCGGTTCCTTATAAAAACTATCCGGTATTATTTGTGGACGACGAAGAGATGGCCGTGGCGACCTTTCTACGACTTTTTAGAGACGAGTTTACGATTTATACTGCGGGGAACGGGGAAGAGGCGTTGGAGAAGCTGGCCGCACATCCCGATATTGCGCTGATTTTAACGGACGAAAGGATGCCTAAAGTATCCGGGCTGGAGCTTCTCGCGCGTGTTGCGCAAGACTATCCGACGATCGTCAACATTCTGGTGACGGCCTATTCGGACCCGACGTTTCTGGCTCGGGCAGTCAATGAAGGGCGCCTCTACCGTTACATCGAGAAGCCTTACGAGAAAGCGTTCCTCGAAGAAACCATTCGGCAGGGGTTGGATCGGTATCACCGGTTGAATGCCTGCAACCCAAAAAACGAGGGGGCGTGATGGGTGAACAGAGTGCGCCGCCGTCCGCGGGGCTGCCGTCCGCAGGACAAGACCCGATGGTCTGGGGTTTGATCGAACACTATTTCTCCGAAAATTGGGCGGCCCGCCTCTATCGTTCAGTCTGTGAACGGGAGGGGTGGCCGTTCGTCATAGACCACATCACCCTGCGCTGCATGGATGTGGCGCGCCGCGCGGCCCCTTTTTTGGAGCGGGGTTACCTGGATTTGGGGGAGTTGATCGAATATCCGGATCAGGGATGGTGGGCACGGGTCTACCGTCGCGAGGGGTACCCGGCCCTGTTTATTGACCAGGCCTATGACGACGCGCGGGGTGCTGCAAGCATTATCCCGGCCTGGGTGGAAAAATTTACCGATCAGGTACTCCACCATGTGGCCGTTCGCGTCGCCGACATTGAGGCCACGGTGTCTGCGCTCGAACAACGGGGCGTCGCGTTCTCCGACCAGATTGCGGGCGCGCCGGGGAGCCGTCTGCGGCAGATTTTCACCGTCGCGGAGCTACGCGATGGCATGGCCTTCAGCGTATTGGAGTTGACCGAGCGTAACGGCGGCTATAACGGCTTCTTTCCGGATCAGGCCAATCGCCTGATGCAGGCGTCTACCCGGATCCCCGGTCGAATTCCTGATCAGACTCCGTAGCGGATTCCGGGGACAATGCCAAAAGGCCACTGAATGAGGCCGAAGCCACCACCAGTGTGATCTCTCCACGCAGTATCCGCCCCCCTATTTTTTCCATCACTTCCGTAACGCTCCCCCGAACGATCTCCTCGAACTGTTTTGTCATCTCCCGTCCCAGGGCAATCTTTCGATCCCCCATCACCAACAGCATCTCGGAAAGCAGGGCCGACACGCGATGCGGCGACTCGTAGAAAATGAGCGTCCTGGGGTCGTCTGCAAGGGCCAAAAGTCGTGTCCGTCGCCCCCCCGATTTTCGGGGCAGAAAGCCCTCGAAGGCAAACCGGTCGGTCGGCAGCCCCGAGACACAGAGGGCCGTCATCGCCGCAGCCGGTCCCGGGATCGGATGGACTGGAACGCCGGCCTCGATGGCCTGCCGAACCAGCAGATACCCCGGATCGGACAGTGTCGGCGTCCCCGCATCACAGACCAGGGCCAGGGTCTCTCCCGCCACCAGACGGCTCACCAAGAGAGGGGCCTTGGCCTCTTTGTTGAAGTCGTGATAGCTGGTCAGGGGGGTATGGATGTCGTAAGCGGCGAGGAGCTTCTGGGTATGCCGGGTGTCTTCGGCGGCAATCGCCGTGACCTCTTTGAGGGTTCGGACGGCCCGAAAGGTGATGTCTTCCAGATTCCCGATCGGGGTGGCCACAACGTAAAGCGCGCCACCCTGTCCAGGTGTACCGCCCCGATTCGTACCTGTCTTGGCCGATCTCGTCACGTCGCTGTTTAGGGCTTGTCAAGGAATAACGTATACACAAAGGGCAAACGACTGTTTGCAAGGCGCGAGGAGCGCGCATGCCCTTCTGGCATGTAAGCGACGAGCAACGCAGCAAACAGGGATGAATCTGCGGCCCGACTGCATCGGTTATTCCTTGACAAGCCCTTATGCCATGGCCCGGTCAATGAGATGACAGAGGATGTGCCCAATCAGGATATGGGCCTCTTGAATGCGGGCGGTGTTGGAGGAGGGGACTCTAATGCATAGGTCGCTGGAGGTGGCCAGACGCCCCCCCGATTCGCCCGTGAGGCCGATGGTCTTGGTCCCCCGTGTTTTTGCAACCTGAATCGCTTCCAACACATTGACCGAATTTCCACTGGTGCTGATGCCGATCGCAACATCTTCGGGACGGGCCCATGCCTCCATCTGCCGCGCGAAAGACCGGCGATAGTCGTAATCGTTGGCGATCGCGGTCAACGCGGAGGTGTTGACGGTCAGGGCAATGGCCGGTAGCGGAGCGCGCTCCCGTTCGAAGCGGCCCACCAGTTCCGCCGCGATATGTTGCGCATCGGCGGCGCTCCCACCATTGCCGAAGAGGATCAATTTGCCCCCGGCGCGGAGCGATGCAATCACCCACTCAGCGGCGCGAACAATATCGGGAACGGCGATCTGAAGCAGTCCCTGCTTGACTGCGATACTTGCCTGAATCAGGCCGACAACTTCTGCGGTATCGGCATCGGACGGCGTCATTTGGAGGGGGCCGTCTCGGCCGGTGCGGTGGGCGTCGTGGGTGCGGCCTCCTGCGTTGCAGCCGGTGCCGCAGACGAGGTCGGTGTAACGGTTACGGTGGGTGAAGCGGTTGCCGCAGGGGCGGGCGTCGCGGTCTCTTTCCGATCCGTCTTCGGCGCTTCTTTTTCAGACGCGGCCGACTTGGTGTCAACCAGATCTCCGGTGACGGAACGCTCTTTGGACAGGATCGAGAGCCCCAGGGAGGTCAAAAAAAAGACCATCGCCGCCCCGATCGTCAGCTTGCTTAAAAAGGTGGCGGCACCCCGGCTTCCAAAAAGGGTCTGGCTGCTCCCCCCAAACGTGGCCCCCACTTCAGCCCCCTTGCCCGCTTGGAGTAAAACAGCCGCCACTAAAAGGAAGCAATCGGTCAGATGGATAATCATGAGCAGTGTGTACATTCTTTCTCCTAATTCTTTCGGGCACTTCTAAAACGTTCGGTAGAAGGCAGGTCATCCAAAGCGACGGCAAAGAATACACGAAAACGTTCGGCGCATCAACCCAAAAGACGGTGAATGTTCCATCCGTCGTTTGCATATTTTTCCGCCACAAGGCGGTGGGCCATCTGCTTCTCTTTGGGTGTCAACACCCCCGGTTCGAGTCGAATGGCAAAGCGGGCCGCAAGGCCCTGCGTCAACGCGGCTTCCAGTATTTCGTAGGTCGGTAATGGCGTGACCAGTTCACCCAGGGTGATTTGATCGTGGGGGTGATTCGGGCCCCGAAGGCGCGCCAGACTCCCCTGCTGGAGGAACCGATCCCTCCAGCGTTTCTGCGCACTGCCACACAGTTTTTTGCCACGGGCTAGGACTTCATACCGGGAAGTGCCGGAGAAACAGAGGAACTTTTGAGAATCGGACGAAGGTGGACACTGACTGTGTAGCTCCGCATCCACTCCCAGCGTTTTTAATCCGGCGATCAGTCCCTCGGAGATGGCACAGAAAGCGGATCGAATTCCTCCCGAGAAAGGGGGCGCCTCGGTCCCCGCAACAATTGCGTAGGTGATTTCATGATCCTGCGGATTGTGCAGAACGCCCCTTCCCCCGGTGATCCGACGCACGGGGGTGGCGGAACCTGGAAAGTCTTTGAAGGGGTCCGGGAGCCGCTGAAATCTGCCGATCGAAAAGGCCGGGGTGGCCCATCGGTAGAAGCGAACGGTCGGCAGCGCCATCCCCTCCGCGAATACCGTCGCCATGGCCTCGTCCACGGCCATGTTCCACGGTGGAGATTGTGGCGGGTCGGACAGCAGACGCCAGGTTTCGAGCCGCACGAGGGCTATGCGCTAAAAGAGCTGCCACAACCGCAAGTGGATTTTGCGTTGGGGTTTTTGATCGAAAAACCGGCGGCTTCCAGGCTGTCGTTGTAGTCAATCTCCGTGCCATCGAGCATCGGCTGGCTGTAGGGGTCAATGAAGAGCTTGACGCCATGCTGTTCGAAAACGGCGTCCTCATCGGTGGCTGCCTCTTCAAAGGCCATGCCATATTGGAAACCGGAACAGCCCCCCCCCGTCACGTAGACACGGAGTCCAAAGTCCGACTTCTCCTCATCCCTGAGGGCTTCCTTCATCTTTTCACTGGCCCGTTCCGTGAGTGTCAACATTTTCTCCTCCTCTGTATGTGCGGCTTATTATATCCGATTTCGACGCTTTTCTATACCGTCAACAGGACCCCTCCGGAAAGACTCGTTTCGGGACATGGCTGCCCAACATGGGCCTCGAATTCGGACTTAAAGTGCCGGAAGATACTCTCCACGGCAATGGCCGCGCCCGTGAGAAGATAGCAGAGGCCCCGTCCCTTCACCATCTGACAGACCTGTTCCACCTGGCGCACCTCTTTCTCGCTCCCCCGACCCGCCTCGATCTGCTCCATGATTTCGGACAGATGCGTCAGGCCCAACACACAGGGAGGGCACTGTCCGCAGCTTTCCCGTGCAAAAAAACGGGCATATTGAATGGCAACCCGCACCATGCACGCCTCTTCCGACATCACAATTACCGCCCCTGTCCCCAGCCCGGAACCCGCCATTTTCAGGGAGTTGAAATCGAGCGGGAGATCGGCCTGGTCCGCAGGGAGGATCGCGTTGGAAGGCCCGCCGGGAAAGACGGCCTTCAGGCGATGTCCCCCACGAATACCGCCACCGTAGGTTTCGATGAGTGTCCGAAGCGATGTGCCAATGGGCAGCTCGTACAACCCAGGGCGATTGACGTCGCCGGTCAGCGTAAACACCAGGGTGCCTGGCGCTGCGGGGGTCCCCAGGGTCTGAAACCAGTCCGGACCTTCCCGCAGAATATGCGGAAGGTTGGAAAGCGTTTCCGCATTGTTCACAAGGGTCGGCATGCCATGAAGACCGACCGCCGCCGGGTAGTATGGAGGCTTTTGGCGCGGTGCGGCCACGCGGCCCTCGATGACTTCCAAAACGGCCGTTTCTTCTCCGGCCACATAGGTGCCCGGGCTTTGAACCATTTCGATTCGGATATTTCCCCAATGCCCCGCCGCCATTGCCTCTTGCAACGCCTGCCGGACAATCTGGATTTCGCCTTCGAAATTTTTATTGATGTAGAGGTAGGCCGTCTCGGCCCCCACCGTATGGGCCGCAATCAGGATTCCCTCGATCAACTGATGGGGATTCTCCCGAAGTAGGTAGCGGTCTTTGAAAGTACCCGGCTCATCTTCCGCAACGTTGCAGACGGCATATTTGACGCGGCTGGGCCGCTGCATGACCATCTCCCACTTCTTCCACATGGGGAAACCGGCCCCTCCCCGACCCAACAAACCGGATTGTCGGACGGTTTCCAAAGTCTGCGCAGACCCTGCCCGTCTGGCCGCTGCCAGTCCCCGATAGCCCCCCTGTTCGACATAGTCCGCATAGGGGACCGGCCGAACTTCAGGGAGGTGAGACAGGGGAACATCTCGCCGGGTTAGATTCCGCGCCCGTTGCATCGGCTTAAGACCGCGAAAAGGCCATCAACTTCCTATTTCTAGCCTGCAAGTGCGGACGGCGTTCCCGATTTGCAATAATCACCGGGTCCAGGATTTCGCCGCAGATGACACACCGAAATCCATAAAAACAGAGGGTACCGGTGTCATCCCGCAAGTCTTCGAACGTCTCTTCGATCATGCTGCTTTTGCATCGTGGGCAATCCATTTTGAGTTCCTCCTGGTTCGTGTTAGCGATGTTGGTTCAAACTACAAATATATATTAGCAATTTTCATGCCAAACGATAACAAATTTTATTTTATTTAAAAATCAATAAATTAAACAGACATAAGAATTGAGGCTCCGCCAGCGGCGTTCCTTTTTAAAACATATGTGCCAAAAAAGGTTATTGGCCCGTTTCATACAATATAAGGTATATGGAATGGAGCACAGACACTGTTTCTTCCGTCTGAGGAGTCTCGCTGATTGAATTATAGCGCTTTTTTGTCTTCCTTGACCTGATCGATGTCAAGAGAAAAGGTGTCCGAATCGGTTTTAACACAGGGATAATGCGCCGTGTTTCTCAATGAAACTCACGTGTCTGCTACCTGATCCATTCGAGACGGCTCGCCGGGCGTAGAGGTCTTGGGGGTGGAAGGTTCTACTTTGCAGCTCGATTCGCAGTTTGAGGGGGAGGCTCTGCGGGCTGATGCCCGCAGAGGGGGCGACGCGAGCCCCACGAAAGGAGATTTGGCCGCGACTCACCGCTCCAGGCCATATTCCTTGAGTTTTCGCCAGAGGGTCGTTCGGCTGAGTTTGAGTCGTTCGGAGGTTTTTTTATAATTCCATTCCGTTTGCTTGAGGACTTGTAAAATCATCTCGCGTTCCATGGCCAACAGAGGATTCTCCTGCTCCATGGCCGCCTGGATCAGATCGCGCGGTGCGGGTTGGATACTTTTGTCCAGATGCTCGGCGTGAAGGGTGTCGCCCGTACAGAAAACCATGACGTGCTCGATCATGTTTTCGAGTTCCCGGATGTTTCCAGGATAATCGTAACGCATGAGGAGGTTCATCGCCTCCGGTTCCACGTGCATCACTTTCCGCCCCATCTCACGATTGAGCCGGCTAATGAAATGATTCACGAGAAGTGGGATATCCCCCTTGCGTTCCCGAAGCGGGGGGATGAAAATCGGCACCACGCGCA
>CAZOFZ010000056.1:0-10820 GCA_964579175.1 uncultured Nitrospirota bacterium | reverse complement strand
GGGATATCCCCCTTGCGTTCCCGAAGCGGGGGGATGAAAATCGGCACCACGCGCAACCGGTAGTAAAGGTCCTGGCGAAATGTACGTGCCTCGACCTCGGCTTTCAGGTCACGGTTGGTCGCCGCGATGATTCGGACATCCACCTTGATCCGGCGCGTATCCCCCACCTTCTCGAATTCCCCCTCCTGCACAACGCGCAACAGTTTGACCTGCATGGCGGGGCTGATCTCGCCGATCTCGTCCAGGAAGAGCGTCCCACCGTCGGCCAGCTCAAACCGTCCGATCTTATGCGTCACCGCGCCGGTGAAGGCCCCCCGCACATGCCCGAACAGTTCCGACTCGAGCAATCCCTCGGCCAGGGCCCCGCAGTTGAGTCGGATAAAGGGTTTGTCCTCACGCGGGCTAAGCTGGTGGATGGCGTGGGCAATCAATTCTTTGCCCGTCCCCGACTCTCCTTCAATTAGAACGGTCGAATGGGTCCTGGCGATCTGGGGGAGGAGGTGCTTGATGGCCTGGAGCTTTTCGTCTTTGCCGATCATGTTCTCGAACGAGTAACGGTTGCGCAGGACTTCGGCCATCGCCTGGCTTTTGATCCGCTCCTCGATGAGTTGCCACATAAACTTGGCCGACAATCCCCCAATGACTTCAACGGAGTCAGGCAGCTCTTCCAGGGCTTCACGAATCGTGGGGCTGTCGGTGACGTCAATAATCAGATCGGGGCAATCCGCGATCAGATTTCGATAGTCGTCCGTGACGGGAATCCCCAGCCGACGCGCCAAATCCATCCCCGGCGCGTCCGGACGGATATCCGCAATGCCGACGATCTGCACCAGTCGGTCTTTGTGCAAAATTTCGATCAGGGCCGTACCCCCCTTCCCCCCCCCGATGATGGCGACTTTTACCATACCCGTTTCGTATCATATGTGGCGTCGTAAATCCACTGTAAACTTCGGAATGTCGGTCGCAAACGGAATGTCCGCTTTGAGCGGAGGTATCATCTTGAGACTTTCCAATTGAGGCAACGATCCCCGTTGGGGTATCTCTTTGACGGGGCAATGCGTCTGTTTGATTATCTTTTTGGGACTGATATATAATCATCGTCCTACAGACGGATTCTATACATGCGCGCACTTTCGGAAGAGACGATTCGGGAAATCGAGAACTTCGGCGTTCAGGTAGATCGCCTGAAGAAGAAAGAGATTCCTGAAGAGAAATTTAAGCGCTTCCGACTCCAGAATGGCGTTTACGGGCAGCGGCAGGCGGGCGTCCAGATGGTGCGGGTCAAGATTCCGTCCGGTCTCCTCAATGCGGAAAAATTGCGCGCCCTGGCCGACGTGGCCCAGCGCTTTTCCACCGGAAAAGGGCATGTCACGACCCGGCAGGACGTCCAGTTTCACTTTGTAAAACTGGACGATGTGGTGCCGACCCTCTACCGCCTGGCCGAGTCCGGTTTAACAACCCGCGAGGCCTGCGGCAACACGGTGCGTAACGTCACCGCCTGTCATCTGGCCGGCATCTGTCCGACGGAGTTGTTTGACGTCACTCCCTATGCCAATGCCGTGGCCGATCGCCTGCTGCGCAATCCGATCAACCAGGACCTGCCGCGCAAATTCAAAATTTCGTTTTCAGGGTGCCAGAGCGAGTGCGGCCTCGCCACCATGCACGACCTCGGTCTGATCGCCGCCGCAAGGACGGTGAATGGCACCATTGAATATGGCTTCAAGGTCTTCGTGGGCGGGGGACTGGGCGCAAGCCCCAAACTGGCCCAACTCTATGCGGAGTTCCTCCCCATGGACGCACTGCTGCCCACCTGTGAGGCGATTCTCAAGCTCTTTGACGCCCACGGCGATCGCAAGGTGCGGAGCAAGGCGCGCATGAAGTTTGTCCTTGAAAAATGGGGGATCGCAACCTTTACAGAAAAGGTGGCGGAGAATCTGAACGACCTCCAGGCCTCCGGCATCTCCTATCCAGAACTGACACCGCCCCGACCCAACCGGATTCGGCCCGCACGGACGGAACGTTCGGCGGGGGACGCCTCCCCGGACTACGCCCGATGGCTGCGCACAAATGTTATTCCACAGGCAGAAGCGGGGGCCTGCGCCGTTCAGGTTCGGTTGATTGTGGGCGATATCACCGCGGCACAGTTCCTCGGCCTTGCCCAGATTACCGAACAGTTTTCATCCGATCAGGTTCGCGCCACCCATCAACAGAACTTTATTTTACACAAGGTGCGACGAAGCGACCTCCCCGCCTTATATGCCGCACTGGCACAATATGGCTTGGCCGAGGCGGGGGCCGAGCAGGTAACCGATGTCATTGCCTGCCCCGGAACCGACAGTTGCCAGTTGGGTTTGACCTCTTCGATGGGAATGGGAGAAGCCCTGGTTTCGACGTTTGCAAAGGAGTTGCCGGAGTATGAAGACCTCACCGGTCTACGCATCCGAATCTCCGGCTGTCCCAACTCCTGTGCCCAACACCACATTGCCGGGATCGGTCTGCATGGCGTCGCCAAGAAAGTCAATGGGAAACTCGTTCCGCACTATCAGTTACATCTCGGGGGCGGGGTGAGCGCCACCCATTCCGCCATCGGCAAGGCCAAACTTAAAATCCCCGCCAAAAATGTGCCGGGCGCCATTTTGGAAATGATCAAAGTCTTTCGGGAAAACCGAACGGAACAAGAGGCGTTCAACCCCTTTGTCGAACGATACGGACGCGAGGCCCTTTGCGCGCAGATTGAGAAATTCACGAAACTCCCCGCCGCCGACTTGTCACCCGATTCCTATTACGACTACAAGAGCGACCGGGACTTCGATCTGGAAGATTTGGGGCCGGGGGAATGCGCCGGCACGATGATCGATCTGATCGAGAATTATCTTCGACGTGCCAATACCGCACTTTCGAAGGCCCATACCGCGACGTTACGCCAGCAACATGCAGAGGCCGTGGCACAGACACAGTCGGGAATGATGGATGCGTGCCGCGCACTGCTGGTGCCGTTTGGCGTGGACTCCCCGCACGAGGACGAGATACTCAAACAGTTCCAACACAAGGTTGTGGAGCAGGGAATCGTCTCCGAACGCTTCGAGGCGTTTACGGAAGATTTGGGGAAATGGGCACCGGTGGACCCGGAATCGCTCACGGCCTATTTGACCGACGCGCACGCCTTCGTTCAGGAGTGCCGGGATGCCTACGATCAGATGGACGCCAATCTGAAACTGAAGAAGAAAGCGGAGGAACCGGTGGCCGCAAAGAGCGATCTGCTATTGGATTTGTCCGGGGTGGCCTGTCCAATGAATTTCGTCAAAACAAAACTTCAACTGGAAGAGATGGACGCGGGGCAGATTCTGCACGTCATTCTGGATGGGGGGGAACCGATTCGCAACGTCCCCAAAAGCGTTCAGTCCGAGGGGCATAAGATCGTGGAGGTCAGCCCACGCCAGGACGGCCGCCATAATCTGGTCATCGAAAAAGTCGGCGCGTGACAAGCGCGCATCAAAGCGTAAAACGGGAACGATCTGAAAATAGGAGAAAACAGAATGCATGCAGTCATGGAAACAGGGGGCAAGCAGTACCGCGTTGCGCCGGGGGATGTCATTCAAGTGGAAAAGCAGGTCGGCGCCGTGGGGGAGCGCCTGGAACTTCGGCCCGTTCTGCTCTTGCAGGACGAACAGGGAATGACTTTTCCTCCCGCAATGCCGGAGGCGCGGGTCATCGGAGAAATTCTGGCACAAGGCCGGGGAGGAAAAGTGCTGGTCTTTAAGAAAAAGCGGCGGAAGAACTATCGTCGCACACAGGGGCATCGCCAGGCATTCACCCGCCTTAAAATCATCGAAATCGTGAAAGGATAAATCATGGCACATACCAAAGCACAGGGATCGTCGCGCAACGGTCGCGACAGTAACGCGCAACGTCTGGGGGTCAAGCGGTTTGCCGGAGAATCGGTGACGGCGGGGAGCATCCTGGTCCGGCAACGCGGTACCCGCCTTCACCCGGGTACCAACGTGGGCATCGGACGCGACGACACCCTGTTTGCCAAACTTGCGGGCGTCGTCAAATTCGAACGGATGGGAAAGGACAGGAAGCGGGTTTCGATCTACCCTGCTTAATCCTGCGCCTCCCGTAGTGGTCGTGCCACCCGCAGTGGTCGCACCACCGAACTTCTCCCTGCCCCACCCTCTTGCGGACTCTTACAGGCTCCCGCGATCCGTCTGCGGTCCGCCCGATGTCTGATTGACCGCGTAGATTGCGCGATTCCCTCTCCATATTGGGTCCGTTATGTTTCTTGACCAGGTCAAAATCTATGTCCAGGCGGGCGACGGGGGCGACGGCGTCGTCCACTTTCGACGCGAGAAGTATGTGCCGCGTGGCGGGCCGGATGGTGGCGACGGTGGGCGCGGAGGGGATGTTGTCCTGGAGGCCAGCACGCACTTATCCACCCTGATGGACTTGCGCTATCGGCAGCACTATATCGTCAAATCGGGCGATCATGGCGCAAAAAGCCGCTCCTCCGGCCGTGGCAGCCTCGACCGGGTCATTTCCGTCCCTGTGGGAACACTGGTGCGACGATTCGATACGAACGAACTGGTCGGAGACCTCACACAACCTGGGCAGCGCCTGATCGTGGCCAAAGGGGGGATGGGAGGACGGGGCAACCACCACTTCAAATCCTCGACGCATCAGGCCCCGCAAATTGCCGAGCCGGGAACGAAAGGGGCGTCCGGTTGGTTGCAACTGGAGCTTCGGCTGCTGGCCGATGTCGGGCTGGTGGGACGCCCTAATGCAGGCAAATCCACTTTGATTTCCGTCGTCTCCGCCGCGCGTCCAAAAATCGCCGACTACCCGTTTACCACGTTGGAGCCCCACCTCGGCGTGGTCTCCTGGGGAATGCGTCGGGAAGGCCCCCACTTCACACTGGCCGACGTTCCGGGCCTGATCGAGGGGGCGCACGAGGGGAAGGGACTGGGCATTCAGTTTCTCAAACATCTAAAACGGACGGCGCTGCTACTTCACTTGGTGGACGTCTCGGACAACGGCGATCCGGTCTCTGATCTTTCGATGGTACGCGCGGAATTGGCGGCCTATGACGAAGGTCTGGCTCAAAAACCGTTTGTGGTGGTGGCCAGCAAGATGGATGCCGCAGACCCCGTGAAGGTCGAGCGCCTGCGGCGTCACTGCCGGGCGAAGCGGATTTCCTTCTTCGCCATATCGGCCGTTTCGGGGCTGGGCGTCCGTCCACTGATGACGGCCCTGGGCCATCGGGTAGAGAAACGCCGGTCTTCTGTGGAGGTCTGTCAGACCCCGGAAGCGGCTCCGCTTTGCGCCTGAATTTTAGCGTCCCATGACGACACCTGCCATGTCCAAAGAAATCGCGCGTCCGTTCCAAACGATCGAGGCCGCTATCGCGGATCTTCAGGCCGGCAGAATGGTGATCCTGCTGGACGATGAAGACCGTGAAAACGAAGGCGACTTGGTGATTGCCGCCGAGAAGGTCACCCCGGAGGCGATCAATTTCATGGCCACACACGGACGGGGCCTGATCTGCCTCACGCTGACGGATAAACAGGCCGATCGCCTTGAACTGATGCCGATGGTGCAGGAAAATCGCGCGGCCTTTGGCACGGCCTTTACCGTCTCCGTGGATGCGCGACAGGGGATTTCCACCGGCATCTCCGCAAAAGATCGCGCCACGACCATCCTGGCCGCCATTCATCCCGATGCGCAGGCCACCGATCTGGTCCGGCCCGGCCATATCTTCCCCATCCGGGCCCAAAAGGGGGGCGTCCTGAAGCGCGCCGGTCAAACCGAAGGCTCGGTAGATCTTGCGCGTCTGGCCGGATTCTCCCCCGCCGGTGTCATCTGCGAAATCATGAAAGAGGATGGCACGATGGCCCGTCTGCCCGATCTTGCGGCCTTTGGAGCGCAACACCAACTAAAA
This sequence comes from uncultured Nitrospirota bacterium, assembly GCA_964579175.1. Classification (GTDB taxonomy): domain Bacteria; phylum Nitrospirota; class Nitrospiria; order SBBL01; family CAZOFZ01; genus CAZOFZ01. Next base: position 4,885 of record CAZOFZ010000056.1, on the reverse strand, counting down.
CTGATTACCATTCAGGATCTGATCCAATACCGTATGAAGCGTGAATCGCTGGTGCACCGCGTGGCGGAAGCCCGCATGCCCACCGCCTACGGGGAGTTTCAGGCGATCGTCTATCGGAATGAAGTGGACGGAGAATCGCACCTGGCCCTGGTCAAGGGCCAGGTGGATACCCGACAACCGGTGTTGGTGCGTGTCCACTCCGGCTGTGTGACGGGCGACATCTTCGCCTCCAAACGGTGCGACTGCGGCGAACAACTCTACACCGCCCTGGAACGGATCGAAGCCGAGAAGCGGGGCGTCCTGCTCTATTTGAATCAGGAAGGACGGGGCATCGGCCTGATCAACAAGCTCCGGGCCTACCAGCTTCAGGACGCCGGGCGGGACACCGTCCAGGCCAATCTGGAGTTGGGATTCAAGGCCGACCTGCGCGACTACGGCATCGGCGCGCAGATTCTGGTGGACCTGGGCATTCGGCAGATTCGTCTGATGACCAACAACCCTCGGAAAATTGTGGGGATCGAGGGATATGGCCTGACGGTGACGGAGCGGGTTTCCATCGAAGCCGCGCCTCACGAGAAGAACGTCCACTATCTTCAAACGAAGAAGCGCAAGATGGGGCATCTGCTGGATCGGGTCTGATGAACGCGGGACAGGCAACGACGGCCGCTTCCGGCGTCGGCTTAAAAATCGGAATTGTCGCCAGTCGTTTCAATCCGGAGGTGACGGAGGGGCTCCTCGAAGGGGCCCTTCGCGCCCTCTCCGAACAGGGTGTCCGGGAGGAGGACATTGCGGTGTTCCGGACCCCCGGCGCATTCGAGATTCCGGGCCTGGCAAGACAACTGGGGCGGCACCGTCGTTTCGATGCGCTCATCTGCCTGGGGGCGGTCATTCAGGGGGAGACGCCACACTTTCACTATATCTGTTCGGAGGTCAGTCGCGGGATCGGCAGGCTTTCCCTGGAATTGGATGTCCCGGTGCTCTTCGGCATCCTGACGACCACCACCCTGGCCCAGGCGCAGGCCCGTTCCGGCGTGGCAGACAATAAAGGCGCCGAGGCGGCCCTGGCCGCCGTCGAGATGGCCCGCGTCTATCGGAGCTTGCCTGTCCCGCCATAAATCCACTGGCGCGATTTTTAGCGCAGCCGTTTTTGGCCGCTAACCGATGCCGATACCAGACTTCCAAGCCCTGATGCTCCCGATCGTTAAGATTGCGGGAGATGGAGCCGATCACACGGCGCACGAGCTACGAGAGAGGCTCGCCGAAGAACTCGGTTTGTCCGAGCAGGAGCGCAAGGAGTTACTTCCCAGCGGTCAGCAGCCTGTATTCACGAACCGTCTCTCGTGGGCACGCGCTCACTTGCGGATGGCAGGACTTCTTGAGAAGACCGGCAGAGGAACGTTCCGTATTACTTCACGCGGCCAACAGGCTCTCGCGAGTCATCCATCGGCGATCAACCTGCGCTTTCTCCGGCAGTTCCCGGAGTATTTAGAGGCGCTCAAAAGGCCAAGAGACGACACGCCAATTGCTTCATCAAACGCCGATGAGCGGACACCGCAGGAGCAACTTGAGTTGGCGTATGAAACGCTCCGAGCGAACCTGGCCAAAGATCTGTTGATCCAACTCAAGGCTTCAACTCCCGATTTTTTTGAAAGAATTGTTGTCGAGATGCTTGTTCGGATGGGATACGGCGGCACGCGCAGGGACGCAGGACAGGCCATCGGCAAGAGCGGCGACGAGGGTATCGACGGCATCATCAAGGAGGATCGTCTTGGATTGGACATTATCTACATCCAAGCGAAACGCTGGCAGAGCACGGTCAGCAGACCAGAGATACAGAAGTTCGCGGGTGCGCTCCAAGGACAGCGCGCCAAAAAGGGTGTTTTCATTACGACCTCGGATTTCTCCAAGGATGCCATCGAGTATGCGGCGAGCATCGACAGCAAAATTGTCCTTATTGACGGCAACCAACTCGCAGAGCTCATGATTGACCATAATGTCGGAGTCACACCGATTGCCAATTATGAAGTTAAGCAAATCGACGCCGACTATTTTGCAAGCGAAGTGGCCTAACAGCCCGTTGAAAAAGTCTTGTGAACGGTGTTTTATGGCCTTTCAATCGTGGAGGGTTCGTCATGGCGTTGGGATCTCGAAAGGAGCAGCAGCCGTCGCTCTGGGTCACACACGACGCGTTGCCGCACTCCAAGGGGCATGCTTTCTAGGCAAACTCAACCCGCTGCTGCGTGAGGCGGGGTTCGATCGGTATGTCGAGACGCTTTGCGAGCCGTACTACCACGACAGCATGGGTCGGCGTGGCGCGGCCACTGCGGCCGGCACGTTCATCGGCAGGTTGCCTGTTTCGTTCTGAAGTTGGCCGAGGAGCGGGGTCTCCTGAAGGGGAGACCGGACGTACATTGTCGAGCCGAAACAGGCGTGCGACCCCTGCGAGGCGTGGCAATTGGAAAGACAAGCCGGAAACGCAACGAATTTGCACGGCTTCCGATGCCAACGTCGTCCCCCGGCGGACAAAAAACGATCGTCGTTCCCCGACGCGCGCTCGCAGCCTAAACAACGCGAAAACCGGCTTCTTCAACGGGCTGTTAAGCGCGGTGGCTGCGTTGGCGCATGCATGCGTTTACGTCCAGAGGCCGGCGGAAAAATAGCGTTCTCCGAGGTCCGGGAAGAGGGTGACGAAGGTGCCGCGCCGCTCGCGACGGGCCACGGCATAGGCCGCCGCCAGAAAGGCGCCGGAGCTTTGTCCGAGGAAAAGCCCCATTTCTCGCGCAATCCTGGCACACAGACCGTATGCGTCCTCTACCACCACCCGCACCTTCTCGTCCACCACGGTATCGTCAAAAATTTGGGGGATAATCGCGCCGGGCTGATCCAAGGGTTTTAACCCCTCAATCCCTGGAAACAGCTCCGGACAAGCCATCACGACGCGCACGCCCGGAATCTCTTCTTTGAGTCGGCGTCCCACGCCCGTAATCGTGCCGCCCGTACCCACCCCCGCAATGAAATGGGTGATCGGCCCTCTCCCCTCCAGGTCGCGCAGAATCTCGACGGCCGTTTCTTCGTAATGTGCCAGAACATTGTTTGCGTTTTTGTATTGGTCGGGCATGAAATAGTGGTCGGGCCGATCTTCACACAGGCGATGGGCCTCGTACAGTGCCGCGTCATACCCCAGACTTGCGGGCGTTTCAATCAGGGTTGCCCCATGTGCCACAATCCGGCGTTTTCGTTCAAGGCTGGCATTGGCCGGCACCACAAGTGTCACCGGAATCCCCAGCGCGGCGCCCATCATCGCATAAGAAATCCCGGCATTCCCGCTGGAGCTGTCAATCAGCGTTTTACGTGGGCCCAACTCCCCGGAAAGAGACGCTTCCAGCAGCATCCGCCGCACCGGCCGGTCTTTGATAGACCCGCCCGGATTCAGGGTCTCCAGCTTGGCAAAAAAACGGCATTGCGGAAGTTCCTGCCTGAAGATCGGCACCTCCACAAGCGGCGTATTTCCGATTAAGGAAAGGATCGGGGCTTGATCGAAAAAGGGACGAAATCGGGGAGGAATCGGGAATCCGGGCGCGTTCATCGGTTTCCACAAAAGCGTTCGTAGTCTATCAGACCTGGAAACGTCGCACCGGGCGCGCAGTAGGCGCATTTGGGATCGGCGCCGATCGAAAGCTCGCGGAACTCTGTCTTTAAGGCGTCGTAGCGGATCAGGCGTCCGACGAGGGGGTCCCCACGGCCCAGAATGATCTTGACCGCTTCCACTGCCTCCAGAATGCCGATCACGCCTGGCAGGACCCCCAGGACACCGGCCTCCGCGCACGAAGGGGCCAATTCGGGGGGGGGCGGTTCCGGGTAGAGGCATCGGTAGCAGGGGCCCCGACCGGGCCAGAAGACGGTGAGTTGACCTTCAAAGCGGTAGATCGAACCGTGGACACACGGTTTTTGGAGTTTGACACAGGCATCGTTCACGAGATAGCGGGTCGGAAAGTTGTCCGAGCCGTCCACGATGAGGTCGTATTGCGAGAAAATCTCCAACACATTTTCCGAGGTCAGCCGCGTTCGATGCTCGATCACCTTGACATCGGGATTGAGCGCCTCGATGGCGACCTTTGCGCTGGCGGTCTTGTGTGTTCCAACCCGATCTGTCGTGTGCAGGATTTGGCGCTGCAAATTCGACTCGTCCACGACATCGTCGTCAACGATCCCCACGGTTCCGACACCTGCGGCGGCGAGATAAAGCGCGGATGGACATCCCAATCCCCCCGCGCCGATACAGAGCAGTTTGGCCGAAAGGAGTTTGGCCTGCCCCTCCTCGCCCACTTCCGGGATCGAAAGGTGCCGAAGATACCGCCGGCGTTGCGGTTCCGTCAGGGTGACCGGTTGCACAAAGGGGAGGGCGGCCCGCTTCCAGCCATCGAACCCGCCCATCAGGCTTTCCACGCGGGTATAGCCCAGCGTTTTCAATGCCCTGGCCGCAAAGAGGGACCGGACACCGCCCGCGCAATAGCAGACAATCGGTTTTGACTTGTCCGGCACCCGCGATTCGACCGTCAGTTCCAGATAGCCTCGATCGATATGGATCGCGCCCGGGACATGTCCCTGTGCCCATTCCTCGTCTGTCCGAACATCAATGAGGGTCAAGTTTCGATCCCGTTCGCAGGCCGCGGCGACATCGCTCGCCCGGACCTCCGGAATCTCCTTTTTGAGTTGGGCTTTCCATTCCGGGAAGGTGGTTGTCCCCACCGGGGCGCGGTCTTCCCCCCCCGCGACAGCCGGGAGAATCTCAATGATGTCCCCGTCGGCAACCGTCGTATTCAAGCCCGTGAGAGAGCGGATGTCTTTGTTATTGAGGAAGATGTTCACAAAACGGCGCACCTCG
>CAZOFZ010000055.1:0-11200 GCA_964579175.1 uncultured Nitrospirota bacterium | reverse complement strand
CACCGGTACCCCCTGCCCCGCAGCCGGCGTCCCGGCCTCCTCGAATGAGGAGGGGAGCAAGAAAGTATCCGTTATGAGTTAAACGTCAATATGAAGCGATGTTTTGCAGCTTCCTCCTTGCGGACTCGGCGGTCAGGGCCTGAATGAAAGGCTCAATCTCCCCCTCCAGAACTCGATCGAGCTGATAGACCGACAGATTGACCCGGTGGTCGGTCACCCGGTTCTCCTTGAAATTGTAAGTCCGAATCTTTTCGCTGCGGTCGCCACTCCCCACCTGCGCCTTCCGATCCCGCGCGATGTCGGCCTCCTGCTTCTCCCGCTCGGCCTGCAGCAGCCGGGAACGGAGCACCCGCATCGCCCGTGTGCGATTCTTGACCTGGGAGCGTTCATCCTGACAGGAGACGACGACGCCGGTGGGAAGATGGGTGATCCGAACGGCGGAATAGGTGGTGTTCACGCTCTGCCCGCCCGCACCGCTGGAGCAGAAGGTGTCAATGCGCAGATCGTTGGGGTTGATTGCGATGTCCACCTCTTCGGCCTCCGGGACGACCGCGACCGTGACGGTCGAGGTGTGAATCCGTCCGTTGGCCTCCGTTTCGGGTACCCGCTGCACGCGGTGGACGCCGCTTTCGTACTGAAGCGCCGCGTAGGCCCCCTTCCCCGCCACGGAGATGATGACCTCTTTCAGACCGCCGATGCCGGTTTCGTGGAGATCCATCGTTTCGATCTTCCACCGTCTTGCCTCGGCATATTTTGTGTACATTCGGAGCAGTTCCGCCACAAAGAGGGCCGCTTCGTTCCCCCCCGCGCCCGCGCGGATTTCCAGGAAAAGATTCCGGTCGGCCATCGGGTCGGGGGGAATCAGCAGCGTCCGGAGTGCCGCTTCCGTTTCCCCCTTCCGACTTTGAAGCGCGCTCCATTCCGCATCGGCCAGGGCCCGGAGATCGGGCTCGGTTGCTTCGTCCTTGCGCATGGCGTCCGCCTCCGCGATCTGCCGACGCAGCGCCTGATAGACTTCGTATTGCGCGACCGTCTCCTCGCAGGCGGCCCGCTCCCGCGCCAGACGAATCCCTTCTTCCGGACGCGAGAAGACCTCCGGATCGGAGAGTCTTTCCGTCAGCAGATGGTATTGCCGAACGACCGCTTCAACCTGATCGAGCAGAATCGTTTCTTCAACCATGGAATGCAGGCCCGACACACGGGGTGGTGCAAGTGCAGGTCCGGTGGGGACGTTATGCGGAGAGGGTCTTGGCGTATTTCTTGCGGAATCGTTCGACACGTCCCTCGGTGTCCACAATCTTCTGCGTACCCGTGAAGAAGGGATGACATACGGAGCAGATGTCGAGGCGGATATGGGTGCGTGTGGATTTGGAGTCAAGCGTTGCGCCACACGCGCAGGTGATCGTCGTTTCGCGATATTCGGGATGAATGGCTGCCTTCATGGTGGTTCTCCTGTTGTCTTCAAGGTGATTGCCCGATGCAGACTTACTTGTGCATGGACTCCAGAAATTCTTTGTTGGATCGGGTTCCCTTCATCTTATCAATGAGAAACTCCATGGACTCGACCGTGGCCAGGGGACTTAGCACCTTGCGCAGAATCCACATCCGGTTCAGGTCGTCTTTGTCCACCAAAAGCTCCTCCTTGCGCGTGCCGGAGAGGGTGATGTCTATGGCGGGGAAGATGCGCCGGTCGGCCAGCTTCCGGTCCAGGTGGACTTCCATGTTGCCGGTCCCCTTGAATTCCTCGAAGATGACATCGTCCATCCTGCTTCCGGTGTCTACCAGCGCCGTTGCGATGATCGTGAGACTGCCACCATTTTCGATATTTCGGGCGGAGCCGAAAAAGCGTTTGGGGCGCTGGAGGGCATTTGCGTCGAGCCCGCCGGAGAGGACCTTGCCGCTGGGTGGCACGACCGCGTTGAAGGCCCGCGCAAGGCGCGTGATCGAGTCCAGCAGAATGACAACGTCCCGTTTATGTTCAACCAGGCGCTTGGCCTTTTCCAGCACCATTTCTGCCACCTGAACGTGCCGCTGGGCCGGCTCATCGAATGTGGAGCTGACCACCTCCCCCCGAACCTGCCGCTGCATGTCGGTGACCTCTTCCGGGCGCTCGTCAATCAGCAGGACGATCAGGTCAACCTCCGGATGGTTTTTCATAATCGCTTTGGCGATGGACTGAAGCAGTACCGTTTTCCCCGTCCTGGGCGAGGCCACGATCAGCCCGCGCTGCCCTTTCCCGATCGGCGAGATCAGCTCCAGGATTCGCATGGAATAGTCGTCCGCACTATACTCCAGGCGAATCCGCTCCATCGGATAGAGGGGCGTCAAGTTATCGAAAAGAATCTTGTCCCGAGAAAGATCGGGCTCTTCGTGGTTGATCTTTTCGACCTTGAGGAGGGCAAAGTATCGTTCGGACTCTTTCGGAGGGCGAATCTGGCCGGAGATAATGTCGCCGGTGCGCAGATTGAACCGCCGGATTTGAGACGGGGAAACGTAGATGTCGTCCGGGCCGGGCAGATAGTTATAGTCGGGGGAGCGCAGGAATCCGAAACCATCCGGCAGGGTCTCCAACACCCCCGCGCCATAGATGTTCCCGTTCTTCTCCGCCTGGGCCTGGAGGATGGCGAAGATCAGCTCCTGCTTCCGCATATTGCTGATTCCCTCGACCTTGAGGTCCCTTGCGACCTCGCTCATATCGGTGATGCTTTTTTCCTTTAGTTCGGCAAGATTCATGCGCTCTCCTTGATTTTGTTAATGTATGCAGGTGGGACCGGAACCGGCAGCGATTTTCAATCTCGACTGGACCGCAGAATGCCTCACTTTAGATCGTTGGGACAAGGCACTCGCGGCTGTGAATAAACAGGCATTGATTTTTACGGGATGAACAGGCTTGACTCGCCTACGGCCTATATACTGTAAGAGGTCAGGCAGAACAACATCGGAAAGCCCTACAGCCTAATTTAAGACCGGTTTTACCGAGAAAGCATTCCAGATTTTTAAGGAAGCGTGATGGAGGGCAACAGAGAGTAACCCAGATTCTAGTCTACCGCGTCCGTCTTGTCAAATGGAATTTTCCGGAAAACCCGGAAAACAGGGATCAGACGGCTCGGGTGGCGCCAGGCGATAGGTGGACCCGTTTGCAAAAACGGGAAAGCCATACCTTCTCTTCCGTGGCACCCCGTTGGGCATAGATATAGATGAGGTTGTGCATGACCCGTTCCAGAATCTGGCGGGCAGAGGTTTTTTGCAGGTAGGCTTCCCGCAGCACCAACCCCCATCGCGCGAGCAGATTACGAATCTGGTCGCGTGTGAGGGTCTTTCCGCCGTTGAAGGGGTCGAAAAAAATCTCATGCTCCGAATCGCGCCACCCGACAATGAAATGCCTGGGCAGGCCGATACCGAAAATTGGAAGCTCCAACCGCTCGGCCAGGAGGAGTACCAACACGGAGAGACTGACGGGGATGCCCCGCTTTCTGTCCAAAAGGGTATGAATATAGCTGTTTTCGGGATCGTCGTAGTGGACCCGCTCTCCGGCAAATCCCATCTCCTCAAAGAGATAGAACGTCAATGTGCGAATCATCGTCATCGGACGATCCTCCGGATGAATCCGCTGACGGAGGGTCTGGGCCATCCGATCTATCTTTTGACGATAGTGGATGGAATCCAGAGAGGGGTTATAGAAGCGGGCCAGCAGGAACACCCCCTCTTCGAGCGAGTCGGGCGTATTTTGGGTATAGGACCGCCATGCGGCATCCATATCGTGCATTCGAATGGCACGGATAATTTCGGAAGCCTTTTCCGAGAGAGACGGCAGACGCGCGGCCTCCTGAAGCAGGGGGAGGGCGGAAGGGCCGATCTCGACCAGTTTACGGCGAACGATCTCATACGACTTGCCGGTCTCCGGAAGGAGCCGAATCAGCGCGCCAACCGGCGCATCAGTAGGGGAGGTGCTCATGGGGGGGGGAACCGTTCATGGGAACCAACACAACCCGTGGTGCTATTTAACGGAAAGACCAGGATGTACGCCCCAATCGTATCAATCGGATGGAAAAAAGTCAAAATACCGACCAGATTTGAAACCTGCCGACCCGGATAGAGACGTTACAGGTAGTTCCCCCGATCACGGCTGCTGTTTCGCGTCCTCTCGCCCGACGCCTTGATCACGCCGAATTTCTCCTCGTATCGCTGTATATTTTCCTGGAGGGCCGCAAGAAGCCGCTTGGTGTGGGCGGGGCTGGACAGGATTCTGGCGCGCACCTTGGCCTTGGGTGCCTGGGCCTGGGCGTAAATGAAGTCGAAGACAAATTCCGTTTCGGTGTGGGACACCAACGCAAGATTGGCATACATCCCCTGCGCGATGGTGTCGTCAATCTCGATCTGAAGCTGAACGGGTTCAGGTTGTGTGGACATCGTGTATCCTTCCGTTATTCGTTTGTTGACGCCGACGCCTCCCGGCTTTCTCCTGCGATGTCATGGGTCTCCCGCGCACTCCCGCCTGCGCACATCCCAAGTCCCCGTTGCCTGTGTCCAGACGACGATCGGGCAATGACACGCGCCACATTCCACTTCGCTCTCCGCTTCTCCGTGGTCGGGTGTGTCGGGGGGGTGTACATAGGTTGCTGCCTTGCAGTACGGGCAGGTGACGCCAAAGAGCGCGAGCACGATTCGACTCCTGATGTTCCTTTTGATGTGGTCATGCCGCATCTGTTACGATGCGACCTCTCACGACGATAAAACGACAAGGAGGATCAAGATATGGATGCATTGTTCTCAAAACAAGCCGTTGCGATCTACTTCGAGACATGGGAAAAGATGAAACGGGGGGAAGCTCTTTCTGGGGTCGCCGAAACGATCGGGGAAGCCCTGCGGGCACACCCGGAGTTCGATGTCTGGTGGCCACAGGGTGAAGCCGCCTTTCACCCGCAGGAGATTGATGGATATATCGTCAATCCACTGGTACATATTGGCCTGCATGTCGTCATCGGGAAACAGCTCGAAAGCGAAGAGCCGGAAGAAGCGGTCGCGGCCTTCCGCGCCCTCCGAAACAGCGGGATAGACCCCCATGAAGCCACCCATCGCCTTGCACAACTCTGGGGCGATCTCTATTTTCGCTCCGTCAGACGCGGCGGCTCCCTGGACGAAGGGGCCTACCTCGAAGAACTCCGGGCGATCACATCTGCGGCCTCGGGAGGCACCGAATCCGCGTAAACCCACTTATAGCATCTGGTGGTTCTTAAACTGCAGGAGCCGCACCACCACCTTCCCCCCCTCCGTCAGGATGACCCGCCGATGACAGGGGAGGTAGACCCCCTTCACCTCGACGGGGTGATCGCTGAGGCTGTCCACTTTCATGATTTGATTGTCCGGCGAGAAGTAGAACACGACGTATTCCGTGGTGAGGAATTTGTCATCTGCGGTCTGCATCGCCTCTTCGATATTGATGGTAAACCGCATCCGCCCCATGTCCCGGTCAATTTGTCGAATCCGGTCGTCCTTGATCCGATAGCGGGAGTTTAAACCATCCCCATGGATGCGCACTTGTCGTCCGAAGGGGTGTCCATCGGCCTCCGAAAACGTAATGGAAAAACGCCCATCCCCCTCCTCGAAGCTGCGGGCAACACGGTGTCCCGCCATCATCGCGACCTGCTCCTGCGCCCATTTCTGGATGCCTTCCTGGCCAGTTGCGACCTCCAGGCGAACTTCCACCTCCTTGGCGGAGCGAATGGAGACCTGACCCTTGGAGACCGCTCCATTGTCGTTACAGACCAGATCGGCGGTGAAGCCGCCAAAATCCCCGCCCCACTTGTAGGTCTTCTCATGTGCCCGACGGAGCCACTGTGCCGCCTCCGGGTCGTTTTGCACCGGGGCTTCCGGCGTCGTCGAACAGCGTGCATATTCCATAACCGTTCCCCCTCAATTTAATGACCTCCATTATAGCCGCAACCTTCCGGGGAAGACAACCTCAAAACCGGGGTTCCGATCGGGTCAATGGGCCTCGGACCATGTCTTTCCAATGCCGACGTCCACGGTAAGCGGGATCGAAAGCCGGGCCGCACCTTCCATCAGGCGCGCGACCTGCGCCCGCATCGGCGCGACCTCCTCTTCCGGCACTTCGAAGATCAACTCGTCGTGTACCTGCAGAACCATCTTTGCGGACACCTGCGCCTGCCCCATCCAGTGGGCCACGTCAATCATCGCGCGCTTGATAATGTCGGCAGCGCTTCCCTGGACGGGCGTGTTGATCGCCAGGCGCTCGTCCGCTCCCCGCAGCCCCCCCTCGTGGCGGGCGATGGGCCGGCGGCGACCAAAGAGCGTTGTCACGAATCCGCAGGCCGCAGCCTGCCGCAACGTCCGTTGAATCCATGCCGCCACGCCGCGGTAGCGGTCGAAGTAGGTGTCAATGTAGCGTTTCGCCTCCGCCTGCGAGATGCCCAACTGCGTGGCCAGACCGAACGGGCTGATGCCGTAGATCACGCCAAAGTTGACCGTCTTGGCCGCGCGCCGCATGTCGGCGCTGATCGCCCCCTTCGGGAGGCCGAAGAGCCCCGTCGCCGTCTGAAGGTGGACATCCTCCCCCTGCCGAAACGATGAAAGGAGTGCGGCGTCGTCCGACAGATGGGCCAGAATTCGAAGCTCGATCTGGTTGTAGTCCGCGGACAGGAGAACGCACCCTTCCGCTGCCACGAATGCGGCTCGGATGCGGCGGCCCCACTCCCCTCGCACCGGAATGTTCTGAAGGTTCGGGTCCACGGAGGAAAGACGGCCCGTCGCCGCCACCGTCTGATTGAACCGCGTATGCACGCGGCCCCCGCGCACAAAACGGGGCAGGACGTCCACATAGGTGGACTGGAGTTTGCCCAGCTGGCGGCTCTCCACGATGGCCGCAGGGAGCGGATGCCGGGCGGCCAGTTGCGTGAGCACCTCCTCGTCGGTCGAACGCCCCGTCTTCGTTTTACGCAGGCACGGCAGGCCCAACTTATCGAAGAGCACCTCCGCCAACTGCTTGGGCGATTGGACGTTGAACGCGCCCCCCGCGAGGCGGTAGATTTCCTGCGTCAGCGCCGCCCGTTTTCCTTCCAGCTCCTTCGACATCTCGGCCATCGCCACCACATCCAACCCCACGCCATGCCGTTCCATCTCGGAGAGGACCGACACCAACGGCATCTCGATTTCGGAAAAGAGGGGGAGCATGCCCTGTGCCGCAAGCTGCGGGACAAAATGATCGGCCAGATCCAGCACCGCCCGCGCCCGGGCACCCAGCGACGCGGGGTCAGGATCGGACAGCAGGGCACGATTCAGATGGGCCTCGGCCAGATGCGGGAGCGAATCGTCCCGGCGACCGGGAATCAGCAGGTAGGCGGCAATCCGCACGTCCCAAAGCGCGCGCGGCGTGACCCCTTGTGCGCGGCAGACGGCCAGATACCGCTTCACGTCGTAGCCATATTTGACGACCGTCTCCGACGCAAGAAGGGCGGAAAGCGGTGTCGGAAGCGGACCCTCTTCCAAGGGGAGATAGAACGTTCCGTCTCCGGTCGCCAGCACCACGCCACGCCAGACCGCCGCATCCCCATCCGGCGTATCTGGCACATCCGGCACATCCGGCACAAGGGCCACGTGGCCGCACTTTTCGATCGCCGACAGAACCGAACCGACATCCGAGGCCGCAATCGTGGTCACCAGTACCGCCGGGACATCGTGCACACCTTGCGGGGGCTGCGAGCCCTGCGGGGGCTGCGAGCCCTGCGGGGGCTGCGAGAACATTTGGATCAGCCGCGTAAACTCCAACTCCCGGCAGAGGGGCAGAAGCCGCGCCACATCCAGCGGCCTTCGCGCAAATCGGTCGACATCGAACGAAACCGGGCCGTTCACGTCAATCGTGGCTAATGTACGACTCAACCGGGCCGACGCTGCACCCGCCTCGAGCGCCGCGCGCAGTTTGGGTTTTTGAACTTCATCCAGGCGGGCCAGCAGGTTCTCGATCGTCCCGAACGTGGCGATCAGCGGCTGGGCCGTCTTCCGGCCAATCCCCGCAATCCCCGGAATGCCGTCGCTGTCGTCCCCCATCAGGCCGAATAACTCGATGATCTGCGATGGACGCACCCCCCACCGTACCAGCACGTCGTCCTCGGTGTAGGTCTTCTCCTTCATCGGGTCGTAGCGAACGACGTTCGGCGTGACGAGCTGATCCATGTCCTTGTCGCCGGAGACAATCACGACACGAAAACCCGCCTCGTCCGCCTGCCGCGCCAACGCGCCGATCAGGTCGTCGGCCTCGTAACCCGCCTGCATGACTGCCGGAATCTGCATCGCCTCGACCATCCGATAAATGTAGGGAATCTGGAGGGCAAGATCCTCCGGCATCGGCGGACGATGGGCCTTGTAACCGGGATAGATCGCGTGGCGAAACGTGGGCCCCTTCGCGTCAAAGACGACGGCCAGGGCATCGGGCGACCCATCCTGCACCACTTTCAGCAGGATTTGGGTGAAGCCAAAGACGGCGTTCGTCGGGAGCCCCGTCGCAGTCGAAAGCCCCCGGACGGCGTGGTAGGCCCGATAAATGGCCGCGCTCCCGTCAATAAGGTAGAGGCACTTGTCCATAGATTAGCCCCGTTGTTTGTGCTTCAGCGCGTGCCGAATCTCGCGTTGTGCGGACTTTCGGGCGTCGGCCTCCCGTTTATCGTAATGTTTCTTCCCGCGCGCCAGGGCCAGCTCGATCTTGACCCAGCTGCCCTTGAAATAGACCGACAATGGAACCAGCGTCAGCCCGCGCTGTTGCGTCTTTCCCATCAGCCGCTTCAGCTCGCCCGCGCGGAGGAGCAGTTTGCGCGTTCGCATCGGATCGTGATTGGCCATGTTGCCGTGGCTGTAGGGACTGATGTGGCAGTTGTGTAAAAAAACCTCCCCTTTTTCGATCCGCGCAAAGCTGTCTTTCAGATTGATCCCCCCCTCCCGGAGCGACTTGACCTCCGTTCCCACCAGGGCCAGCCCCACCTCGTACCGCTCCTCGATAAAGTAGTCGTGAAAGGCTTTTTTATTGCTGGCAATGACCTGGATCGCGTCCGACATCGGATGGGCACCTCTCAAAATCGTCACGAGCGGCCGTTCACCTGCGGACTGACCGAAACGAAGGACGGCAAGTCCTGAAATGGAAGGCGTCGTTCGGCCTGAACCTCAACGATTGCCCGCAACCGCGACTGTACCTGGTTTGGTGGAGTGTTGAAACCGACGACGGCTCCCCTTTTGACGCACTTGGTACCAACCGTCTGATTCGATGAGCGAGATGAGGTCTTTGACCTTCATACTACAGGCATGACATGCGCTGCCTTGCAGCCTCAACGGGTCGGTGAGCGGCGGCTGATGGGTGGGAGCGGTTTTTGCTCCCGCCCATCAGCCGCCCGTCTCCAGTGCCTGGTTGTCCCGCAGCTTCGCTTCGGGATAACGCCCAAGATAACTGGCGCGCGCGTGTTGCGCGTCCGTGTTCAGCGATTTGTTGAGCGGCAACCTGCAATGGTTATTGTTTGCGCCGTTGTAGCCACTGCTCAAATGAGGTGGAACTTTCTCTGGACCGTTTACCCAGCACAAGCCCCTCAATGCCGATATCTTCATCCAGATCAGGCCAGTGGATTCCGTAACCCGCACTGCTGATCTGAAGATTAGCCCGCTCGGTGGGCGTCCCATAGGCCAGACGAGGGTACCAACCGATAGGAACCGCAACAGTGCGCCCGTCTTCGAGATCGACAGACAAGGTATCGTCTGTAACGATCACATTCACGACTCTAACCAGCGCGAGTATGACCGCTGCAGAATGCGTCCCATTCATTTCTCAATACCTCCAGATTTTCGCGTAAAATACGCTCAATGTCGCGCAACTCTTTACGATTATATCCGTGACTCCCTCTGGCGACACATCGGGGTCAAGCCAGAATTTTGCGCTCAGCCTTTCACGGTCTACGTGGACATGACGCAGTTCACCACAGTCATAAGAATAAAAGTAGATGCGATACGGGCCCGGTCGTAAAACAGTTGGCATTTTCCCCTAGTACGAAGACAAAGAGCGACCAACGCCCCAGCTAATCGGCGCGCGGGTTTTGCGCGTCCGTATTCAGCGATGGGTTGGGCACCCATGGACCTACCGGTATATCTCGCGGCGGTGTCCAACCGCCACAATGTCAACGAATCCGCAATCGTCGTCCACACGATAGAGGACCCGATACTCGCCAACACGTAAGCGCCATAGGCCGCTCTCACCTCGCAACTTTTGGCAGCTCGCAGGGCGTGGTTCCGTCGAGAGTGCCTCTATCTTGGTCAATATCCGCCGTGCCTCCAAGCGGTCGAGTTTCTCCATCTCCCGGCGCGCCGAGTGGGCAAAAGTAATAGCGTACTCAACCACTGGAGAAGCCCAGCTTCTTCTTCACCTCAGCCAGGGTCTCGCGGGGCTCTCTCTGACGCTCTTTAGCAAGCACCGTATCGTAGAAGTCCTCCCAGAGCTCGCGGTGTTTGCTTAGATCGATCATGACCGCCTTGCGCTCGCCAGCCTCGTCGACGACAAATTCAATACCTCTCATCAGAACCCCATTCCATATATGACAATGGCACCCACCCGTTGCCATTGGTTTGGATATGATCTGTCTATGACACGAACCGATCGTATCACTGGACATCTTCAAGTGCCAAATCCAAAGGACGGCAGCAAATAAGCTCTCACCCTCCGGAGGGACGACCGCTGGGGACGGGTTTACGCTTACCGCCCTATTGTCCCTCCGTTTGCGCAGCGGAGGGACAACCAGTTATTAGCTGGACGCGTGCACGCCACGCGCGGTTGAACTACACCATAGGATCAATCGGTTGTCAATGGACAATGGCCTTGATTCCCCATCGTTCTATTCGCCTCTCCAGACGCTTATTGATCTTTAAGTAATAATGGGTACGATTCATTCCCCTCCTTATCCAAGGAGGGGTGAGGGGTGGTTTGAGAGGGCGCTCGAAGGCGGACACGTAAAACATGACGGGAAGAAGTCACCGGAGCAACCACCCCCTGCCCCTCCTCGAATGATGAGGGGAGCAAGAAATGTATCCGTTCACTAGTGTCCAATTAAAGTGTACTTGTCAAGACTTAATCTGACAATTCCCCTTTTTTCTATGCTGCTGTCTGTAAGTCATAACCGATCCTTTTCTCTTCTGCTATGGCTCGTGCGTCCAG
>CAZOFZ010000054.1:0-11426 GCA_964579175.1 uncultured Nitrospirota bacterium | reverse complement strand
TCCCCAGTCCTGCCTGAATTTGTGCTGCGATCTGACCGGCCCGGAAGATGTCGTTTACCTTCACCTCGATACCGGTAATCCGATTCGACAGGTTGAAAAAGGCCTGGGCCTCCTGGATTGAAATATAGGCCAGAGAACTGTCGTATTCCAGCATGCCGGAATCGAAAATTCCGACCACCCGGAACTTGCGGATTTTGGGTGTGACCCCCAAGGCGCCCTGAACCGTCCCCCCTGTCATTCCCACGGGCGAAATCAGGTGAAGCGTCTCGCCCTGGAAAACGCCCAACTGTCCCGCCAACTCCCTCCCGACGATGATGCCGGGGAGTTCCGTCTCCCGTCGCGTTAAATCGGAGAGCCTCCCCTGCACCATATTTCGGCCGATTTCGGTGACACGCGCCTCCGACTCCGGATCAATGCCGCGCAGGACCACACCCAGCGCGCCCTCCCCCGAGGCCAGCAACACCTGTCGAAAAATAAAGGGGGAGGCGGCCACCACGTCGGGGATCTGCTCGATCTCCCGCAGGAGGGATACGTGATCCGAAATCTCGCCGCCGGTACGATCGTTAACCACGATGTGCGACGTCGTGCCGAGTATCTTTTGGCGCAAATCCTCGGAAAAGCCGGTCATGATCGCCAGGGTCGCGATGAGCGTCGCCACACCGACCGTGACCCCGCCGATGGAAATCAGCGTGTTGAGCGAGGCGCCACGACGCCGCGATGACTTAAGATACCGAAGGCCGATCAAAAGCTCGTACGGAAGCTGCATCTGCGCTCTCCCCTCACCTCACGCACTCAACGGCTTTGAAGTCGGCTTCATCTGCGGGAAGAGGATCACGTCCCGGATCGAACTCCGATCGGTGAACAGCATCGCCAGGCGATCGATGCCGATCCCGCAACCGGCCGTCGGCGGCATCCCATACTCCAGCGCCTGCAGATAGTCCTCGTCCATCCGATGGGCCTCCGAATCGCCCGCCTGCCGCGCGGCCACCTGGGCCTCGAAGCGGGCCCGTTGATCGTCCGGATCGTTCAGTTCCGAGAAGGCGTTGGCAATTTCGCGTCCGGCGATATAAAGTTCGAACCGCTCGGTCAGGTGTGGCGCGTCGGCGTGGCGCTTGGCCAACGGGGAGATGGCCGTCGGATAGTCCGTAATAAAAACGGGACCGGTCAGCTCCGGCTCCACCGTGGCCTCGAACAGGGCATTCCAGATCTCATGCAGCGGACTCCCCTCCGGCACCGCAAGGTGTGCGGCCTTTGCAAGGGCCGCCGCCTTTTGCGGGTCGGCAAGATCGGAAACCTCCACCCGGTGCCGTTGCGCAATGGCCGAAAGATAGGGAAGGCGCAACCAGGGGGGGGTTAAATCAATCCGTTTCCCCTGGTACGACAGATGGAGCGTTCCGGAAATCTCCCCCGCGATTTCGGAGAACATCCGTTCCGTGAGCGACATCATGTCGTGATAGTCGCCATAGGCCATATAAAATTCCAGCATCGTGAATTCGGGGTTGTGGATCGTGGAAATCCCCTCGTTCCTAAAATTGCGGTTGATCTCGAAGACCCGTTCGAATCCCCCCACGATCAGCCGCTTCAGATAGAGCTCCGGCGCAACACGCAGATAGAGGTCCAGCCCCAGGGCATTGTGATGGGTGACAAAAGGACGGGCCGCGGCACCGCCCGCGATGGGGTGCATCATCGGGGTCTCCACCTCGACGAACTGACGCGCGTTGAGAAACTGGCGAATCAGGGCGATGATCCGGGCCCGCCGTACAAAGAGATCGCGCACTTCGGGATTGGCAATCAAATCCAGGTAGCGCATGCGATAGCGGAGTTCGACGTCGGTCAACCCGTGCCACTTCTCCGGCAGGGGACGGAGCGACTTGGAAAGCAGCGTCAACTGCTGCACCTGGAGCGTCCGCTCCCCCGTTTTGGTCAGGAAAAGGGGCCCCCGAACGCCGATCTGGTCCCCCATGTCCAGCTTTTCGAACAGATCGAACGCTGCGGCGCTCAAATGCGCCTGCTTGAAATAGACCTGGAGACGACCGGTGGCATCCTGAAGATGCGCAAAGGCCGCCTTTCCGAAGCGGCGCAGCGACACGATCCGCCCGGCTGCGCCATGGATGACGGGTGTGTCGGAAGAGGCCGTCTCCGGTTGTTCCAGGATTTCTCGAAGCGATGTTTTGTCCAAAAAACGGGCGCCGTATGGCGCGATGCCGTCGGCCCGGATGGCGGCCAGCTTCCGACGTCGCTGCTCGATCTGATCTTCAGACATGAGGTTGTCCTATATTGGGCTCTTTTACATCGTCGGGGAATGCTTACGTTGCGTGCGCCGTCCGCTTGTACTCCGTCCGCATCTCGGACTGAAGGCGGCCCAGGGAATAGTGGTTCCAATCCATGAATTTTGCGCAGTCGGACAGTGTGGGGTGGACTTCGGCGATCTTCCGCCACATCTGCTGAACGATCCGCCGATAATCGGTATGCCCCTGCGGCAGACTCCGAAGCTCGGCAATATGGACCGCCTCGCGCAGATTCAGCTTCATCTGCCAGCGGATGCGATAGGCAAACGGCACGACATACTGGGCCTCGTCCGGCAGGTCGGCATGGATTTGTTCGTAGCACCGGGCCGCCGTCTCCATGCAGCGGTCGAATGCCGACCGAAGCCCCGCCGCCTCGATTTCTTGCGGCCTGTCGTAGCCATGGATCGTCGTAAACGCCTGCCGCTCCTGCGTGAGGATCCGATGCCGATGTAAGTCCCGATAGGCCCCCAGATTGCCCAGAAAATCGAACGTGTAGTACACCTGCTCCCAGGCCCGGCCCGGTTTGTCACGCCGATTCCTGCGCGCCCCCCAGCAGGATTCCAGGCACTTCTTCCGCTCGGCGGGAGACATCCCACGGACCTGTTGACGGAGTTGAGAGAGCGGCTGTTGCGCATACGGATAAAGCAGGGCCGCCAGAATTTTCTCTTCGGCCTGTTCGTCATATTCGATCAGCGTCACCTCTTCCGCCGATCGAACGGGGAGGTGGAAGGTCTGCTCGCGTGCGGCCGCGTGGCGAATTTCATGAAGCGCCGCGAGGTAATCGCTTGCGCGCGCCCGTTTAACGAACGACGGAATGAGCGGATCGAGCTCTTGGTGCATGGAGGCGGCCAGCGCCCGTGCCTCGTTCAGGGGGTGGGTGTAGAGTTTGGTCAGGAGCGATTCGAATGCCTGGCCCGTGCCGAACAGTCCCACGTTTGTCAGCGTGGCCACCGGAAGATAGCCGCGCAACAGGTCGCAGACCTGCGTCCGAACCGTCGTGCGATAGGCCCCCTCGGCCCATTTCGACAACGTCGCGTCCCCCTTCAGATCGTCGTAGCGGAGCGTCTCGCCTGTTTGCGGGTGTCGCAGCGGGAGGGTGGAAATGGGGATGGCGCTTGCCACGAAGTCTGTCATCTGGCCAATCTGGCTGCTATAGGTCTCAAAGAGCAACCGCATGAGATCGAGGTAGGCATCGCGATGGGGAGAGGCCATGATGCGGGGCTCTTTATAGAAGAGATAGTCTCCTGCGGCATCTTTCTGATCGAAGCGGACGTAACGCGTTGACTTTTCCAACGGGGCCATCCCGATGCGGGCATCTTCCAGCAGATTCGCGGCCAGATTCGAGACCTGCTCGCACGCCACGTGTGCCCCTCCCAACTGGGCCACGGAATCGTCTCCGTAGCCGATCAGGACGCGGTCATAGAACGCCCTCGCCTTTCGGATCGCCTCCGCCGAATGTTCGGCCCCGTCCGACCGAAATCCGAGATCGGCGCCGATAAATTCGTTCAGGAAAATCTGTCTGAGCGTCTGGTTAGAACGGCTGTAACGGGAGAAGAGGGCCCCCGCCACCTCCTGGGGGAGTTTCAGGCCGAAGACCGGCCGCTCCAGATTGGTAAAAAAAGGGGCAAGGCGGTCCTTCTCGTCCTGGGTGAAAGATTCACGCATGCGGGTATAAATAGCATGAGCCTTTCCCCTTCCACAAGGTAAGGGCCTGTCAAGGAATAACATACACACAAAGGGCAAACGAGTCGCCCTGTTTGCAAGGCGCGAGGAGCACGCATACCCTTCTGGTATGTAAGCGACGAGCAACGCAGACAAGCCCTAACAGCCCCTTGAAGAAGCCGGTTTTCGCGTTGTTTAGACTGCGAGCGCGAGGTCGTCGGACAGACGAGATTCCAGTCTGCGGACGAATTGGAGACCACCCTGATGCGTTACATGGACATCTACAACGAACGCATTCCCCAACGCGCCTTGAACCATCTCACGCCCCTTCAGGCACTACAAGAATGGCAGACAAAGAAGCCGGAACTATTCTCTAACAAGGGATGTAACCGCACAGGAGGGAACGGGGGCCATGGGTCGGTATCCCAGTGAGGCCAGCGCGCGCATGGCGTGGCGGACGTTGTCCGTTTGTAATTGGACGACGATATTCACGTCGAAGGTGACACGACCATAGCCGTGCGCGGCGATGGCCAACCCTCCTACGATAAGGTAGCGTGCTTCGTGGCGGTTCAGCGCCGCAATGATCGCTTCAAGGCTGATCAATTTCATGACACGGCGTCCTTTCCATGGTTCCAAAACCTCTCGGAAGATATTCAGAGCACGCCCCATTTCTGCGCGGCACGGGGATATGCTATACGAAAGGGTGTTGTGGGTAAATCCCGATGGTGTGCGACTCCGAAGAGATCCGGAAGATCGGCGATGACGGGGTGTATGGCCCGGATATTCTGCGTGACGCGCCGCAATCTTCACGGCTGGAATGGCTGGTCACGAACGGCATCGGAGGGTATGCCTCGGGGACCCTCTCGGGGATTCATACCCGCCGATACCACGGTCTCCTTGTGGCCGCCCTTTCCCCTCCGACCGGCCGCACCGTCACGCTTTCGAATCTGGAAGAGACGGTCCGGATTGATGGACAGGCGTTCGATTTAAGCGCCAATCAATACCCGGGCGTCCTCTTTCCACGGGGTTTCCAATACCTGATCCAGTTCCGCCCCTTTCCCGCACCCACCTTCCTTTATGAACCGACGCCGTCCGTGCAGATCGAAAAGACAATCTGGATGGCGCAGGGGAGCAACACCACCTTCATCCGATATCGCCTGCAGACCGCCCCGGCGCGGGCGCAAGTCGCGTTGATCCTGACACCGTTGATCGTCTTCCGCGATTATCATCAGGCGTTTCATTACGATCCCGGCTTCCCCGCTTCCGTCTCCTGGGTGCCCCCACGGCTCTCGATTGTCCCCCGCATCGGCGCGCCCCCCCTCTACCTATATCTCCCCGGGGCGCAATTCACGAAAAGGGCCGACTGGTATTACAACCAGGAGCACCTTCGGGAGATGGAGCGGGGATTCGACTTCAGGGGCGACCTCTATACGCCGGGGGCATTCGGCCTGGACCTCTCCGCCGGCTCCGGCGCGACGCTGATCGCATCGCTGTCGCCCGACATCGAGGCTGGCGATCTTACATGGACCGGGCGGGTGCAACGACAACGGTCTCTGATTGCGCGCGCCGACTGTCGCGACGATTTTGGCCGCGCGCTGGTCCTGGCTGCGGATCAATTCATCGCAACCCGACAAGGCATCCACGCCACGGTGATGGCGGGCTATCCCTGGTTTACCGACTGGGGCCGGGACACGATGATCTCGCTCCCGGGCCTTTGTCTTTCCACGGGCCGTCCCGAAATCGCAAAAGAGATTCTGACCGCTTATGCGCAATGGACACGCGGGGGAATGCTGTTGAACCGGTTTCCCGACGCGGGCCACGCACCGGAGTATGGCGCTGCGGACGCGGCGTTATGGTATGTCCAGGCCACCTACGCTTACTTGAACGCCACCGGGGACCGCGACTTCATGGCGCGGCAAGTGCCGATCCTTACCGCGATATTGGATCGGCACGCCGACGGCGCGGCATGCGACGTCCGAATGGACGAAGACGGGCTGCTGACGGTGACGAAGCCCGGATTCAGTTGGATGGATGCCCGTGTGGGAGGGGAGGCCGTCACCCCCCGCTGCGGTAAATTGGCGGAAATCAATGCGCTATGGTATAACGCGCTCTGTATTCTGGCCACTCTCCGCAAGCGGATGGGCCAGGAGGGTGGCCGGTATGCAAAAATGGCGCGGGGGATGCGCGGTGCCTTTGTTGCCAAGTTTGTACGACCGGACGGGGCCGGGCTCTTCGATCTTATCGAAAGCCCGCACCCGCGGGACCGTCCCGGCGCCATTCGACCCAATCAGATTTTCGCCGTCAGCCTCCCTTTTTCCCCACTGGATGCTGCGGCGGCAAAGGGGGTGGTGGATGTTGTGCAGGCGCACCTGTTGACTCCCTACGGATTACGCTCCTTGTCTCCGGAAGACCCGAACTATCGGGGCGTGTATGGCGGTTGCGCCGAGGCGCGCGATGGGGCCTATCACCAGGGGACGGTATGGCCCTGGCTGCTGGGTCCTTTTACAGAGGCGCACCTTCGGGTCTATCGAGACGTCGGTGCCGCGCGGGCCTTTCTTGCGCCGATGCAGGCACACCTGTGTCGCGCGGGGGTCGGAACCCTTTCGGAAATTTTCTCCGGAGACCCGCCGCATGCCCCCGACGGGTGCATTGCACAGGCATGGAGCGTCGCGGAGGTGCTGCGCCTCTGGACGGCCCTTGCGGATGGCGGTGCGTGGGCGGACACCGCCCATGGGTGCTCGGGATCCTCATGGCCCCCAACCTTCCCTCCCCCGTATGCGGGGGAGGATTAGGGAGAGGGTGCAGTTTTTAGGCATGCCCATGAAAATTCTGATGTTCGGGTGGGAATTCCCCCCCTATCATAGCGGCGGACTGGGGACGGCCTGCGCGGGTTTGTGCCGGGCGCTGTCGGCGCAGGGGCATGCCGTCACCTTCGTGCTTCCAAGGCAGGTGGATGTCCAATCGGAATCGGTTCGCCTCCTCTTTGCGGACCACGTGCCCGGTCTTACGATCCAGCCGATTAACGCCCTGCTATCCCCCTATCTGGATATGGAAGCCTACGCGCAGGGACGGGCCTCCATGGAGTCCTTGTTGTATGGCGGGGATCTTCTGGCTGAAGTGCGGCGATACGCCATACAGGCGGCCGTTGTGACGCGATCGGAACGGTTTGACGTCATCCACGCACACGACTGGTTGGCCATCGGCGCGGGGGTGGAGGCCCGGAAAGTCCACCCCGTGCCGCTCGTTTTCCATGTCCATTCCACGGAATGGGACCGCACCGGCGGGCAGGCCCTCAATCAGCGCATCTACGATGTGGAGCGGGAGGGGCTGCATCAGGCCGATGGAATCATCGCGGTCAGTCATTACACCCGGGAAATCCTGGTCCGTCACTATGGCATTCCCGCCGAGGCGGTCTCCGTGGTATATAACGGCATTGATCCGGATGCGTATGCGGTATCCGATGCGGCATTGCCATTCGAAACGGATGGCCGGAAAGTGCTGCTCTTTGTCGGCCGGATCACGATCCAGAAGGGACCTGACTATTTCCTGCGGATGGCGCAGATGCTATTGAAATATCGCTCCGATCTCCTCTTCGTCATCGTGGGTGTCGGCGATCTTGCGCCCCGGCTTCGGGAAGAGGCGGCGGCCTTCGGCATCTCCGAGCACCTCTTCTTTGCGGGGTTCTTAAAAGACGAGGCCTTGGCCGCCGTCTACCGGTCGGCCGATCTGTTTGTCCTGCCGTCCGTGTCGGAGCCCTTCGGCATTTCGGCGATGGAGTCGCTGATGCACGGCACCCCCGCATTGATCTCCAGGCAATCGGGTGTCTCTGAAATCCTGTCCCACGTGCTCAAAGTGGATTTCTGGGACATTGAAGAGATGACGAATAAAATTCTGGCGGTTCTGGAGCATCGCACGCTGCAGGCCGAATTGGGAACGCATGGCCAACAGGAGGCGCGGCAGTTCACCTGGGGCGCTACCGCCGAGAAATGCGCCGCCCTCTACCGCCATGTCCAGCGCCGCGCGTCAGACTCGTGAAGGCCGTGTGTCCTGCGGGGGCGACGCGAGCCCCTAGATTCTGTTTCTTGCAATTTGAGGGGGAGTCTCGCGCGGCTTTGCCGCGTGAGGGGGCGACGCGAGCCCCTCTAAAACGAGACCATGCCGTCCGTCTGTTTTTACTTTCAGGTCCATCAACCGTTCCGAATCAAGCGATACCGGATCTTTGACGTGGGACGGGATTCCGACTACTTCAATGGAGAGGGTCGTCTCGACAACGCCGGAATCCTGACGAAAGTCGCTCAAAAGTGCTACCTGCCCGCCAATGCGGTCCTGCTGGACTGCCTCCAGCAACATCCCGGCCTCCGGATCAGCTTTTCCTTTTCAGGCACGCTGCTCGAGCAGTTGACGCGATTCTGTCCCGAAGCGCTCCAGTCGTTCCAGGAACTGGCCGACACGGGACAGGTCGAGATTCTGGGGGAGACCTACCACCACTCGCTGGCCTGCCTCTATTCGATGGACGAATTTAAAAGGCAGGTGCGGCTTCATACGAAGACGATCCGATCGCTCTTCGGACAGCGGCCTCGGGTGTTTCGCAATACCGAGCTGATCTATAACAACCTGTTGGCGCAGACCGTTGCGGAAATGGGCTACCGAGGTATCCTGGTCGAGGGGGCCGATCCTATCCTGGGATGGCGCAGTCCCAATTTTGTGTATACCCCGACAGGGACGCGGAAGATGGGCCTACTTCTTAGAAACTATCGGCTTTCGGATGATATCGCGTTCCGTTTTTCGAATCGGGAATGGGAGGGCTACCCCCTGATGGCCACCACCTTCGCCGACTGGATCACCGCGCACAACGGCAACGGGGAGTTGATCAATCTGTTCATGGATTACGAAACTTTCGGCGAGCACCAGTGGGCGGAAACCGGCATCTTCGATTTTCTGCGGGCCTTGCCGGAGGCGCTATTCAAGCGTCCTGGCAACGATTTCGTGACGCCGTCCGAGGCCCTGTCGCGTTACAAGGCGGTGGGGGAGATGGACATCCCCCATTTTATCTCATGGGCGGACATGGAACGCGATCTCTCGGCATGGGTCGGCAACCCGATGCAAGAAGAGGCCCTCCGGGAACTCTATGCCCTGGAGACGGCGGTCCTCAAAAAGCGCGATCCCGTATTGACTGCGGACTGGCGCGCCCTGCAGACCTCGGATCATTTTTATTATATGTGCACCAAGTGGTTCGCGGACGGCGACGTGCATCGCTATTTCAATCCTTACGAATCGCCCTACGAGGCGTTCATTGGATTTATGAATGTTCTGAAAGACCTGGCGCGTCGCGCGGCGCCCCGTCCGAGGAAGACGCGGCAGGTGTCGGGGGCATCGCCAGGGTGCGCAGGTTGAGGTGAACGTCGGCGTAGTGCCATGCGGTCTCCACGAAGGCCGCATGGCTCCAGGTCAACGGCGAGACGGAGACCGCCTCCCCCGTATCGGGGTCGAACTGTTCCGGCAGGATGCCGCTGGGCAGGGCATGACGGGCCACCCACTCGATGATCTCCCTGGGCCGCGCAAGATCGGATGGATTCCGGGCCGTTTTGATCCACCAAAGGGCCAGCCATAACGTGCAGATCGGCCATGGGTTGCCCGCCACGCGCGCGACGTCCTGGCGCTTCCGATGGTAATAGTCGTTTTCGTAGCGGGCTACCCCACCCACGTCGGTCTGTACCCAAAGACGCCGCTCGATCGCCTGCATGGTGCGCACCACCTCCGCCTGCCGGGCCGGAAAGAGGTCAAAGACGAAGAGGGCGGAGAGGCTGCTGTCAATCGTCGGATCCACCGTATAGCCCCCATCGCTCCGATACCGAATCATCCGGGCAAACCGTGAAAGCTCCGGGCGGTAGAGGTGTGTCAACGCCGCCTCTTTCATCTGCCGCGCCCCCTCGTGACACGCATCCGAAAGGGCCGCGTCCTCGAACAGCGCGGCAAAGCGCCCCCCCGCCGAAAGCCCCGCGTAAACGGCGGCGGTCGTAAAGGTCAGGACCCCGTAACGCTCTTCCCAAAGGTCATACGATTCCTTGGGCAGGCCCGTGTCCGGATGGCGATAGGTCAGCATGAACCTGGCCGCCGGACGGATGAGCCGTTTGTAAAGAGACGCAACGAATGGGCGATCCCCCGTCCGTTCGTAATGTGCCCACAGGGCCCAGAGGACCAGGGCGGTCTCGTCTTCCTGGATCGGCAACTGCGGCTGCCCGTCCCGTACCCACGGGTGCCAGGAGCTGCCGAGCGATCCGTCCGGGTTATACTTGTGCAGCAGGTACCCCTCCGGATAGTAGGTCGGTTTGGGCATCAGTCTTTCGCAGAATTTAAAAAACTTCCTTGTGAGATCGTGGTATCCGGCCAGATCGAGGGCGTGGGCGACCAGCGCGCCGTCGCGCGGCCACATATAGCTGTAGGTGTCCATGTTGAACAGGGACGAATCGCCGTCATTGGCCGCCAGGATCGCGCCGCCGCCGTCGGTCTGCGTGCGGATGGTCAAAAGACTTCGCCGGTAGACCGAAATCGCCCGTTCGGAGAGGTCCGCCAAATCCACTCGATTCTTTCGGACCCATCGTCTTCCATGGCGTTCCGTCTCCGCAAGGAGCGCCGAAAGACCCGCCTTGAGCACGCGCCCGTTGAGCGCCTTGACCTCGAAATAGCCCTCGTGGGCCGCAATCCAGAAATCGAACCGCGAAGTCTCTCCCGCCGGAATCTCCCGCCGCAGACTGATTGCCGAATCCACGGAGCCCTGCGCGATCGGATTCATCCCCAGCACCCCATCTTCCGCATCCCGCCAGGTCCCTTCGAGATGGCCGGTCTCCTTGGCCCCGATGGCATATTGATAGATGCCCGAACCCCCTTCACAACGCCCATTGACCAGAAAGTAGCGCCGTCCCTTGTAGTGAATTAGAAAATCGTTCACCGGCTCGTAATAGGCGGTATCCCCGGATGCCACCTCGCCGATATGAAAGTCCTGACAGAAGAACAGCCGGATTTCACGGGCCTCCCCACTCCGATTGGTGACCGACATCGTGCGGAGCAGGAGGGTCTCCTTGGCATGGACGGCGTCGCAGCAGTGGAGCGAGATGCCCAGTCCTTCATGCGACAAGTGGACATCGGTGACCAGCGTGTCGGTCCGATAGGTCATCTGCCGCGTCCAGCCGTCGTCATGCAGCCAGACGAAACGGCCCGACGCCCAGAGACCGACGCGACTGGGATGGCCGATGGTGTTATTGTCCCGCCCCACGCGCGGAAAATAAAAATCGCGCAGACAATACCGGGAATCGAAATTTACCAACATCCGACCGTTGCCGATCACGAGGTCTCTGGGCATATTCCCTCTCTTACAAACGGATCAATCGTCTCGAAAACCCCTCCCCGCCTCCCCTTTAAAAAAAGGGGAGGGGCGCGACGCTGCAAGGGGTTTCCGCGGTATGGCCTCCGCCACGT
>CAZOFZ010000053.1:0-11427 GCA_964579175.1 uncultured Nitrospirota bacterium | reverse complement strand
CCGGCAAAGAGGGCATCTCCCACAAAGGCCATGGGGGCAGTTCCCGCGATGAAGAAACTGGTGCCGCCGGGCGTATGTCCGGGCGTCATCAGGGGTCGGACTCGGAATGGGCCGACTACGATTTCCTCTCCCGAATCGAGCGGGATCGTCCCTTTTGATCGGGGCGCCGACTGCGGGTGTGCCCATTCGTTCACGTGCAGGTAGATCGGCGCGCCGGTGGCCGCATGGATCGCCTCTGCGCCGCCGATATGGTCGGCATGGGCGTGGGTGATGCAGATCGCAGAAAGGGTCGCCCCTGCCCCATCTAAAATGGCTTGAACCGCGTCCGGTCGTACCGCCGTGTCGAACAGAACCGCGCACCGCGTCGCCGTGTCAATCAGCAGATAGCCGTTGACCGGATAATCCCCAATCAGACCCTGGATCGGGTGCAGCCGGTAGGCCCCCTCCACGCGACGCACGGCGGCAGGTCCCCATCCCTCCAAGGCAATCTGGGTCAGCTTCCACGCGGAGAGTCCCAAGATCGGCGCCAGTCGTTCGATCTCCTCCCGGACGGGTGCCGCCTCTCCATGTAGAAGGGACAACACCCGATGCACGGGGAGACCTGCGCGCCGGGCCAGATCGGACGGCGGAATGTCTAACCCAAAGCGGGCCTTCCCAATAATGTCGGAAAAAGTATCTTCCAGCATGGCGCCCATACTCCCATACGATTGACAGTCTATTTTACGCTTGATACAGTCGGCCCATTATACCCGATTGAGAATCGAGGAATGATTTAATGGCCCTGGCCGTGCATGACGTTCTAATCGTGGGGGCCGGGTTGGCGGGCATGCGGGCGGCGATTGCAGTGCCTCAGCACCTCCAGGTCGGTGTCATCTCGAAAGTCCACCCGGTACGCAGCCATTCCGTGGCCGCCGAGGGGGGAATCAATGCGGCCATTCGTTCGGGCGATTCCTGGCAAGCGCACCTGTACGATACGGTCAAGGGGAGCGACTGGCTGGGGGATCAGGACGCCATCGAAATCCTCTGTCGCGAGGCCCCGGACGACATCCTGACGTTGGAGCGGATGGGGGCGCTCTTTTCGCGGGAGGCCGACGGGAATATCGCGCAGCGCAACTTCGGCGGATTGGGTTTCCCCCGCACCTGCTACGTGGCCGACCGCACCGGCCATGCCCTCGTACACCTCCTCTACGAGCGCCTCCTCAAACGCGCAGTCCACGTCTACGAAGAGTGGTACGTCACCTCTCTGGTGGTCGAAGAGGGGGTCTGCCGGGGCGTGATCGCCCTCCATCTCCTGACCGGCGAGATTGCCCCGATCGCGGCCCGCGCGGTCATCCTGGCCACGGGCGGGCTGGGGCGCGTCTACCGGGTCTCCACGAACGGCCTCATCAATACGGGAGACGGCATGGCGATGGCCTACCGCGCCGGCGTGCCGCTTCAGGACATGGAGTTCATCCAGTTCCATCCCACCACCCTCCGGGAGACCGGCATCCTGATCACCGAAGGGGCACGTGGCGAGGGGGGCTTTTTGTTCAATGCGCGCGGGGAACGCTTCATGCAAAAATATGCGCCCAAAATGTTGGACTTGGCCAGTCGGGACGTGGTCTCGCGCGCCGCCTATCGGGAGATTATGGAAGGACGGGGCGTGGACGGTTGCGTGATGCTGGATATCCGACACCTGGGGGCGACCAAAATCATGGAGCGCCTTCCGCAGATTTGGGAACTCTCCCGCACCTATGCGGGGGTGGACCCCATCGAGGCACCCATCCCGGTCACCCCCGGCGTTCACTATTCGATGGGAGGCATCCTGACGAACGTGCAGGGCGAGACCCCCCTGCCGGGGTTGTATGCCGCCGGAGAGTGCGCCTGCGTTTCGGTGCATGGGGCCAATCGTCTGGGCGGGAATGCGCTGATGGAGACCATCGTCTATGGACGGCGCGCGGGGGAGAGGGCCGCACACTATGCCGAACGGGCGCCGCAGCCGATCTTTTCGGATCGAACCCTCCGGCTGGAAGAGGCGCGGATCGCCGCCCTGCGGTCGCGGGGCGCGGGGGAACGAATCGGCCCGATTCGACGGGAGATCGGCGACACGATGGCAGAACACTTTGGCATCCTGCGGACGCACGACCGGATGGCGACGGGGCGCGAAAAACTCGCGAAAATCCGTCCGCGCCTCGCGAACGTCTGCCTGCAGGATCACGGACGCATTTTCAACTCGGAGCTGATCGAGGCACTTCAGCTTGAGGCCATGATGGACCTGGCGGAGGTGATCGCCGCCTCGGCTGCGGCGCGAGAAGAGTCGCGCGGGGCGCACGCCCGTCCCGATTTCCCCGCGCGGGACGACGTTCGCTGGCTCCGGCACACGCTGGCCCACAGAGGCGAATCGGGCCCACGCCTCTCCTACCGGCCGGTTACAATCACGCAGGTCCCCCTGGCCGAACGCCGGTATTAGGTCCCGCAGGCGGGGGTGCGGCAGCACGGCAGCCCGCTTCGCACAGCCGCCCATATCGAGCCCCTCTCATGGCCATGCAGCAATATCGTAACATCCTGGTGCGCGCGCCCAATTGGATCGGTGACGCCGTGATGGCGATCCCGGCCCTGTCGGCCCTGCGCGCCCGGTTTCCGAAGGCGCGGATATCCCTACTGTCCAAGCCCCCCGTGGCGGCCCTCTTCGAGCACCATCCCGACCTGGATCGGGTCCTGGTCTATGAACGCCCCGGCATTCATGCGGGGGTCGGCGGACTGTGGCGACTGATCCAGTCGCTGCGGAAGGCCCGCTTCGATCTGGCCCTCCTGCTGCAAAACGCATTCGAGGCCGCACTCATCGCGGCGGCTGCGGGCATTCCCACGCGGATCGGCTACGCCACCGATGGGCGGCGTTTCCTGCTGACGGACCCCCTCCCCAAACCGGACCTTCACCAGCGGATGCAATACCTGGCCCTGCTAAACTTCTGTGCAGGCGTCCAGCCGGGACGCCTGCAGGACGGCATCCCCTCTCTCGTGGTCACCGATTCGGAACGGCGGGAAGCGCGCCATCTTCTGGAATCGGAGGGGGTGACGGTCCGGGATCGTCTGGTCGGCATTCATCCGGGGGCGGCCTACGGCCCCGCCAAGCGATGGGCCCCCACCCGTTTCGCGGCGCTGGCCGATGCCCTGGCGGAGACGCTTCGGGTGAAACCGGTGCTCTTTGGAAGTGCCGGAGAGATTCCGATCGTGGAGGAAATCCGGCGCGCCATGAAATTCCCCGCCGTGACGCTGGCTGGAAAGAGCACGGTTCGACAGATGATGGCCGCCTTCACCCACTGCCAACTTCTGGTAACGAACGACTCCGGCCCGATGCACGTGGCGGCGGCGCTGCGCGTGCCGGTGGTGGCGATCTTCGGCCCCACCAACCCCGCAACCACCTCCCCGGTCGGGGCGAACGCGGTCCACATTGTCTATCGGAAGGTGGATTGCGCCCCCTGCACCTACCGCGTCTGCCCCATTGACCATCGCTGCATGGAGGGGATTTCCGTGGAGGAGGTCCTGGAGGTTATAAAAAGGGAGGTGAAAAGTGGATAGAAAACGCGCCGTTTTTTTGGATCGTGACGGCACCCTGATCGAAGAGGTCCATTACCTCGATACGATCGAAAAACTCTCGCTGATTCCTGGGGCCGCAGCGGCCGTGGCCCGTCTCAATCGTCTGGACATCCCGGTCTTTCTGGTCACCAACCAGGCGGGTGTGGCATGGGGGTTCTTTAGCGAGGCGTTTGTCCAGGAGGCCCATCGGCATCTTTGCGACCTGCTGTCGCGGGAAGGGGCCTACCTGGATGGCATCTATTATTGTCCCCATCATCCGGACGTTGTCCCCTGCACCTGCAGAAAACCCGCGATCGGCATGGTAGAGCAGGCGCTGCGCGAACACCCTGTGGATTTTGGCGGCTCCTATGTCGTGGGCGACCGATGGAGCGACGTGGCCCTGGCGCGGGATGGGGCGCGGGGGATTCTGGTGGAAACCGGCTATGGCACGGCCTCCCTGAAAACGTGGCCGCCCGATGTGCGGCGACCCGATCACGTCGCCGCACATCTGCCCGACGCGATTGCATGGATCCTGTCGGAGATCGCACGCGAACAGTCCCGGTAAAAAAAAGAGGGGCGGTTACCCGCCCCTCTCGTTGAGACATTGAATCTGGAACCGAACGACTATTCCACCGGCACCGTCAGCGAGGCCGGGATGGCGCGACCGGCGGCAGCATCGCCCGCGTATTCGAATTCGGACGGCGTGGTCGTATCGAGCGCCAGAATCCGTTTGTCGCCCTTCGGCAGCACCCGCAGGAAGCCCCACTGACCGGCGTCAATGTAGGCCGCGCGGTGGTTCATGTAGACGTAATCGCCCGGCAACTGATGCGGTCCGCCCGCACCCCCCAGAAGATCGAGACGCAGGTACGAGCTGCCACCGAACTCGAACGCGCTGTGCAGATGCGCCCCCTTGAATGAATCGCTGGGCCACTCGTGACCGTCCAGCGCAAAGACCCCCACCTGCTCGCTGAACCCGCCGAAGACGTGCACCCGCAGCGGATCGCCCGCGTGGGCCTCGATGAGCGGCGTGCTGACGTTGCCCTTCTCCGAAACGCACGTGAACAGTTGGCCCACCGGACAGGCCTCTTCGTTGGTGTACCACTCCCTTGGCTCGGCGCGGTAATTAACGCCCGTGAGACCCGCCACCTTCTGGGCATACGGCATGAAACTGGTCCCCATCAGGTTGTCCTCGTCCTGAAACATCAGCGACACGTCGCGGTAGTTTTTCCGCTCCTCGTTGCCGGGGATCGTCCTGTCCACGATCACGTCGGCCTGCCAGGCGTTTTTCGTGGTGATGTCGGTCCCCGTTACCGGGTCGCGGTAGGTGGACCCCCTCGGCCCAACCAGGATCGCGGCATACAGACCGTTTCTTGGGTTGTCCACCACGTTGCCCCAGTCCTGCACCATCGCGCCGTTCTCGCCGTATTCGGGATGGGCATAGAACGTGTACGTCTTGCTGGCTCCGGGCGCCACCGTCTGGCCTCCCTTGTTGTTGCCGAAGTTGATCCCCATCGAGTCGTGCGGATCGTAGGCCAGCATGTCGGCATG
Organism: uncultured Nitrospirota bacterium; assembly: GCA_964579175.1. Taxonomy (GTDB): domain Bacteria; phylum Nitrospirota; class Nitrospiria; order SBBL01; family CAZOFZ01; genus CAZOFZ01. The sequence goes on along the minus strand of CAZOFZ010000053.1, from coordinate 6,324 downwards.
GAATCCGGCATGTTCCGTGGCCATCCGGTTGGTCAACTTCACCTGCACGCAGTCGCCCACGTTCACCCGCAGCGTGAGCGGATGGGGCGTGAGCATCCCGCCTTTGACCGGCGTCACCTCGTCATCCAGCACGTAGACCTTCCCGCTGGCATTGCCGAGGCTGGCAAAGCGGCCCAAGTCCACTTCGATCGTCTCCGGCATCCCCTTGTTGAACCGCGTCGCGTAGTCAATCGCCGACACGTTGAAGCGCTTCACCGGCGCATCGTCGGGACAGACCTGCGTGGCCGAAGCCGGAATCTCCTCACGCGACGGCAGAGGCTTGAGGTTCGGATCGGCCTTGTCCATCACGCGCACGATCCCCCACGACCCGCCCGAAAAGTGCGAGGCGCGCCCGGAGTAATACGGGTAATCCCCCGCCATCTTCTGCGGGCCACCCGCCGCAGGAACCACCGCGTCCAACCGTTCCGCGATGGCAATCTGGTAGGTGTTGCGCGGGAGCGAGTTGGGATTATAACGTTCCATCGGGAACCAGTGGCCGCCGATGTGCCACGTGTGCGCCTCGTTGGCCGCCCCCTGCAGCGACCGGAAGACGATCGGATCGCCCAGGTAAGCCCGCACCAGCGGCGTCCCCGGATCGCCGTGCACCGCGCTGCTGAACAGTTGTGTCGGGTCAGGGTTGTTGGCCAGTCGCACGGAAAGCGGTTCCACGCGCAGGCTGTAGCCGCCGCCCGTCGTGGCCTCGCCGCCGTTTAGGAACTTCATCGGCGACACGTTCATCGTCGGCAGATATTTGGCCGATGGCGTGCCATCCACCGACGGCTTCCCGACCTGCGGATTGTCCGCCGTGATCAGCTCCGCCGTGCGGGGGTTGGAATCCACGATGTGCATGACCACCTCGCGGAAACTGCCGGTGACCTGCGACGAGACCGGATCGGTGGTGTGGATATCCACCAGGTTGCCGCTGCGGACTTCCTTCCCCGTCGTCGGATCGTGATAGGTGGAGCCGGCCGGTTCCACGATCGTCGAGCCGAACAGGCCATGCCCCCAGCCGTCGAGACCAAAGACATGGTCGTGCCAGAAGACGATCCCCAAGTCCACATCCGGATACCAACGGTAGCGCACGAACTCGACACTCGCGATCGAACCCTTCTTGTGCCCCTTCTTGAGCGGCGCGGTCAGGATCACCTTGTTGCCCTTGATCTCCTTGATGCGCACCGCCTCGAACGTGCCCACCCCGTCCAGACTCAGGCCGATCGTCGTGCCCGGATGAAACATCGGGGCGTCAAACCGGGTCCCGTGGATGTTCACGTCGCGCGTGGCCGAGGCGATGTTGACCGACGTATCGCCCGCCTTCGCATCTGCGGTGAGCGTGGTGTTTTGCGGTACCGGCATCCCCTCGTGCGGCTTCTCCTTGTCCTCGTCCTTGAGGATCGTGAATGGCCGCACCGACTGCTCGTAGTTGAAGCCGATGATCACGCCGTCGGTGGCCGTGATGTCGAACTGGAAGAAGTGCGGGTGCATGTTCACCTTGCTGGAATGCGCCGCCCGCGCCTCGTCCTTGAGCTTGCTCTTGAAGATCACGTCCACGCAGTCGTACACATTCGCGCGGATGGCCAGCGGTATCTTCTTCGCGTCGTTGGCCCGCACATCGGCCTCTTCTTCCTCGTTCACGAAGAGCATCCCGTCGGGATCCACAATGGCCGCCGTCTTGGCCGTGGCGGCCCGCAGCGTGATCGGGAGCGCGATGCTATTGATATTGAAATACTTGCGCGGCGCACGCTCCGGACAGAGGCTCCACGGGCCATTTTCACCCGGCCGGGCCGGCTCCGACGTAAGTTTTCCCTCCGCGTCATGCCGGATCGGCTCGAAGAAGGGGGCTGGGTTGTGGTCGGGCGAAAACGGAACCCGCTTGCCCAAATGTGGGCGCAGGTACGGAATCGAGAGCTTCCCTGTGATGGAATCGAACCGGATCGCCGGCCGCTCCTTCGGTGTTTCGGACTTGTAATTGACCCAGACCTGCGCCGTCTCCGGCTCGTTGAGCGCCTTCTTGCCGTCCCACTTCCAGTCGAGCACGGTCGCATCCATCGCCACCGCCTGCTTGTGTTCGTCGGGGGTGCCACCCGGCAGACCTGGCGTCGGCAGGAGCATCTCGACCCACTCTTTCACACTGACCTCAACGGGATTCGCCTTCCAGTCGCTCTTGTCCGCGGTAATCTTGAATTTCTTCCCGCCGAACCAGTCCACCGTGGTGCCGACCAGTTTCGCGGAGTCCACCGCCGGCCGCATCTTACCCTTGCGATCCGGCAGTTCCATCAGCGGCCGCATCAGGTCGTCCTGCGAGCCCGCCACCTGCAACGTGTTGTAGACGCGCCAAAAACCCCACATGCCGGTCACATAGTGCTGCGGGATGTGGCAGTGAAACGTGTAGTCCCCCGCGCCATAGGCGCAGCCGCCGGAGCCACACTCGATCAGATTGGTATACGATTCCGCAGCGCCGATGGCCTGCACGTCCAACCGTTCGGAACTGGTGCGCACCGGCGGGAACTTCACCGGCCCCGTCCCGCTTGCGGTCGCGGCGAAGTTGAACTCGGCGTTGGTGACCGCTTCCGGGTGACGCGGCCAGCGGTCGCTGCCGCCATGCAAATGATGCGAATGGATATTTTCCGAGCCGCCCATCAGGCGGTATTTGACCGGGTCGCCGAGATACGAACGGGGCACGGTCGTGGCCGGATCGCCAAACGTGTAGGAGCCGTAGCCCATGGACTCGTCATGCACACCATGCTCCTTGTCCTGCAACGCCAGCCGCGTGCCGTGGGCCTCGCTGCGCAGGTTCAGGCCGCGCCCGCCGGGGCGATACGAATCGGTGAAGGCATCCCGCTGGGGAAGCATCTCCCCCTTGCGATCCAGAATGCGGAACACCTCGTCGCCGATCTCGTGATAGTAGATGGCAAACTCGCGGAAATCGGCGCCGTTGGGGTCTTGGATCATCGCCATCCAGCCGCTCTTGAGCGGGGCACCCGTCCAGGGGTCTACGTAGGTGGAACCGCGCGGCTCCACCACCAGCGACCCGAACATGCCGAGCGACCACTGGTCGCGGGTCGTGTGGCTGTGGAAGTGGTGGGCGTTGTCCGGCTCGCTCGCGGGGATGTACCACTCCATTTCCTGCGACTGCCCCGGCGCCACGTTGGAGTCTTTGTTGGCCATCGTGGCCGCCTGACCGGTGCTGCGGATGATGAAACTGGAGCCGTGCACGTGGAGGCTCACCGGCTCGTCGTTCTCGGTTTTGTTGCGCAGCGTGATCCGCACACAATCGCCGGCGTTGGCGCGAATGGTGAGTGGCTGTAATAGGTCACCCTGTAAACCCAGCGTGACGGCGGCCGCGGGGTAGGCGTCGCCGCTTTCGCGCGCGGCCTTGTTCTTGGCCTCTTCCGCCCGCACGGCATCCAGGTCTTCCGTCAGCACGTACAAGTAGCCCGGGAAAAACTCCATGAAGCGGTTGATCGTGATCTCTGCGTTGATGGCCGAGACATCGAAGGCCTTGACCGGCGCCGTGGCGGGGCAGCGCCCCCCGGTGACGACCGATTCTTCGTTGCCGATGCGAAGCGGCATCCCCTGCGAGGCGGCGTGGGCCTGGGAAGAGGTCTTGTACCCCCCCAAGTCTCCGCCCGCCCGTTCGATGGCACCGTCCAGCTTGCTGCCCAGACGGTTCATCATCTCGACGCCGGCAGGAACCACCTCCACTTCGCCCATCTTCTGGGGAACCGGCACGGCCATTCCGTGCATGCTATGATCTTCCGCCGCGTGAGATCCAAACGGGACGACCGACCCCCACAACAGCGTCCAAAAAACGACAAGCCGCATTCCCTTTACCATGTCTTTATCTCCTGATGGATTGTTGATTTACCGGATGGTTTTTGAACCTGAAGGCGCCTGAAATCAAGGCAGCCAAACGCTCGACTACTCAAACACGATGTCCGCCTTGCGTTGATGTCATTTATCGAGGATGGGTGACGGCAGGATGAATCGCGCACACACTCCATATCGCGTTCCGGCACTCTAGCACAGGGAGAGAAAACGTGTCAATTCAGTCCCTGCGGCGGACGGTCACCCCTCTAAAATAAACTCGAACACCCAGAACGAGACCACGGTGAAGACGAGGTCGAAGACGGCCAGCATCTCGACCCAGCGGCGGTAGAACGAAAAGGGCGAGCCGTCGAGCAGGCCGCGCGTGGCCTCGATGGCCGCGATGAAGAGCGGCACCGACAGCGGCAGCAGCAGCAGCGGAAACATCACCTCGCGGGCACGCACCTGCACCGTAAGGGCCGAGAAGAGTGTGCCGAGCGCGGCCAGTCCCACCGTGCCCAGCCCCAGAATCGGCAGGAAGAGCCACGGACGCGCCGGGATTTCCAAATTTAAAAAGAGGACCAACAACGGCACCAGCGCCAGTTCCACCAGGAAGAGAAACAGCGCGTTACCCAGCAGTTTTCCCAGGTAGACCGCGCCCTTGGGGCCGGGAAGCATCTGATAAAACTCGATACAGTCGTTTTGCGCCTCCGGCAAAAAGGACTTGCCGAGGCCGATCACGGCGGTGAAACCGAAGGCCGTCCAGACGAGGCCCGGCATCACCTCCCGCAGGTCGCCCATCGAAAAGCTGAAGCTGAAGACCAGCACCACGTTGAGGGCGAAGAAGAGCATCGAGGCGATGTTCTCGCGGTTTCGGATTTCGCAGAGGAGGTCTTTCCACGCGATCCATCGGATGATGTTAAGCAGGTGCATCGGCGGCCAGCAGTTCCGGAATCGTCAATTCATGCAGCATGCCGCGCTGCAGGCGTCCCGCGCGGTGGGCCACACGGGCGGCGCGGGTGCGGTCGTGCGAGGTCATCAGCACCGCGGCCCCTTCGCCTAAGAATTCTCCGATGCAGGTGTTGACCAGGGACACGCCCATCTCGTCCAGGGAGGCATACGACTCGTCCAGCAAAAGCACGCGGGGACGCAGCAGCAGCGCGCGCGCCAGCGAGAGACGCTTTTTCATGCCGGCGGAGAGGACGCGGGCGCGAAACCCGCCAAACGGCCCGATGCCGACCCGGTCCAGCGCCCGCTTGATCTCGATCGGCGCAGGGTCGCGATCGCGCAGCCCGACGGAAAACCGGAGGTTCTCGATGACCGTCAAGTCGTCGTAGAGATGCGAGCCATGGCCCAACAGAAAAAGTCCCTCCCGTGCGGCGGATTTCTGCCGGCGGACGTCGTATCCCAGAATCTCGATCTGCCCCGACGTGGGTGCAAGGAGCGTGGCCAGGATCCGCAGCAGCGTCGTTTTACCCGCGCCATTTTGCCCAAACAGGGCATAGCACTCCCCCGCCTGCACGGAGAGAGAAACCTCCCGGAGTACCGGATAATGGGCATAGGACTTGCACAGGGAAATGCCCCGGATTGCAGTCATGTTGTGGAGGCCCTGGGTCTGTCTACCGGGTCTGTCTATTGAATTTCATCTGCGGATTCCATCGGCCCAACATCGGTGGCCGAGCGAAGCGCACCGCCGTCCGCAGGACTAGGAGAGCACGACCTGGGAGCGCGTCAGCAGGTCGTGAAGGCCCCGTTTCTTTCGTTCGATAAGACTGATCAGGAATCCAAAACCGAAGAAGAAGCTGGAGAGCACGTATGCCAGCGTCCGGAAGATGGACTGAGCGTGTGACAGGGGCGTGCCCTCGCGGGTCACCACCTTGATACGAATCAACATCTTTGCGGGAGTCTGTCCCCCGCAGGCGTGAAAGAAGGAAAAATAGCCGACAAAAAGAAAAAACCAGGCGGCAATAAAATATATCGCCAACACCGGTGAAGCGATGACCCCGGCAACGCGTTCCCATTCCGTGGAACGGCTGGCCCCCAGCACCCCCGCGACGTATAGGATAAAGTATAAAAACTGCATCACGACGAGATCGATCACGAAGGCCAATGCCCTGCGCAGAAATCCGGCGGGCTGCAAGGGCTGCGGCGTCGTCTCTCCCTGCGATACAACCGACATGCGGGGTTCAGTCCGATCCGGCCGGTCGGTCTGCTCCGGCGGGGCGTCCGTCCCGGACAGAAGCGGGCCCGGCGTGGCGGGCGGTGCCTCCATGTCCGAAAAATTATCCGCCGATGCGGGCGGCACGTGGGCGTCCGTCTCCGCGAAGACGCCGTCCGTTATAGGTCCGTCCCGTTCCACTTTCGCGACTCATATTGTATAACTGCCAGCGCGGCCAGGGCCGCCGTCTCGCTCCGGAGTAGCCGGGTGCCCAGCGAGCAGGGATGGTACCCCGCCCCCAAGGCCGCCTCCACCTCCGATTC
>CAZOFZ010000052.1:0-11722 GCA_964579175.1 uncultured Nitrospirota bacterium | reverse complement strand
CAACGACGAGGGTTACCCCCTCCGCAAAGATTTCCCCGTCGAGGGTCGCGGCTGGCGCGACACGTTCGACTTTCTGGAAACGTGAGGAGGCGTTATGAGCCAGTCTGAAACCCAACTTCCACTTCTAAAGACTGAAGAGCTGCTGCTGAATATGGGGCCGCAGCATCCGGCGACGCACGGCGTGCTCAAGGTCGTGCTCACGCTGGAGGGGGAGAAGATCGCCAGGGCCGAACCGGTGCTGGGCTATCTGCACCGCGGCGTCGAAAAGCTGGCCGAGACGATCACCTATCACCAGTTCATCCCCCACACCGACCGGCTCGACTACGTCTGCGCCATGTACAACAACTTCGCCTATGTCCGGGCGGTCGAGAAACTGTTGAACATTACCGTGCCGGATCGGGCGGAGTATCTGCGCACGATCGTGGCCGAAGTGCAGCGGATCATCGGCCACCTCTTCTGGCTGGGGACGCAGGCACTCGACATCGGCGCGATGACCGTCTTTTTCTTCACGTTCCGCGAACGCGAGGTGCTGCTCGATCTCTTCGACGAATTGTGCGGCGCGCGGCTGACCACCAGTTGGTATCGGATCGGCGGGGTTGAGCGCGATCTTTCGCCCAAGTTGATGGACGACCTCCGCCGGTTCATCGCCGACTTCCCGTCCAAAATTGACGAGTACGACACGCTGCTGGTCAATAACCGCATCTGGCTGGCCCGCACAAAAAACATTGCCGTCATCTCCGCCGAAGACGCCGTGAATTTCGGCCTCTCCGGCCCGACGCTGCGCGGCTCCGGCGTGGATTATGACCTGCGCAAGGTGAGCCCCTACGGCGCCTACGGGAAGGTGGAATGGTCGGTTCCGCTGGGGAAAAACGGCGACACCTACGACCGCTACTGGATCCGGATGGAAGAGATGCGGGAGTCGAGCAAGATCATCTCGCAATGTCTGGACGCGTTGCCGGAGGGGCCGTATCAGGCCTACATTCCCAACGTCGTTCTGCCGCAGAAGGAGCGAGTCTTCACCGATATGGAGAGCATGATTTATCAGTTCAAGCTCTTCACAAGTGGCTTTTCCGCGCCGCCTGGCGACATCTACTGCGGCACGGAGGCCCACAAAGGGGAGCTGGGGTTCTACATCGTCAGCCGGGGTGGCGGCAAACCGTACCGGCTAAAAATCCGCGCCCCGTCGTTCATCCACATGGGGGCCTTCGACCATATGGCCCGTGGCTATATGATCGCCGACGTCATCACGATCTTCGGCACCTACGACATCGTGATGGGCGAATGCGACCGGTGAGAGGGTGGCCCCGGCGGGGTGCCTGCCTGATTGCAACCGGTTTCGGCACAGGATATGTCCCCTACGCCCCTGGAACCGTGGGGAGCGTGGTGGGCCTGCTGATCTTTCTCCCCCTGCGCGGTTGTTCCGGGGCCGCGCAAGGGCTGTTTGCGATCCTGTTTTTCGGGGTCGGGCTCTGGGCCTCCGGACAGTGCGCGGCGTCTCTGGGTCGGGACGATCCGTCCTGCATCGTGGTGGATGAAATCCATGCCATGCTCTGGCTGCTCCTCTGTCTCCCAACGTTCGAGGGCTCGGCAGCCTGGCCGTGGTGGATTGCGGCGCTGCTGCTGTTCCGCCTCTTCGACATTGCCAAACCCCCTCCCATTCGGCACCTGGAACGTCTCCCCGGCGGTTTCGGAATCATGATGGACGATGTCGTGGCGGCCGGATACGCCCTGGGAATTCTTTGGGTTGGGATCGTCTGGCGGTAGGGGCTCCATGCAAAAACGACAGACTTTGAAAACATTGCTCGCCACGGTGCGGGCCCTGCGGCGGAAGGGGAAGAAGGTGGTCTTTACAAATGGCTGCTTCGACCTGCTGCACGTGGGGCACGTGCGCTATCTTGCGGCGGCGCGGGCGCTGGGCGATGCCCTGATCGTGGCGGTGAACTCCGATCGGTCGGTGCGTCGTCTGAAGGGGGACGCACGGCCGATCGTCTCCCAGAAACATCGGATGGAGGTGCTTTCGGCCCTGTCGTCGGTGGACTACCTCATCCTCTTTGGGGCCGACACGCCCAGGCGCCTGATCGAGACCCTGCAACCGGATGTCCTGGTCAAGGGGGCCGATTGGAAACAGGATGCGATTGTGGGGAAGGAGATTGTAGAGGCTTCGGGTGGGCGCGTGGCGCGCATCCGAATGGTTCCGGGCGCCTCCACGACAACGGTCATTCGGAAAATTCTACGGCTTCACGCTTCCTGACAACGCATGCGTTTTAGCGACCTCCCTGCCTACCGCCAGATTCCAGAGGCCTTCGGAAGCCGGAAAATTAAAATCAACGGGCTTTGGGGGGCCGCCGAGCCGTTCCTCCTCGCGCAGATCGCATCGGACGGGCATGCCTTCTGTCTGATTGCGGCCTCCGCGACGCAGGCGGAGACGGCCTATCAGGACCTCTCCTTTTTCTTCAGGCTCCACAACGTCAAAAAGGAACTGCTCTTCTTCCCCCCCTGGGATATCCTGCCCTATGAGTCTTCCACCCCCCGTTCGGACTGGATCGCCCTCCGGCTGCACACCCTCTATCTGTTGGCGCAGGAGCCGCGCGTCTGCGTCGTCACCTCGATCGAAGCCGTCCTGCAAAAGGTCTGCGCGCCCGCCCACCTGATCGAGAAATCGCTCCTGTTGACCGTGGGAAGCGCCCCCGGCAAAGAGGCCCTGATGACGCGGCTGGATGCCTGCGGCTATGAAATCACGGGGAGCGTCACGCAATATGGAGAGGCCGCCGCCCGTGGGGGAATCGTGGACATTTATTCTCCGACCCTGCCGCTTCCCGTGCGCGTGGAATTCTTGGACGACACGATCGAATCGCTGCGCACCTTCGATCCGGAGTCGCAAAAATCGGTCGCGGCAATTTCCTCCGCCGACATTATCCCGGGGCGCGAAACCCTCTCCGAGCCCCATTTTTACGACACCCCCTTTTTGAGCTATTTCCCTTCCGAGACCCTCCTGGTGTTGGATGAGCCCGATGACGTCCTGCAGAAAGGGAGACGGTTCCTGGAACGGGTGGAAGAAGGTCCTGCGGACGGCAGCGCGCTTCGCTCGGCAGTCGGGATCGGAGGGCATCACCCTGCCGTGCCTCGTCCCGATGCGCTGTATCTTCCCCTGTCACACCTGAACGATGTGGGCGCCGGACGGACGACCCTGGACCTGGAATGTCTTTCGCTCGGATCGGAGCGGGGCGCAACGCGGGTCACCTTCGATTCCTGTTCTATTGCCGCAATGGGTCTTAGTCGTCCCGGTCGCCCCTTTTCGGAAGTGGCGGGGCATCTGGAAATCCTGCGGCGCGATCACCAGATCGTGGTGGTTGTCCGAAACGAGACCCAGTTGGCCCGATTCGGACACATGTTTGCGGATCATCAGCTCCCCTGGATCACGGAACCGATGGAGCCCCCGACCTTCCCCGCGCCCATCCTGCTGCAAGTCGGCGCCCTGTCGGAGGGCTTTGCATTCCCCCCCCTCAAAACGATCTTCGCAAACGAAGGAATTTTAACCGGCGGAACGCGCGGCAGCACGGTGTCCCGATCTCCCCGTCGCGGGGGCGGCATCCCGATCTCGTTTCAGGAGATCATGCCGTCCGACTACGTGGTGCACCTCCAACATGGCATCGGAAGATATGTGGGGCTCAAACAGGTTCCGGTGCGTCGAAACGAGATGCAGCGGGGCATCTGCGCCGACTTTTTCGTGATCGAATATGCGGGGGGGGACAAGGTCTATGTCCCGCTGGATGCGTTGCAGATGGTGCAACGCTACGTGGGTCCCGATGGACATCGCCCGGAGATGGATCGCCTGGGTGGAACCCGTTGGGCCAAAACGCGGGCGCGCGCCTCCAAGGCGGTGCGCGAGATGATGGAACCGCTGCTGAAATTATATGCCGAACGGGAGGTCGTGTCGGGGCATTCGTTCATCCTTCCCGCTTCCATGTCCGAGGCATTTGCCGCCGCGTTCGAATATGAGGAGACGCCCGATCAACGGCGCTCCATCGAGGAGGTGATCGGCGACATGGAAAGGGCCCGGCCGATGGATCGCCTGGTCTGCGGCGACGTCGGCTACGGCAAGACGGAGGTGGCGATGCGGGCGGCGTTCCATGCCGCGATGGACCACAAACAGGTTGCGCTGCTGGCACCGACAACGCTCCTGGCACAACAGCACTATCGGACCTTTGTGAAGCGCTTTGCCCCCTTTCCCGTGCGCGTCGAGGTGCTCAGCCGATTCCGTTCTCCTCGGGAACAAAAACAGACCCTGGCCGACCTGAAGCTGGGCCGCGTGGACATTTTAATCGGCACGCACCGCCTGCTCCAAAAGGACGTGCAGTTCCAGGATTTGGGCCTGGTGGTCGTGGACGAGGAGCACCGCTTCGGGGTTCGGCATAAAGAGTGGCTCAAGGAAATCCGAAAACAGGTGGATGTGCTGACCCTGACGGCGACGCCGATTCCCCGAACGCTTCAGATGGCCCTCACGCAGACGCGGGATTTGTCGGTGATCGAAACCGCGCCGCATGACCGTCTGGCGATTCAGACAATCATGGCCCCGTTCGATCCGGCAATTATTCGGGAGGCGATTTTTCGGGAGCTGGTGCGGGGCGGACAGGTCTTTTTTATCCACAACCGGGTGCAGAATATTGAGCAGATCGGCGCCTATCTGGCCGAACTGGTGCCGGAGGCCAAAATCGGCATCGCCCACGGACAGATGCGGGAACGGATGCTGGAGGAAGTGCTCTCCAAGTTTATCGAGAAGGAATATACGCTGCTGCTGACCACCACCATTATCGAATCGGGCATCGATATTCCGACGGCCAACACGATTTTCATTAACAATGCCGACCAATTCGGCCTGGCGGAACTGTATCAATTACGGGGACGGGTGGGGCGCGCCGCCGAGCAGGGCTATGCCTATCTGCTGGTGCGGGAAGATCGGATTCTGACCGAAGAGGCGCAGATGCGGCTCCGCGCGATCCAGGAGTTTTCGGAACTGGGATCGGGGTTCAAGCTGGCCGCGCGCGACCTGGAAATTCGGGGGGCCGGCAACCTTCTGGGGGGGGAGCAGTCCGGGCAGGTTGCCGCGGTCGGCTTTGAAATGTATGTCAAAATGATCGAGGAGATGGTTTTGGAAATCCGGGGCAAGGGGGCGCCGATCGAGGTTGATCCGGCGCTCCAGTTCCAGGTCGCGGCCTATATTCCCGATCACTATGTTTCGGACGCCAGTCAGCGGCTCTCCCTGTACAAGCGGTTTTCCGGCTGCCAGACGGCCGCCGAAGTCGAGGCCCTCTTGCTGGAGATGGACGACCGTTTCGGAACCGTGAAAGAAGAGGTGCAGCGGCTTGCGGAGATCGTCCGGTTCAAACAGATGGCCAAGCGCGCGCGCATTCTTAAAATCGTCGAAAAGGAAGATGCCCTGCTGTTTGTCCTCTCCCCCCCCATCGCCATGAACGACGCGCGTCTACGGGCGTTCATGGCACAATTTAAAATACGCTTCACCGCCGAGTTTTCGTTCGAGATTGACCTTAAAAACCATCACTGGGAGACGGTCCGCGACACAACGCGCCGCTGCCTGGAATATCTCACCCAAACAACATCCTGACGCACTTCTTTGCGATCACGATCCGTCCGGTATACTAAACAATATGAGATACCGCTTTCTGTTGGCACTCCTCCTGCTATTGTCCGGGACGGCCCGCGCGTTTGCCACCGCCCCGTTATACGATATTTCGGTCGCGTATCGGGAAGAGACGCAGCGCCTTGAAGGGGCCGAAACGATCTTCTTTACCAACGACGGTCGGGAGCCCCTCTCGGAGGTCTATCTCTTTCTCTATCCCAATATTTATCATGAAAAATCGCCGGCCTTAAGCGCCTCGGTGCTGCGGAGGGCCTATCCGGTCGGGTTCAATCCGGGCGGGATGGAGATCACTTCTGTCGTGGACGCGGAGGGGGCGCTTCCGTATGGTGTGGATCCTAATAATAATGTATTACTTAAAGTTTTGCCTAGGGCACCGATCCCGGCAGGTGCGCGGTTTGCGTTTCAGGTCCGGTTTGTGGCCACGATTCCGGAAAAATTTGGCGTTTTCGGATATTACCGCGATCTGGTCACGCTCCAGGATGGATGGCACCCCTATTTGCCTCCTTTGGTGGATGGAAAGTGGGACTTTCGCCGTCCGCCGACGAAAAGCCGATTCCAGGTTCGCCTGCAGATGCCGGATGGGTTTCGTCTGATGTCCTCCGCCCCGTTTCGACAGGAGGCGGACGGGACACGGATGGCCGAAGCCGACGGCCTCCGTTTTTTTTCTCTTTCGATCGGGAAACGTCTGGTCTCGCATGAGGCCCAGGTGGATCGCGTCCAACTTTTGTTGCACGCCAGGGAGGTGGATCGTCGCTCCGCAGACAGGGTACTACAGACCGCCCGGGAGGCCGTCTCTTTTTTCAGCGCCCATGTTTCGCCCCCGGCGCCGATGCAGCTCCAACTGGCAACTTCACACCTCTATCAGGATATGATCGGCATTGGCGAAAAGCTGCTCTATGTCCATACCGGGGTCTTTAAAGTTCCCCCGTTTTTGAGGCGCTTTCATGAAATGCGGATTGCGCGCGGGACTTTTTTTCTCCTCTGGCAGGCGCTCCTGCCAGAGGAAGAACTGTGGGTCCTGGAGGGGTTTGCCGACTTGACCACCGAACAGTTTATGCGACACCAACACAAAAACCCATCCGATCTTGAGCGATGGTTGAAACCGGTGGCCTTCATCCCGTTGGTGGACGACGTGCTCTATTCCAGGGACATTCCATCCCGACACGTCTATTTCAAGGAAGCGGCGGCACCCCTCATCAACGAAGAGATTCTCCTCTTCAATCAGACGCGGCCGGGCGGCATCACGATCTTCTCGAAACTAAAAAACTTGCTGGGCGCAAAAATGGTTCATCAGGCCGTGTCCGTTTATCGGGCGCGCCTGGCCACGCGCCCCTCCTTTCGGGAGGTGCTCTTCGAGGTGTCCGGGAGGGACCTGCGCTGGTTTTTCGAGCAATGGCTGGTCAGTAACCCTGCCTTGGACTTCAGGATCGAAAAAGTGGACGGAAGAAAGACGGAGGAAGGGTATGAGACGACCCTCCTGATTCGCAAACAGGGGGAGGGAATCGAGCCGCTGGAAATCCAATTCCAGGAAAAAAATGGCGCTTCAACGACCCTGCTCTGGGAAGGAGAAGATGCACAGCATGAAGCCGTGGTCATCACCCCTTCCCCGGTCCGGGTGGTGGAGCTGGACCCGAATCGGGAGTCGAGCGATCCCGATCGGTCGAACAACCGAACACCCCGGCGCTGGAAAGTGCTGCTCAACCGGTTCGGTTTGGGCGGTTATAACCTGAACACGAACGAGCTCACCTATAAGGCGGGGCTCCTCTTTCAACCCGTCTATGACAAGCGCCTGGGCATCCGGATCGATTTTACGCATACGGAAGAGGGGGATGCCGCAGGCATCACGTACAGTCGTCTTCTCCGGAACAATCACAGATTCGAAACCGGCCTTCTCTATCAGGGGCCGCAGACGGCAGAGGATCAGCCTCCGGAAGAGAAGGTGGGCGTGCTGCGTTTGGGCTATGCCATGAGCTATCCCGATATTCCCATTCTCTCCGACGGAATTCGAAGGCTCATGGATCGGCATCCCTCCCTGGGGCTTTCGTTTACATATGAACAGGGCCTGACGCGCAACAATACCGACCGCCTTTTTACAGTCAATATGGATTTACGCAAACGCATCTCGTTTTCCAATTACCATGAAATTGCCCTCCGTCTCTTTGTCGGAGAATCGTTTGGGCATCTCTTTCCGAACAGTCGCTTCTTCCTGGGGGGGGACGATGGGATGCGCGGGTTTACACCGCTTGCGTTCGAAGGGGACAATATGGGGCTTTTTTCGGCGGAATACCGCTTTCCTTTGTTCTATGAAACCGACAGAAATCTGTGGGGACTCGTTCACACACACACGCTCCAGGGCGCCCTCTTCGCCGACGCGGGCCAGGTGACCGACGCCCGCAATGTCTTTCGCTTCAACGACTATCGCTATGATGTCGGTGCGGGCCTTCGCTGGTACGTGGATTTATTCGGGGCCTATCCAGTGACGATCCGCGTTGACGTCGCCAAACCCGCCAACACCTCCTCGGCAGATGAAGCGGGCCTCCAGTACTACATTTCCGGCGGCCAGCCGTTTTGATTCGAGGTGCCCTTGAATCAGCTTGAATCAGTCGGTCTCGCCGGCGAGTGCAAGCCGATTCCGTCCATTTTGCTTGGCCCGATAGAGGGCCTGGTCCGCCAGGCGGATCACTTCCATCGTATCGCGGCTGTCCGTTGGACATTCCGAAACGCCGAGACTGACCGTCACCCGACCCAGGGGTTGATGATTTCCCTGCGAGAAAGGATATGCGGAAATCTTTTCCATCAGGTCTGTCGCAACCGTTTTGGCATTTGCCTTGGCGGTGTGAGGCAGGATGATCGTGATCTCCTCCCCGCCATATCTGCAGACGATATCGGTCGAACGAACCCGCTGCAGGATCATCTGCGAAATCTGTTTTAGCAACGCATCGCCGGCCTGATGACCATTGCGGTCGTTGTAGTGTTTGAAATGATCCACGTCCAGAAAGATGAGCGACAGCGGCAGTTGATGGCGGACGGCCCGGCCGATCTCCCGCATCATCACGTCCTCGAAGTGCCGACGATTATATAAACCGGTCAGGCCATCCAGGATGGAGAGGGCCTTCGCTTCGTTATAGAGTTTCTCGATTTCCGAGTTTTTGGCATGAAGCAGATGAACCTGTTGCGCCTTTTCGGCATCACGGGACTGTTTTTCGAGGACACGCCTTGTCAGGCCCAGAAGGTCTTCGATATTGTCCAGGGGTTTTAGCAGGTAATCGTAGGCGCCCAGACGGAGCGCTTCCACTGCGGACGAAACCGAAGAATGACTGGTCATCATGACGACTTCCGTCGTGGGATCTCTCCGCTTCACCTCCTTTAAAAGTGCGACGCCATCCATCCCCGGCATCCGAAGATCGGTGAAGACCACGTTGTAGCGGCACTGATCCAGCAATGAAAGCGCAGCCTCCCCAGATTCGGCCCCTCTGGCTTCATATCCGGTATCCAGCAGCAGCTCCACCACAAGACCCCGGAAGGATTCCTCGTCATCCACGATCAGGATCGCGGGTTTCGTCAATTCATACCTCCGGGATCAGCAGGGTGAAGGTGGTTCCCTTCCCTACCTCGCTCGCCACCAGAATCTGTCCGCCATGGTCCTTAATCAGGCCGTATGACACCGATAGACCAAGACCCGTCCCCGTCCCCACGGGCTTGGTCGTAAAAAAAGGCTCGAAGATTTTTTTCAGATTCTCTTCCGGAATACCGGTGCCCGTATCCGATACGCGAATTTCAACGTAGGGAGGAATCGCCCGCGTTGCGAGACGAAGCGTCCCCCCTTCCGGCATGGCCTGCTGCGCATTGATCATCAAATTGATGAGCACCTGCTGTAATTGATTATCGTTCCCGTTGATCTTCGGGAGGGGCTCCGCGAACGCTTTTTCGATTGTAATATGGTTGATGCCGAGTTGATGGTCCACAATCGTCACGGCATCCAGAATCACGCGGTTCAGATCGGTCGGCATGAATGCCGTCTTTTCCTGTCGCGCAAATCGCAACAAGTTTTCAATAATCACCTTGCAACGTTTCGTCTCCTTCTCGATGATCGCAAGATGGCGGGCGACGGGACTTTCCGGATCGATCTTCCGCTGCGCCAGTTGTGCATAGCCCATGATACCCGCCAGCGGATTTTTAACTTCGTGGGCAATGCCGGCCCCCAACTGTCCAAACGCCGCCATCTTTTCGGACTGGATGAGCGCCTCCTGTGCCGCTTTGAGCGCCCCTTCCCGTTTCTTCAGTTCGGACGCCATTCGATTGAACGAATCGGACAGGAAACGAAGTTCGTCGTGACTACCGACCTCCACATGGATATTAAAATCTCCGGCAGCAACGGCGCGGGTGGCATCCGACAGCTTCTGAATGGGTCGGGTCATCCTCCGTGACCAGAACAGACTGGCCAGGGCGGAAATAAAGAGGACACCCAGGGAAACCATCAGGAGGGTATTGATCAGTTCACGGGCCGTCAGGTAGGCGACCCCCTTGGGGGTTTGAACGATGGCCCCCAGCCGTCCAAAATCAACGCGGGCATACGCCCCCAGGAAGGTCTCCTCTTCCATCGAATATTCCAGCGTCTGCGCAAAAGCTGTCTCTTTCAAAAATGCCGTCACAATGGGAATATTGGACAAATCCTGACGCGCCAAGACCCGCCCCAGGTCGGGGTGGGAAAAAAGTGCCCCCCGGCTGTCCACGAGAAAAGTAGCAAACACATTCGATTTGTCAACCAGGGCAAGCAGTTTATCGAGGCGAATTTCAGCGGAGATGATCCCGGCATTTTCCGTCTGCTGATGGAGAAACGCCAGTGTAAAAGAAGGGAGTTTGGAAGAAAGAGTCGAATTCTGAATATAGGTGGCCTCTCCCAGAGATGCGATGGGAAGCGGATGGGCTTTCCGGTACCGGACGATATCCTCGATTTTGATGTCCGTCTCGCGTAAAAGCGCCGTGTCATAGAGCGTCACCCGCTCCGTGCCGTCAAGGTCGTAGAGCGTCACGGCCATGATATCGTCAAAATCGCCAAAGAGGCTTTTAATGAACGCCTCCTTTTGCGTCATCTCATCGGATAAAAGGGCGCGCGCCAAAACGTTCATTTGTGTGATGTAGTTCGAAAGGGTGGCATTGGTCTCCTCCGCCATATGCAGCGCAACGGCGGTTGTCGAATCGAAGATGTAGGCTGTTTTATCTTCCTGGAATAGGGTGACGATGGTGGTTGTGATGACACCGACGGCGCTCGTGACCACCACCAGCATCGTCAACAGCAACTTCAGGCGAATGGAAGGGTGAAAGCGGAGCATAGACGCTGTAATCTACGGGAGGAGTATCTGCACAGGCTGGAAACAGGCTGGGTATGGGTTTGCAGCAAGCCCATTTTTCAAGGTTTTCTATGGACGGTCCGTGTCTGAAAGCGGGACGCACCCATGGCATTGACCGCCTCCACAACGATCAGGTTCGTCCCATGTCTCAGTGTAACCTGCTCCATGAAGACGCCCCGATCGTTCACCGCAACCCGTGTTCCATTGAGATAGACCGCGTCGGTTGGCAAAGCCTCGCCTTCCACCCAAACCGTCTCCGCCGCGATTACCTGGCCTTCTTCCGGGAAGGAGATTCCGAATGTCGGGCGTATCACTTCCAGATTCCGAACGAGACTCCATGCCCCTTCCACCCCATGCGCGTCCAGCGCTGCCACGCGCCAGTAATAGACCCCTCGCCCAAGACCTGCGATATGGAGCGTCGTTTCCGGGTGGGTTTCATCAAGCAGGGGCGAATCGAATTCCGGGTTGTCGGAGAGTTGTAAGCGATAGCGCGCAGCCTCCTTCAACAGGCTCCATTCAACTTCCGGAGCAGCCTGCTCCCCGCTATATAACGCGCCATTCTCCGGCGAAAGAAGCAGCACCGGTCCGGGTAAAGGTCGTGGGGTTGCCGGAGGCGTCGTGAGTCCAACATGCGTGGCCTGATTCTCACCCACCTGTACACTGACACCCTGCGCCTGAACCGTGGCGCTTCCCTTGTAGACCGTGACATTGG
>CAZOFZ010000051.1:0-12138 GCA_964579175.1 uncultured Nitrospirota bacterium | reverse complement strand
GACTCCCGGGGACGCTTCTGTTCCCCGATTGGAGGTCCGCACGCCCGTCCCCGCATCGCGCTTTCCAGGAGGGGATGAGACGGTGGTTGCCGCATCCTGGGATGGCCCTCCTTCCCCAGTGGCGCATTCAGCGGAACTTCCCTCCTGGTCTTGCCAACCTCGTTCCAAACAGCACACCCTGTTTCTCCGCCCATCCCTCCGGTTGAAAAGCGCCGACATTTTGCCTATAGTGCCGGTGGTATGACACCCCGCCTCTTCATCTTCGACCTCGACGGCACGCTGATTGACTCCCGAAAGGATATTGCGGCCTCCGTGAATATGACGTTTCGGGACTTGAACCTCCCCCAGAAACCGCCGGAGACGATCTACGGCTATGTGGGGAACGGTGTCCGGCGGCTGATTATCGAGGCGGTGGAGAGCGAAGAGCCCGATTTGGTGGATCGCGCGCTTCGGATTTTTGAATCGCACTACCTGGCGCATTTGCTGGATGAAACCGTGCTCTATCCGGGCATCTTGGATCTGTTCGCCCACTTCAACGGCAAAAAGAAGGCGGTGGCCACCAACAAGCCGATCCTGTACACAACACCCATCATCGAGGGGCTGGGCATTGGGCATCATTTCGACCTCGTCCTGGGTGGAACACCGCCACTCCAATTGAAACCACACCCCGATATGCTCCTGACGATCCTGCGGACATTGGACATCGCGAAGGAAGAAGCCATCATGATTGGAGACTCCTTCACCGACGTTCAGGCGGCCCGCGCGGCGGGGATCAAATCGTGTGCCGTCGGTTACGGCCTGGTAGAGAGAGAGGCGCTGCTGGCCGCCTCACCCGACTTCTTTGCCGAAACGACCAGCGATTTGAAGCGATTATTCGATGCGTAAATACCGGCTCATCATCCTATCCGTTGTCCTGCTGGCCGCCACGTCTATTTCCAGCGCAGCCACGCCGGGCGCGCAGACCCTGGAGGGCCAAGTGCTGGAACGAACCCTTTCGAACGGGATCAAGGTGCTGCTCGTGGAGCGGCATCGGGCCCCGATCGTGGCCTTTAATATGACCTATAAAGTCGGTTCGGTTCACGAACAAAACGGCATCACCGGCATTGCCCACCTCTACGAGCACATGGCTTTTAAGGGGACGCCCACCCTGGGCACCTCCGATTACGGACGGGAGGCCCCGCTCCTTTCGCAAATCGAAGCGCTCAACGAGGAGATTCGCCGCGCGGAGGAGGAGGGCGATCCTGTGCGTCTGAATCGGCTTCGGGAGGCGTTCACGGCCCTTCAGGAAGCGGCCCAACAGTGGGTGGTCGCCAATGAGATGGGGGAGATTTACGAACGAAACGGCGCGGTGGGGTTAAACGCCTCCACCGGACGGGACGTCACGTCGTATGTGATCAGTCTCCCGGCCAATCGTCTTCCACTCTGGGTGGCCATCGAGTCCGACCGGATGGCCCACCCCGTACTGCGCGAGTTCTACAAAGAGCGGGACGTGGTGCTGGAGGAACGACGGCGCAGTGTCGAAACGAATCCTGCCGGAAAACTGGCCGAGGCCTTCTATGCCACCGCGTTCATGGCCCACCCCTACGGCACGCCCACGCTGGGCTGGCCCTCGGACGTGGGGGGCCTCTCCGCCACGAGAACGCAGGAATTCTTCAAGACCCACTATGTCCCGAATAACACGATTATTTCCATCGTGGGCGACATCCAGCCGGAGGCAGTCCTCCCCCTGTTGGAGCGCACTTTCGGTGCAATCCCCGCCGGCCCCTCCCCGCCGCGCGTGGTGACGGTCGAGCCCCCGCAGACGGGGGAGCGCCGCGTGGAAATCGAGGACGATGCCCATCCGCAGCTTTTAATCGGTTACCACAAACCCGGCATTGCCGATCCGGATGACGCGGTCTTCGACGTCATAGACATTCTCCTCTCGGATGGACGAAGCTCCCGGCTCTATAAAAAACTGGTGGACGAACGGAAAATCGTCACCGGCGTCGCAACCGGTTCCGGATCGCCGGGGGCCCGATTCCCCAATCTGTTTACGGTGTCGGCCACGCCCCGCGCGCCCCATGCCGCAGAAGAGGTTGAGGCGGCCATTTACGAAGAACTCGAACGGCTCAAATCGGAACCCGTGTCGGCGGACGAGCTGTCGAAAGTCGTGGCCCACATTGACGCCGCACTGATTCGGACATTGCAGTCCAACAGCGGACTGGCATCGGGATTGGCCTACTTCGAGGCGGTGGCGGGAAGCTGGCGTTACCCATTGCGCAACAGAGAGGCCATTGCGAGGGTCACACCCGACGACATTCTACGCGTCGCCCGCACTTACTTTTCCAAGAAAAACCGTGTGGTCGCGACACTGGTGAAAAACCCATGATGCACCCCTCCCGATTCAGAAAAGCCCTCTCCCTAACCCTCCCCCGCTGGCGGGGGAGGGAAGGGTGGGGGGCTTGGCCGCTCGCGACGGTTTTTATCAGCCTCCTGCTCCTTTCCTGTCAGCCTGTACGACAGCATCCGCTTGACACGATCCTGCCCATGTCGGCCGACCCAAGGGGGATGCGCTTTTCCACCTCCGAGTTTCATCCGCCCAAACCGCAGCGCATCACCCTCCCGAATGGGATCGTCCTCTTCCTGATGGAAGACCATGAACTTCCGCTGATCCAGATGGAGGTACTGGTACGTACCGGCAGCATTCACGATTCCCCCGATCGGATCGGTCTGGCGGGGCTTGCGGGCACCGTGATGCGCACCGGCGGCACGGCCACGCGCAGCGGCGATGAGGTGGACCGGTGGGTGGATCAGGTGGCGGCGGAGCTGTCGGTGGGGATCGGTTTGGAGGCTGCCTCTCTGGAGATGGACCTCCTTAAGAAAGATTTCGATGCTGGTCTTACCCTGCTCTCCGAGATGCTTCGATCCCCCGCGTTTTCGGAAGAAAAGCTGGAAATCGCCAAGAATAATGCGCTGGAGGCGATCCGGCGGCGCAATGACCATCCCGGCGGCATTGCGCGCCGTTGGTTTGGTAAACATCTCTACGGGAAGGCACACCCCTATGCGCGGGAGCCCACCCAGGAGACGATCCGGGCCATTACGCGCGAGGATTTGGTCGCGTTCCATCGCCGCTATTTTGCGCCGAACCAGACGATGATCGGTGTGACGGGCGATTTCGACACGGCAGAAACGATCGAGAAAATAGAAGCGGCCTTTTTGGGTTGGAAACGGCAGGCCGTTGTCTTTCCGGAGGTTGCGCCTGCGGTCGAGCCCGCAGCGGGGCTCCACCTGATCCACAAACCGATTTCCCAGACGCAGATTCGGATCGGACATCTGGGCATTCGTCAGGACAACCCCGACTTCTTTGCCCTTTCCATCTTGGACGACATCCTGGGCGCGGGTGGTTTTTCCAGCCGGCTCTTTAGCGATGTCCGAACGCGGCAGGGGCTGGCCTATTCGGTCGGAAGCCTCTTTCGCCCCGGTCATCTCGAACGGGGCATCTTTGTGGCCTACGCCGAAACCCGCGCGGAGAGCACGGCCCAGACCATTTCCGCGATCTTGGCGCATCTGCATAAAATTCAGGAAGAACCGGTTTCGGAAGAAGAGTGGCGGGGGGCCAAAGAGGCGTTTTTGAATGCCTTTATTTTTTCATTCGCGAGCCCCGCGCAGGTGGTCAGCCAGCACATGTCGCTGGAATATTACGGCCTCCCGCCCGATTACCTGGAGCGATACCGCGACAACGTCATGAAAGTGACCCGCGAGGACATTCTGCGTGTGGCGCGGGAGCACCTCCATCCCGATCGGTTGGTGATCCTGACCGTCGGCGACAAGACGCGCTTCTCGCTGAACGCATTCGAGGCCGCCTTCGGGCCGGTTCAGCCCATGACGCTGGGGGAATGAGCGAAAAAAACCTCCCGCCCCGGTTCCCCACGCTTTCGTTCCATGAGAAAAAACCGACGTGTTCCATCGCCTTAAACTCCGTGTCATTTATGGATCGCAACTGGATGCCGATCGGGTTGCCCGCCGTCGGAAGATTCGGATCATCCTCTGGTCTGGTGTTGCGGTCTACCCCCCCTTTCTGGCGATTGCCTGGCTGATCGCCTCCGAGACACGGCCCCTTCCGTTGATCCTGGTCGGTCTTTGTGCTTCCGTCACTTGCATCCCCGTTGGGCTCTACGCCTACGCAAGCGGTTTTGAACGGCCGCTCCGCGACATTTGGAAGGAGCGGCCCGGGGAGGTTGTCTGGTTTTCGCTGAAGATCGGCTTTCTGTATTCCTTCATGCTCTACTGGATGATCCTGGGAATGGTGGAGTTTGTGTTTGGCTATCGTGCGTTTCGCGCGGCGCTGATCAGCTTCGTGGCCGGCGCCGTGGCCCGCGACGGCTTTGAAATCGGTTTTCTGCGTGCCCGCGCGCCCGGCCTCCCCATTCGGATTTTCCCGGATGGGCAGCCGCTCACCTTTGGCCCGATGCCGGCCCCGCTCTGGATGCCGGCGGCCATCGGTCTCGGTGCGGCGGTTGGATTCGTTTTGGAGCCGTTCCTGACCCACCCGCTCTATCAAACGATCGTCGTGGCCCTGCTGTCGGGAGGCATTGCGGCATCGCTCTACATCTTCCGGATGCCCGCAAAGAGGACGTTTCGCGGATTCATCCGCTTCTTTCTCTGGCCGGCCATGACGATGGGGTGCAGTTATTTTTTCATCCTGGCCTACCTTTCTCGGATGCTGTTGACGCTACCCCCTTCCGTCGAAATGGCGCTGCTGACGGCGGCCTGCGCCGGATGGACGACTGCGGATGCCATGGCACTGTCGGCGCCCCCATCCTCCCAGCGTCATGGCCGGCATCACGGCCAGGGTCACGGCAACGTTTCGTCACCCAATTGACTTTCTCTCCTCATTTATTGTTATCTTCTGCCAATATGGCCAGCAAACTTCCTCCCTCCAAAATCTCGAAGCTGCGTGCGGATTTGGCCCGGAATCCGCGCCTGTTCGTCCCGCTGGCCCATGAATACTTGCAGTCCGACCAACTGGAGGAGGCCATTCCCCTCCTGTTAAAAGGTCTTTTGAATTATCCCGACTACGTTGCAGGCTGGGGGCTGCTGGGCCAGGCCTATCTGCAAAGGAAGGAGACTTCCGCAGCCAGAGAAGCGTTTCAGAGAATCGTGGCCCTGAACCCTTCGCATATCCAGGCCCACAAAAAGCTGGCGCTCCTCCACAAAGAAGAAGGGGCGCTGGCGCTGGCGGTTCAGTCTTTCCGGTCGGTCCTCTCCATTGATCCTTCCGACCGGGAAGCGGCGGAGGCCCTGGCCGAGATGGAGCACCCGACGCCCGCACTCCTACCGGAATCCGCGCCCCCGGAGTCGGTGGATTCCGGCGAGAAGATCCTTCAAGACAACAAAGTTGAAGGCACCGAAGAGGGCGATTTGGAGGGCGATTTGGCGAGAACGGTCGTGTCGCCGATGCTGGCCTCTCTTTATCTGCATCAGGGGCATCATAAGGAAGCGGCTGCGGTCTATCGGGCACTTCAACATCCGTCCCGCAGGCCGTCCCCGTCTAATGAACGTCATATTCGGCGTCTTCGGGGATGGCTTGCGGCGATTCAAACGGAGCGCATGCGGCAATTACAAATTGAGGAGACAGGGTGATTACAACAACGGATTTTCGAGGTGGCGCAAAGCTGGAGCTGGACGGCGATCCCTACACGATCGTGGACTTTCAACATGTCAAACCTGGAAAGGGCGGGGCCTTCGTTCGGACGAAACTGAAGAATTTAAAGACGGGCAATACGCTCGAGCGGACCTTTCGCTCCGGGGAAAGATTCGAGGAACCCGACCTGCTGGATCGGGCGATGCAGTTTCTCTACGTACAGGGGAACGAATATCATTTCATGGACGTCAGCACGTATGAGCAGCTCTTCCTGACCGCAGAACAGATGGGCGATGCAAAGGACTTTTTGAAGGCCGAGATGATGGTCCGCGTCCTTTTTTTCCGGGGGAAACCGATGTCGGTGGACCTGCCGCTGTTCGTTGAGTTGACCATCGTCGAGACGCCACCCGGCACCCGTGGCGACACCGCAACCGGCGGGACCAAGATCGCCAGGCTGGAATCCGGGGGTTCCGTGAAAGTGCCGCTCTATATCGAAGAAGGGACCGTGATCAAGATAGACACCCGCACGGGTGCCTACGTGGAACGGGTAAAATAGCGTTAGGCGTTGCACGTCGGCAGGTTAAGCGAAGCGCATTGCCGCCCGCAGGGCTGCCGTCCGCAGGGCTGCCGTCCGAGAGACATGGACTTTAAAGAGATCAAAAAACTGGTCGAGTTGATGCGCGAGATGGCGCTGACCGAGCTCGAAGTGGAGGAGACCGGACGGCGCGTTCGGCTCCGCCGGGAGACGTCTACCGCAGTCCCGTCCGATAAGGTTGCGCGCATCGAGGTGCAGGAGGCAGCCCGATCCCTTCCCGCAGAGACCGTGGATGTGACACATCCGGTCCGCTCGCCCATTGTGGGCACCTTTTATCGCGCCCCGTCCCCCGACACCGATCCGTACGTGGAAACGGGCGACATCGTCAAAAAGGGTCAGACGCTTTGCATCGTCGAGGCGATGAAACTGATGAACGAGATCGAATCCGACGTCAACGGGCAGATTGTCGAGGTCTGCCTGGAAGATGGCACCGATGTGGAATATGGCACGGTCCTGTTCCGGATCGAACCCCGTCCGTAGGACACGCGTTGTCCCTTCCGTCCCCCTTTCGCTCAAAATCCAAGTGACTTGATATGTTTAAAAAAATCCTCATTGCCAACCGTGGAGAAATCGCGCTGCGGATTATCCGCGCCTGCCATGAGATGGGCGTTAAAACGGTGGCCATCCATTCCGAGGCGGATGCGGGATCGCTGCACGTGCGGTTTGCCGACGAGAGCGTTTGTGTCGGACCTGCGGAAGGCTCCGCCTCCTATCGCAACATCCCCAATATTCTCAGCGCCGCGGAAGTCACCCGCGCCGAAGCCATCCATCCCGGTTATGGATTCCTGGCGGAGAACAACCATTTTGCGGAGGTGTGCGAATCGGCGGGGATCAAATTTATCGGCCCCCGGCCGGAATCCATCGCGCTGATGGGCAACAAGGCGAATGCCCGCGAGCGGATGATGAAGCAGGGAGTGCCCGTCATTCCAGGAAGCGGGGGGCGGATCGGCGATCCTCGTGAGGCCCTGGAGGTGGGGCGCAAGATCGGTTATCCCTTGCTGATCAAGGCCATCTCAGGCGGAGGCGGGCGCGGCATGCGCGTCGTTCACAAGGAAGAGGAAATGGCCCCGGCGCTTCAGTCCGCACAGTCGGAGGCCAAAGGGGCCTTTGGCGACGATGGCGTCTATATCGAAAAATATTTCAAGAACACCCGTCACATCGAAATACAAGTCCTGGCCGACGAGCATGGGAACAAGGTCCATCTGGGAGAACGGGACTGCTCCATCCAACGGCGTCATCAAAAGTTGATCGAGGAGTCCCCCTCCCCGGCGGTGGACGACAAGTTGCGCAAAGAGATGGGGCGGGCCGCGCTGGACGCCGTTTCGGCCGCTTCGTATACCAATGCGGGTACGGTGGAATTCCTTGTGGATGCGGACCTTCGGTTCTACTTTATCGAAATGAACACCCGCATTCAGGTCGAGCATCCCATCACCGAAATGGTCAGCGGCGTGGACCTCGTACAGGTGCAAATCCAGATCGCGGCGGGCCTGCCGCTGCCGTTTAAGCAAAGTCAGATCAAGCTGCGGGGACACAGCATCGAGTGCCGCATCAACGCGGAGTGCCCCGACACGTGGGTCCCCTCGCCCGGTTTGGTCACGGCCTGCTATTTTCCGGGGGGGCCGGGTGTCCGGGTGGACTCCACGCTTCATGCCGGGCAGATCGTGACGCCCCATTACGACTCGCTGCTGGCAAAATTGATCGTCCATGCCCCCACGCGCGGCGGCGCGATTGCCAAGATGCGCATGGCCCTTTCGGAATGCGTGATCGAAGGAATCAAAACCACCCTCCCCTTCCATCGGCGCACATTCGAAGAAGCCGCCTTCGTCAAAGGCCAGTACGCCACCGACTACGTCGCGCCATAAGCTCACCGCGCAATCGTGTCAGGGGGGGTTAGAGCCCCATCTACGGTTTCACAGTTTGCGGTTGCTGCCGGGAGCTGTTTTAAACGCTGGCGGGGATGTTCCACAGTCGGATTAAACGTGCCAGGTAGGTACGCTGAATACCCAGAAGGGCCGCCGCCTTCGTTTGGTTCCCGCCGTTCTGCCTGAGCGCCTCTTCAACCATCGCCCGTTTGCGGAGGTCGAGCCCTTCCTGGAGCGAGCGGCCATTGGAGGGGGCCCGAGGCGAGGCTTCGATGAGTACGATCTCCGCTGGCGTAATCACCCGGTTTTGGTGCAACACAATGGCCCGCTCCAGGACATTCTTCAGCTGTCGGACGTTCCCCGGCCAGTGATAGTTCGTCAGGATCTGGTACGCATCCTGCGTCAGGTCGGGTCGCTCTTTTCGATAGGTCAGACAGTACGAATCGAGGAAGTGCTCAATGAGAAGAGGGATGTCTTCCGGACGCTCCCGCAGGGGGGGCACCAGGAACGAGACGACCTGGAGGCGATAAAAAAGGTCTTGCCGGAACTGCCCGGAAGCGACCTGTTCCGAAAGGTCTTTATTGGTGGCCGCGATCAGACGGATGTCCACGGGAATGGGTTTGTGATTGCCCACGCGGTAGACCTCCTGGGTTTCGATCACGCGGAGTAGTTTAACCTGCATCATGGGTGAACAATCTCCCACCTCGTCCAGGAAGATCGAGCCGCCGCTGGCCGTCTCAAAGATTCCCTGTTTCGTGGAGACGGCCCCCGTAAAGGCCCCCCGCTCATATCCGAAAAGCTCCGCTTCCAACAGGGTATCGGTGAAGGCCGCGCAATTGACGACATGGAGCGGCCGATCCTGTCTGAGACTGGCCTCATGGACGGCCTTGGCCAGGACCTCTTTCCCCGATCCGGTTTCGCCCATCAACAGGACCACCGAATCGGTGGGCCCCACCAGACGAATCTGGTCCAGCAACTTTCGAATGACGGGGCTCTCTCCGATGACGTCGCAGGCGTCCCTCCGCCTTGCCTTTTTGAGTTCCAGATTGGCCTGTGTCAGCGCCTGATTCTCCATGCTCTGTTGGAGCGACAGCAGGTGGGCCTCCCGCAACTCACGCATATGATTGAGCAGGAAGGGAACGACTTCCGAACGTCTTCTTGTGAAGGAGACGACTTTTTGGCGCCATTTCGGCTTCCATCGCAATTGGAACCTGGAATAGGGGGCGTCGAGTCGCAGACCCTTGCGCAGCGGAAGGGAGAGTCCGTCCGCCGAAAGGCTTCCTTCCCGCACCACTTCATAAACTGGGACCTGCCCCGGCCCCGCCGCAGCCGAAGCGTAACCGGTCGGGGATAGCAAGGTTATCTTTCGATCATGGGAAGGAATCACGATCCCCTCGCAGGTCGCGTCGTCGTCTTGCGGGAACGGAACCGTCTCCGCCATCAGGGCGATCTGCTTGACTGTCGCGACCTCCCGACCGGACGCGCTCTCCACGATGCCGATCTCCCACGCGTTATTTTGTTGCAGACGATAGCCTCCAAACTCCGAAATCAGCTGCGATAAGGTCAGTTGGGAAAAGACCTCCTCGGCAGCAACCGGCTCAACATTGTCGAACAGGGCGAAGATACCGTCGTAGATGCCACGCAGCAGATAAAAACTACCGATGCACGGCGTCACGTTCGGCCCAAACTGGGAGAGGAGGACGGCCCCCGGCTGTTGGGGAAGGAGCAGGCACTGCATTTTGAGATAATTTGTATAGCCGACGGCCCATAGATGGGCAACTTTGAGGAGATCTTCCACCTGGCTGAGATGTGCCGCGATCATTTCGACAAAAGAGGTTTTCTGCTGGCCGTGAAAATAGTTTTTGGCCGCCAGATAAGCCGCATCTTTTTGTCCTGTAGCAACTTCCGCAGCCAGGATCAGTGTCTGGAGAACGCCATAGGGTACCCAGTTGTTTGGGTTCAGCAGAAACTCTCTGGGGTTGTCAATGCGACGGGCCAGACCGGCGTCGGTGAGGAGGCCACGATAATCCACCTTACCCTCACGACCCATTGACTGTAGATACACAACCACCATCCGCGTGCAAAAACAACTGGTCCAAGGAGCAACCGAGGGCATGAAAACACTCCTTTCCATACGACGTTAGGCGACGACGGCCGGTTCACGCATTTTCAGGCTGCCACGCTCCACGTCCAGGCAATAACGAATTCCCAGGGGGAGTGTGGCCGTTGCCGCGCCATGTCCGGAGGGAAAACCGAACAGGATCGGAAACTGAAAATCGGACAGAACGTCTTGGATAACTTCGGGGAGTGCGTCAGGGTGGCAGCGTGGCATCTGTCCGAACACGATCCCCAAAACGTGATCGAATTTACCCAGCCATTTTAAATAGGACAACATCCGGTCAATGCGGTAGGGCGCTTCACCGGTGTCTTCCAGAAAGAGAATCCGTTCGTCCGTCTGAACCTCCCAGGCCGTTCCGATGCTGGTGCACAGAAGGCTCAGACACCCCCCCGTCAATATCCCCTCTGCCCGCCCCGGACGGAGGGGCAAACAGGGAAACTGCATGTCAAGCGACTCCCCCGCCAGGATGCGGACGAACATGTCTTCCATCTGCGGGGCGGAATTTCCGCCGAACTGGGTGGCCACCATCGGACCGTGAAAGGTCACCCACCCCTGTGCGGACAGAAACAGCAGCAGCGTCGTGATATCGCTGGCGCCGACGCAGATTTTAGGATATTCGGAGTCAAAATTGCAATGGGACAACGTGCGCGCCGTTCCGGAACCGCCTCGCGCACAGACAACGGCGTCCACCTCGCTGTTTTGCAACATCGAAAGCAGGTCTTCGGCCCGTTCCCGATCCGTTCCCGCAAAATAGCGATGGGCCTTTCCCAGGTGTTTTCCCTGTACGATTTTAAACCCCAGTCCTTCCAAGCGTGCGATGCCCGCATGGAGCAGAAGGGGATCCACCTTTCCCGCCGGCGCCACCACGCCGATCGTGCCGCCGGGGCGCAACCGCTTGGGCTTACGTAGTGCCACCCACCACCTCCTGAAAAATCAGATCGTGCAGCCTGGGACGAAACGCCTGGATTTTTCGGTTTTCCGGGCCGTCATAAACGCGATGCGTCAACAGGATGACCGAAAGGTCGCAGGCGCGATCGGCCCAGACAGATGTGCCGGTAAACCCCAGATGGCCGAAGCTCGACTTCGAAAAGAACCGCCCCGCCGATGAACGAAACGGGGAGGGCGTATCCCATCCGAGTCCAAATGTGGCGCCTTTCGGCTTTGGCTGACGGGTTACAAACTGGGCGGCCAGGAGCGGGTCGAATGGGCCCGTTCCCTGGAGCGAATCCAGCCAGAGGCGGAGCAGACGGTAGACTTCGAGGGCGGTTGCGAAGAGGCCCGCATGACCGGCCACCCCCCCCATCCGCCTGGCATTCTCGTCATGGACCCGCACGGACGCGGAATCGGACGTGGCGGCAAATCGCGCCCCACGAAGCGCTGTGGGTCGTCTTCCATTGTGAATAAATCCCGTTGCCCGACACCCGGCCGGCCCCAAAATATGCCGCGCACCGAAGCGATGCAGCGGTTGCCCGGAGACCCGTTCCACCACTTCACCCAGCAGGATAAACCCGACATCGCTGTAGACGCTTCGATCGCCAGGCGACGTGAGCAACGGCTCCGCATGGGCCAGGCGATAAATCGCCTCCTTGCCGACTTCCCCCGGACAGACCTGTTCCGAATAAGGCTTCCAGGCGGGAAGGCCTGAAGTATGGCTGAGGAGATGTTGCAGTGTGACTTTGCTTTTGAGCCCGTCTGAAAAGTCCGGGAGATATTTGCAGACCGGGTCCGAGAGTGCCAGGCGCTTTTCTTGAATGAGACATAAAATCGCGGCGGCGGTGAGCAACGGCTTGGTGAGGGAGGCCAGATCGAAGCGGGTCTCCTGGGTCACACGCAGGGGTCTGGGCATAAACGACGCCCATCCAAAGGCCCGGTGAAAGATCACCCGATTCCGATGATGAATGAGGAGCACCCCGCCGGGGAAGACCCGGGACCCCACCCC
>CAZOFZ010000050.1:9540-12188 GCA_964579175.1 uncultured Nitrospirota bacterium | reverse complement strand
ACACGTAAAACATGACGGGAAGAAGTCACCGGAGCAACCACCCCCTGCCCCTCCTTGGATAAGGAGGGGAGCAAGAAATGTATCCGTTATTAGTTAAACGTCAATATTCACAGGCACGCACCGTCCGTTTAGGAACCCCTCCCGACCTCCCCTTTAAGCAAAGGGGAGGGGCGCGGCACACCCCACCTTGCACCCAAAACGGGTTTGTCGTACCATCCATGCGCACATGAGCGCGCACATGAGATGGATGCCCGTCATACTTTGGACCGATGCGGTCGTCTATCTGCTGCTGGGCCTGTTTTTGGCCTACGGCGTCTATACGCTGCGCGCGGAGCGACCCACCCCCTGGGCAGCCGTACGGCGGCGTCCCGGTGCCATGGCGGCGCTGATGCTCCTGGCGGCCTATCTGGCCGTCGGCCTCCTCGATTCGGTGCACTTCCGGGAGCGGCTTTCTGCCACGGAGTCCGGCACGGAGTCCGGGCAGGAGGCGCACTATACCCCCGAAGTCCGTTCCCTCCTGGACCTGTTTCTGCGGCCTCTGCGTGACGGGGCAGAGCGGACCTATTCCGCGCCACTTTCCGCATACGCCTACGCAAAAGAGACGGTGGAGGCGCCAGATGGCACCACGGCCCGCATCTATCCCCGATTGCAATTTGGCGGCGCACACCTGCAACGTCCCGATGACGAACGGACGGGCGACATCTGGAAGACCCTGTTCCAATGGGGGGGGCTTGGGCTTTCGGCCTTCCTGCTCCTGGGCGCGACGCTGATTTTTTTCCTGCGGCACGATCGCCTCTCCGATCGCCTCTCATGGGGTGGGAAACTGCGCGCCATCTTGCGCGGCGAGACGACCACCGCGTGGCGGGCGATCTTCCTCACGGGCGGCCTGCTGTGCGTGGTCTGCTTCATCGCCGCCGGTCTGAGTCTGAAATACCACCTGTTGGGGACCGACAAGGTGGGGCAGGATGTGCTCTATCTGTCGCTGAAGGGGGTGCGCACGGGGCTCCTGATCGGCACGCTGACCACGCTGGTGGCGCTCCCCTTCGCCATTTGGCTGGGGATTTGCGCGGGCTTTTTCGGCGGATGGGTGGATGACGTCATCCAGTATCTCTACACCACGCTGAGCTCCATCCCCGGCGTCCTCCTGATTGCCGCGTCGGTCTTGACCCTGCAACTTTACATGGATCGCCATGCCGAGGCCTTTACAAGCGTGACGGAGCGGGCCGATGTCCGCCTCTTCGCCCTCTGCGTGATCCTGGGCGTTACCGGCTGGATCGGCCTCTGTCGGCTGCTGCGGGGGGAGACCCTGAAGCTGCGCGAGATGGATTACGTGCGCGCCGCCGAGGCGATCGGCGTGGGGCGGCTCCGAATCATTGCCCGCCACATTCTGCCGAACGTCATGCACCTGGTGCTGATCTCCGCCGTGCTGGACTTCAGCGGCCTGGTGCTGGCGGAGGCGGTGCTGTCGTACGTGGGAATCGGCGTGGACCCCGCGCAGATTTCGTGGGGCAACATGATTAATGGCGCGCGCCTGGAGATGGCGCGTGAACCGGTGGTCTGGTGGTCATTGGCCTCGGCCTTCGTGCTGATGTTCGGGCTGGTCCTCGCAGCCAACGTCCTCGCCGATGCCGTGCGCGACGCCTTCGATCCCCGGTTACGCGGCAGATGACCCGATGATCCTTCAGCGCAGACATTTCCTGAAATACGCGGGACTGGGACTGACGCTCCTTACGTCCAGGGCGTCCAGGGCAGAGGCCGGAAACTTCATCATGAAGAAGTTCCTGGCGCTTCCCGCCAAAGAGACGCCGCTGATCACACCCAATGCCTCCTTTTACAACGTTCAATATGCAGGACATCCCACGGTGGACATTGAGCGTTGGACGTTGGAGGTTACGGGCCGCGTCGCACGGCCGCTGCGTCTGCGTTACGCGGACCTCCTGAAACGCCCCGCCATCGAGAAGATGGTCACGCTCCAGTGCATTGACAACGAGGTGGCGGGGGATCTGATCGGCAATGCGGTCTGGAAGGGGATCGGCCTGCAACAGCTCATCGAGGAGGCCCGACCGCACCCGTCGGCCATAGAGGTGGCCTTCCATGGCGCAGACCTCTACTCCGATAGCATTCCGCTGGATCGGGCCCTGAACTATGACGTCTTTCTGGCCTATCGGATGAACGGCGTCCAACTCCCCAAACGAAACGGTTTCCCGCTGCGGGCGGTGGTGCCGGGGATCTATGGGATCAAAAACGTAAAATGGCTGACAAAGATCGAAATCCTGGATTACGACTACAAGGGATATTGGCAGCAAAAAGGGTGGACGGACGACGGATTCATCAAGGTGAGCTCCCGCATTGACGCCCCCGGGCCCTACAATACGCTCCGGGGAACCCCCTCCTTCCGAGGCATTGCCTTCGGGGGATATAACGGCGTCCGGAGCGTGGAATTGTCGTTCGATGGCGGCAAACAGTGGCGGCCGGCGCGGATCGAGCCATCCCCGTCCCGGTATGCGTGGGTACGATGGCGCTACGACTGGCACGCGCCCAAGGCGGGCACGTACCAAGTCCACGTGAAGGCCAGCAATCACCTGGGCGAGTC
Source organism: uncultured Nitrospirota bacterium (assembly GCA_964579175.1). GTDB lineage: Bacteria > Nitrospirota > Nitrospiria > SBBL01 > CAZOFZ01 > CAZOFZ01. Next base: position 9,595 of record CAZOFZ010000050.1, on the reverse strand, counting down.
CCAAACCGATTTCATCGCCCGCGCCTTCCCGGACGGCACGTCGGGACTCCACTCG
>CAZOFZ010000050.1:0-9440 GCA_964579175.1 uncultured Nitrospirota bacterium | reverse complement strand
CCAAACCGATTTCATCGCCCGCGCCTTCCCGGACGGCACGTCGGGACTCCACTCGATCGTCGTTTTCGTGGAATGAGGGTGCCCGGCCATTCTCCACACGTTCGCACCGTTCCGTATCCTGGGGGCCCGATCACCCGATGCTCCGATGGTTTCCATCCAGAAATCGTCCGCTGGCGGCCGCCCGCCGATACCGCACCGTTTTGGACGAAAGGACGCCGGGCCTCCTCTTAAAACTCCCGCGGCTGGCTCAAACCCTTTCGGAGGGACGCGATTACCTCCATCGGCGGGTTTTGTACGATCAGGTTCTGGAATATGACCGCCGCTGCGGCACCCAGGTGGCTGCGGCAGTGGTCGGAGAAAAGCGGGAGCCCCTCCTGCGCGAGTTGACCGGGTTTATGCTGACGGCCTTCCATGACGAATTGTGGGCGATTTATTCGGATGTGCCGGATGCGCCGGACGCGCCCCTCCCCCTGTTGCTGACGGACGCCCTCTATTTCGAGATATATCGAGGTCTGCCGCCGATTTCGAGCGATTACGTGCGCTATCGGAATCCCGACCTGGAAGACCCGAAAACGGCGCCGGCCTTTAAGTGGGGGCAGAGCGTGGCGGGCATTTTGGGGACGCTGGACATCCCTTTTTCACTCATGATGTCGCAACAATGTCCCCTGATTCTGGCCGTCTCCCGAAAATTGGTTCGCTTCGCCCTGTTCGATGAACCGATCGAGGCCCCCGCCACAACCGGGGAGTCGAAATGAAAGCCCCCTATCTGCCCGCCCTTCTCTGGATGGGGGCCATCTTTCTGTTTTCGACCGATCTCGGCGCGACGCACCAAACGGGCGCGCTCCTGACACAACTCATTCGGTTTTTTCTCCCCGACGTCACCCCGGCGGGGCTGGCCCGCTGCGTGACGGTCCTCCGAAAGACGGCCCACGTGACGGAATATGCCATCCTGGCCATCCTCTGGTGTCGCGCGCTTCGCGGGACGCGGTGGGGCGGGGTCTGGATGCCCCTTGTGGGCGCGGTGCTCCTCTCTTCCGTGTATGCGGGTCTGGACGAATTCCATCAGTCCTTTGTCCCCTCCCGCACCGCCAGTGTCGGCGATGTGGGATTCGATGTCGCGGGGGCCCTGCTCGGATCGCTCCTGTGGGCGGGAATGACGCGGGAAATTCCCCGCAAACTCCAGTTTTTCGTCTGGTGGTTTCTCTGGGGCCTCTTTTCGACCATCATGGTGCTCATTGTGCTTCAGGGGGGCGGGCTCTCCTTTTCGGGTATGATCCTGCTGATTGCGGGAGTCGGGTGCCTCACGGGGGGCGTCGCTTGCTATGTGGGCCGTCGCTGATTTCGCGCGGCATGCCGTTCGATTTTTTCTGGACGCGCTCTATCCCGGCCGGTGCGCCGCGTGCGACCGGATGGGGTGTGACCGGGAGGGGGCCGGTTTTTTCTGCGCCGCCTGCTGGGAGACACGCCGGCGGATTTCGGGGCCCCGTTGTCCCGGTTGCGCGGCGGTCTATCCATCCGAGGCCGCGCTTTCGCACTCGCCGCAGCACCGCTGTTCCGCGTGCCACGAGGCGCCCCCCCCTTTCGCCCGGGCGATCACTCCGTTTGTCTACGATGGGGTCATTGCGAAGGCGATCCACCTGTTCAAATACGACCGAAAGACCCCGCTTGCGGCGCCGCTTGCGCGCCTGATTCTGGCGGACATGGAGGGGGTCGCGGCGGATTGTGTTGCGGCCATTCCGCTGCATCCCGGCCGACTTCGGATGCGGGAGTTCAATCCATCGCTCCTGCTGGCCCGGGAGATTGCCCGCGCCCGCGCGCTCCCGCTCTCCATAGATGCCCTTGAGCGGGTTCGGGAGACGCCGCCGCAGGTGGGCCTTTCCAAATCGGCCCGGCGTGAGAATGTGCGCAATGCCTTCGGCGTGCGTCGGCCCGGCGAGATTGCGGGCCGCCGGATTTTATTGATTGACGACGTCTATACGACGGGCGCAACGCTCAAGGAAGGGGCTAAGGAATTGATACGGAGCGGGGCACGGGAGGTGACGGTCGCGACCATTGCGCGCACCGTCCTTTCGTAGATTCTTTCTCTGGTGAAAGCGGGTTGGGGTGAGGACTGCAATCGGGAGCATTTGTTGCCATGGAGCAATCTGAAAAAAGAAGTCCTTCGTTCGGACCTTTCTTGCTGTTGTGGATAGGGGGATTGATTGCGGCGGCGCTCTGCCTGGCGATCGGCCTTCTGTGGAATCCGGACCGGTACGTGGCGGTGCCCAGCGACCGCCCCGATCCGACGGAGGCCGAGATCGAAAATAAAGGAAACAAACTGGTCGAAGCGGCGCTCAACCGGGGACAAATCAACTATCACGAAAGCCTGACCAAGATCGCGCAACCCCGCCCTGCGGGCGTGCTTTGGATTCTGGACTTCATCCGAATGCTCCTTTTGTCTGTCCTGCCGGTCTGTATCGTGGGCTTTCTGATTCGGACGACCGTCCGGCACATCGCGCGAAAAAGCGGATCACGACGCCAGGGGTAAGGGCTTGCGGAGAGGGGCCAGACCCGCACGGCGGACGGCCGCTTTATCGAGGAGGCGGGCGGGTGGACTTCCGGTGGATGCAGTCTTATAGTACCGTCACACGCGTGTCCTGGGATGCCGAAGCGGGCCGCTGAAGATATTTGTGATCGTCTCGGGGATCGAACAGTTTTTCAGCAGACTGAAACACCCTCGTTGGGCGTGTCAGGCCACAGTGCCAATCGGCTCCACGTTTGCTGGAATGGTCGTGAAAAGGAGGTCGTCCCATGAGCCTTGTATTGGATATGACATCCGAACTGGAAACCGAACTTGCTACCGAAGCCGCGCGGCTTGGACTCCCGCTCTCGGAGTACGTCCTTCGCCTGATTGCCGCCGGACGAGGTACGCACCCAACACTACGTACCGGCGCGGAACTGCTTGACTATTGGCAGGGTGCGGGGCTTGTCGGTGCGCGGCCTGAAATTGCGGACAGCCAGGCGCATGCCCGCGCGGTACGAGAGCAAGCGGAGAGGAGGCCGCGACCGTAGGCAATGGATATCCTGGATACCGACGTGCTCATTGATGTCCAGCGCGGGCATCCGCCGGCACTGGCTTGGTTCGCAAGCCTGACGGAGCTTCCGTCCGTTCCGGGGTTCGTCGTGATGGAATTGATTCAGGATGCCCGCAATGCCGCCCAAGTGACGCAGGCATTGAAGCTGATCGCGCCACTCCGAATCGTTTGGCCGACAGAGATTGATTGCGCCCGTGGGTTATCCGATTTTGCGGCGTACCATCTATCGCATGGCTTGGGCCTGCTGGATGCGTTGATCGCCGCCTGTGCGGTCGGTTTGTCCGCGACGCTATGCACATCTAACGTGAAGCACTACAACGTTGTTCCGGGATTGATGACGGTACGACCGTACACACGATAACGCCAGGGGGGTCCTTCGTCGAACGCGGGTAGACTTCTTGAGTGTCCGGTCAATGTTTCGAGAGGTGGGCGGCCAACTCCTGAAGCGTTTTCCGGTAGGCGGGGTTCTGGATGTCTTTCTGGTAGATTTCGAAATAGCTGGCGTTTGCCGCAAGTCCCTTCTGGATCGCCACTTCGATGTCCCCCATCCTCCCCCCGGGGCGATCGTTGCGTCCCTCACGCCGTCCTCCGGGTCGTCCCGCATTGCGTCCCTCGGGGGGCGATGTCTCGTTCCAGGTGGCGGCACCCAGCATTTGAAACCCGATGGTCGCCCTCGTGGCATGCTGCCGAATCAGTTTGTAATAAGGAAACGCATCCTGCGTGTGGGCGCTCAACCAGTTCCCCTGAAGGCAGATCCGGGCGCCCTGTTTTTCAAGGCCATATTCCAGTACCGCTTCCGCCACCCCATCGTCATAGATCGGCATTGAAATGTTGAGCCCAAGGCACTGTTTCGGGAAGGATTTGGCGTACACATCCATCACCTGTTTCCAGGCGTCGGTCAGTTTCCGGGGGGTATACCCCACCTGCTGCCATTTCTCCCGGTCTTCCTTCGCTTTGGGAAGGTGCATCTCTGCGGAAGAGCGCGTCGGGCCGGCCAGATGGACCAGGACGACGGCGGGGTCATCCCGATATCGCTCGCCCAACTTTTGCACGAAACGGGTCCAGTAGCGCAGATAGGTCTCGTCCCACGGGATGGGAAGGTAGCTCGGCTCGCCCCTGCGCGCGCGATTGGGGTTGCGCTGCGCGAAATCGAACCGTTTGGCGCCGCGCGCGTAGACCCACGCCGGGGTGTGAACGCCGGCCAGCACCCGGATCATCGCCTTTTTCCCCGCCCCCCGCGCGGCCGCGATCGAGGCATCCAGATAGTCGAAGTTCCATTGTCCCTCTTCCGGCTCCATCCGGCTCCAGGTCGTGCGGAGGCTGACACCCACTACACCGACACCGTTTAGGAGATCGGGGGTGATGGGGGCATTGCCCGCAGGCAGACTGTAGATTCCACGGATTCGATCGGGGCTGTCTCCGGCCCATGCCAGGCATGGGGCCCCCAAAAGGGGTAGGAGGCATAGGAGGAACGGGAGGAGCAGGGCGATGGGGATCGGTATGGCCCTGGGGGTGTCCTTGGAGATCGGTCCCGCGATATACTGCGCAATGTACTGATCGGCTTTCATCTTGAGGCCACTGTAGGTCGTGACGGAAAGGGTTGTCAAGTCGCAATATGGTCGCGTCGTCCTGTCCGTTGATGGGGGGAGAAGATGTTTACCGGCATTGTCGAAGAGATCGGGATCGTTGAGAAAAGCGGGGCGTTCGATCGGGAAAGACGGGTGACGATTTCCGCACGGCAGATCCTTTCGGGTTTGCAGCTCGGCGAGAGTGTTGCGGTGGATGGGGTCTGTCTCACGGTGGTTTCCATTTTGCCGTCCGGTTTTTGCGCCGACATTTCGCCGGAGACGGCACGGATCACCACCCTTTCCGACGTACCGGTCGGACGCGCGGTCAACCTGGAGCGGTCCATGAAATTGAGCGATCGCCTGGGTGGCCACCTGGTGTTGGGACACGTGGACGGGGTCGGGAAAATTCGTGCGTGGACGGACGAAACCCACGGTGCACGCCTGGTTGTGGATGCGCCCCCGCACGTGCTGAAGTACTGTGTCCGAAAAGGCGCAATCGCCGTGGATGGGATCAGCCTGACCCTCAACGAGGTAACCGATCGGAGCGTTGTGTGTTGTATCATCCCGCATACCGCCCGCATGACCACACTCGGCGACAAACGAGCAGGCAGCGCCGTGAACCTGGAGTGCGATCCGATCGCAAAATACGTGGAGTCGTTCTGCGAGAGGTATCTTGCTTCGACCGGGCGGCAGCAGGCTGCGCCGTAGCCACCGAAGCGTGTCAGCGATAGGAATAGCCCACGAGCAGCACGGTGATGTTGTCTTCTCCCCCCTCCCGTTTCGCCGCTTCGATCAGGGTCCGCGCGGCTTCATCCAGGTTTTTGGAGGAATGCGTCAGGATCGTACCGATCTCATCTTCGCCGAGCTTGTTGGTGAGTCCGTCCGAACAGAGCAGGAAAATGTCATCGGGCAGCGGTTGTATGCGAAGCGTGTCCACCTCGACGGTGGGCTGCGTGCCGAGTGCGCGACTTAACACGTGCCGCATCGGGTGATGTGCGGCGGCGGCCGGTGTCAGGAGCCCCTGCTTGATATATCCGTTGACGAGCGTATGGTCTTCCGTGACCTGCCGGAGGGTGTAGGCGCGGTACAAATAGGCCCGGCTGTCCCCCACAAAAGCGATCTGGGTGTCCGTGGGGTCGGCCAGGATTGCCACAACCGTTGTCCCCATGCCGTTTAGCACCGGGTTGATCTCGCCCATTTCATAGATTGCCTGATTTGCATGCTGGATCGCCGTGATCAGGTGCGTCCTCCCGATCGGCCCCGGCAATGTGGCCTCTTCGGCCATGAAATCGGATTGTATCGTCCGGACCGCGATCCGGCTGGCCACTTCGCCTCCGGCATGGCCCCCCATGCCATCGGCGACAATGTAAAGACCGTACTCAGGAAGCATCCCGAAGCTGTCCTGATTGGATTTTCGGACATTGCCAACGTCGCTCTGTCCAGCCGCCGAGACTTTCATCCGTCCATCCCCTTGCAACCGCCGTTCAATCCGCTAAAATCAGGCCGCCCAAATCAGGGGAAGAGGCCGCGCGCCAGCTTGGCCTGGGCGATTTTCCGGATCGAGAGCATCAGCGCCGCCATCCGCATTTCGACCCCTTCGGAGAGCGAAAGGGCAAGCACCGCATCAAAGGCCTCTGTCATGATGACACGCAACCTTTCGTGGATCTCTTTTTCTTTCCAGAAAAAGTGTTGCAGGTCTTGCACCCATTCGAAATAGGAGACGATCACGCCGCCGGCGTTGGCCAGGACATCGGGAATCACAAAGATGCCTCGCTCCCGGAGGATGCGATCTGCAGCCGGAGTCGTGGGTCCGTTGGCCGCCTCCGCCAGGATCGTACAGGAGATGCGCCGGGCATTCTCTTCGGTAATCTGTCCGGCCAGGGCCGCCGGGACGAGCAGGTCGCACGGGAGGACGAGCAGCTCCTCGTTGCGAATCGGATCGCCCCCCTCGAACGTGCCGACGATGTCGGGTGTTTCGATGTGGCGAACGAGGGCGGGGATATCCAGACCGTTCGGATTGAAGACCCCGCCATGCACGTCGCTTGCGGCAATGACCCGAATGCCCTCCTCATGCAGGAAACGGGCGACGTTGGCGCCAACGTTTCCAAAACCCTGGATAACGGCCCGCAACCCCCTGTGCGGCCGTTTCAGGTGTTGCAGGGCCTCCAAAATGCAGTAGACGACACCGCGCCCCGTCGCCTCCGCCCGTCCCACGGATCCGCCGATGACGGTCGGCTTCCCGGTGACCACGCCGGGAATGGCATACCCTTTCAGTTGGCTGTATGTGTCCATCATCCAGGACATGATCTGGGCGTTGGTGCCGACATCGGGCGCCGGGATATCCACGTCCGGACCGATGAACTGAACGATTTCGGTCGTATAGCGCCGCGTCATCCGCTGGAGTTCGTTTCGGGACAGGGACGAAGGATCGCAGCCGATCCCCCCTTTTGCGCCTCCGAAGGGGAGCCCCACCAGGGCGCATTTCCAGGTCATCCACATGGCCAGGGCCGCCGTCTCCCCCAGATTGACCCCCGGGTGGTACCGAATCCCCCCCTTCGATGGCCCCAGGGTGTTGTCGTGGTGGACCCGGTATCCATGAAAAATCTCGACCCGCCCGTCGTCCATGCGAACCGGTACGGCCACCATGACGGCGCGCCGGGGCACGATCATTCGCTTTCTCAGGTTGGGATCGAGGGAGAGACGCTCGGCGGCCATTTCGAACTGCGCAACCGCCATCCGATAAATCGGCGTCATATATTCGGGAAGGGTGCGCTGTTCTTGTTGCAGGTCCATCAGGCCGATGTGCCCTTTTCTCTGACGAAACGGGGAAGGTCCCGCAACGAAATCATTCCGATCAGGTCTCGGACGGAGAGGATGCCGACCAGCGCCCCCTTTTCGGTGACGGCCAGGTGACGCACCTTGTGTGCGGCCATCCGATCGTTTGCCTCCTGAAGCGTGCCCGAAATGTCAATCCCCAGGATGGGGGCATTCATGATTTCGGAGACTGCCGTGTCCGGACTCCGCCCCTTGCCGATGACCCGGCGGACGAGGTCCGTTTCGGTGATCAGGCCGACACGCAGCTCTCCCTGTGTGACCACCAGCGAGCCGATCTGTTTTGAAGCCATTTTCAGCGCGGCCTCCTGGACGGATGCCGCATGATCGAGGCTCTGGATGTCACGCTGCATCAACACCGTCAACGGCTGAAAAATGTCGCGCATCCGATACAGCGGACTATCGCTCTCGGACGCAAAGTGGCGCACCAGATCCCGCACGGAGAGGATTCCGACGACCTCCCCCTCCTGTTGGACGGCCAGGTGACGGATGCCGTTGAGGTGCATCAGGTGACTGGCCTCGATGGGCGATCGATGGATGTCAATGGAGATTAGCGGCGCGTCCATGATGGCGTGGACCGGGGCCTGATAGGAGACCCCCTGCGTCATCCCCTTTCGGACCAGGCTGCCTTCCGTGATAATCCCCACGAAATGGCCTGCATCTTCAATCAGCAGTGCTCCGATTTTATGATAGGCCATCACCCGCGCAGCGTCGCCGAGGGTGGTCTCGGGGTCCGTCTTTTTGATGTTCCGGTGAACCAAATCTTTCAACGTCGGTGTCATTGGGACGGAATTTTCTCTCGTTGAATGGCGTCTGCCATCCGCACGATGCGGACAGAGGAGGCGACATCGTGGACTCTGACAATGCGCGCGCCCCGGAGGATGGAAACGGCCAGTGCCGCCGCCGTCCCCTCCACCCGTTCGGCGGGGAGCGCCGTCGGCGGCAGATGTAGCGTCTTTCCAATGAACGACTTGCGGGAAGGCCCAACCAGGATCGGGAGCCCAAGCGACGTCAGGCGTGGGAGACGGTTTAAAATCTGCAAATTGTGGTGGGCCGTTTTCCCGAAGCCGATACCGGGATCGATCGCGATCCGATTCTCCGGGACGCCGCATGCCACGGCGCGACCGACCCGAACACGCAAAAACTGCGTCACCTCTTCCGTCAGGTTCCGGTAGCGTGGCGCGCGCTGCATCGTCTGCGGGGTCCCCCTTGCGTGCATGATGACCAAACCGACGCCGGACGCCGCCGCGAGGGGCAACATTTCCGGATCGAGACCGCTGACATCGTTAATGATAGAGGCCCCGGCGTCCACGGCCCGCCGGGCGACGGACGCCTTCGTGGTGTCAATGGAGATCGGAACGGTCAGTCGTCCGGACAGTGCCCGAATGACGGGGAGGACGCGGTGTATCTCTTCTTCGGGCGATATGGCCACGGCGCCGGGACGGGACGATTCTCCACCGATGTCAATGATATCGGCCCCTTCCCGTGCCATCTGGAGGGCATGGGTAACGGCCGCTTCGACCTCCAGATAGTCCCCCCCATCGGAGAAGGAATCGGGCGTCACGTTGAGGATGCCCATGACCAATGGGCGTTTCCGATGATTGAGACGGTAGGCGCCGCAGCGCCACGGGCCAATCGGTCGCTCGGCAGACTCCCCCATTGATCCTGCGGATGGCAACGCGCTGCGCTCACATCTAAAGATCGGATTTCCGCTTTCGCGGGAATGACGAACTTGTCTGTTCGGGTGCGTAATGAATGGGTCTCAAGACGATGCCACGGCCAGGGGTATTTCAGGCGTGGGGACTGCGGGTGCGCCCACGGGCGAGCCCGCCTGGAAGATCCGATCCACTTCACCGGTGTCCAGGGACTCTTTCTGGAGCAGCGCCTCTGCCAGGGCCTTCAGGCAACCCAGGTTGTCCCGAATCAGGCGTTTTGCCGTTTCATAGCCGTCCATGATGACCCGGCG
>CAZOFZ010000049.1:0-12319 GCA_964579175.1 uncultured Nitrospirota bacterium | reverse complement strand
CCCTTTCACGGCGGTAACAGGGGTTCGAATCCCCTTGGGGACACCCTTCGGCTGCCCATTACCTCACGGAGCCTCACGGAAAGCCTGCCCGTTCAGGTAGATTTTGGTGAGTCAATGTGGCGCGTTGACAGTGCCGGGGGAGTTTCCTATAATTCGGTCTTCCGTAAATCGGCCACCTCACTGACGCACTCCTGACACGCTCCAAAAAAAGTCATGCCCGACGATATTACATCCATATTGAATGAGCGTCGCCTGTTCGAGCCCAAAGAGGCATTCAGCCGGCAGGCGCACGTCAAAGACCTGAATGCCTACCGGCGTCTCTACAAGCAGGCGGCCAAAGACCCGGAGAAGTTCTGGGGGGAGTTGTCCCAGGAGCTCGATTGGTTTAAACCCTGGAAGCGGGTGCTCGACTGGAAGCTGCCGTTCGCAAAGTGGTTTGTCGGGGGCAAGCTCAATGTGTCGCACAACTGCCTGGATCGTCACCTGACCGGATGGCGAAAAAACAAGGCCGCGATCATCTGGGAGGGGGAACCGGGCGACACCCGTACGCTGACCTATCAGGCGCTGCATCGGGAGGTCTGCAAGTTTGCCAATGTGCTGAAGGGCCAGGGCGTTGGCAAGGGCGATCGTGTCGTGATCTACATGCCGATGGTGCCGGAACTGGCCATTGCCATGTTGGCCGCGGCCCGGATTGGGGCCACTCATTCCATCATCTTTGGCGGCTTCTCGGCCAGCGCCGTTCGGGACCGAATCAACGACGCAGGGGCCAAGTTGGTCGTCACGGCGGATGGCGGATACCGCAAGGGAGAGGTGGTCACCCTCAAGGAAAAGATTGACGAAGCCCTGAAAGAAGCGCCGGGAGTCGAACGCGTCGTGGTGATGCGCCGAACGAACACGCAGGTTTCTATGCAGGGGGGGCGTGACTTCTGGTGGCACGACCTCATGAAAGATGCCTCCGACATCTGCCGCGCCGAAGCGCTCGATTCGGAGCATCCCCTCTTCATCCTCTACACCAGCGGCACCACCGGAAAACCCAAAGGGGTCGTCCACACCACCGGCGGATACCTGCTGGGGACGATGATGACGGCCCGATGGATTTTCGATCTCAAGGAGGAAGACACCTATTGGTGCACCGCCGACATTGGCTGGGTCACCGGTCATTCCTATATCGTCTACGGTATCTTGAGCAACGGGGCGACCACCGTCATGTACGAGGGGGCGCCGACCTATCCCCAACCCGACCGTCTGTGGGAAATCGTAGACCGCTACAAAGTCAACATCTTCTATACGGCACCGACGGCCATTCGTGCCCTGATCAAAATGGGTGAGTCGTGGCCGAAGCGGCACAACCTGGGCAGCCTGCGGCTGCTGGGGACGGTGGGCGAGCCGATCAATCCGGAAGCCTGGATGTGGTATCACCAGGTGATCGGAAAAGGCCGCTGCCCCATCGTGGACACCTGGTGGCAAACCGAGACCGGCGCAATTATGATCGCCCCGCTGCCGGGGGCCATTCCCACCAAGCCGGGTTCGGCGACGCTGCCATTCCCGGGGGTGGTGGCCGATGTGGTGGACAAGGCGGGCAAGTCGGTGCCCGCCAACATGGGGGGATACCTCGTCGTGAAACAACCCTGGCCCTCGATGCTGCGCGGCGTATGGGGCGATCCCGAACGATATAAGAAACAATATTGGTCCGACGTTCCGGGCAGTTATTTCACGGGGGATGGTGCGCGGCGGGACAAAGACGGTTACTTTTGGATCATGGGGCGCGTGGACGACGTCATCAATGTGGCGGGGCACCGGTTGGGGACGATGGAAATCGAATCGGCCCTCGTGTCGCACCCTGCGGTGGCCGAGGCCGCCGTGGTGGGCAGGCCGGATGAAATGAAGGGGACGGCCATCGCCGCATTTGTCACCCTGGAACTGGGAAGGGTGGCGGACGAGAAGATGAAGGGGGCACTCCGTGCCCATGTCGTCAAAGAGATCGGTGCCATTGCCCGTCCCGACGATATTCGATTTACCGATGCCCTCCCCAAGACCCGAAGCGGGAAAATCATGCGCAGGTTGCTGCGGGATGTCGCTGCGGGCCGTGAGACGGTGGGCGACACCACCACGCTGGAGGACTATACCGTATTGGCAAAACTTCGTCAGGAGGAGGAATAATCCCGGTGGCAGACTCGTATTCGTTCGACGTGGTTTCAAAGGTAGCCCTCCAGGAGGTCCGAAATGCCGTGGATCAGACGGAGAAGGAGGTGCGGCAGCGGTTTGACCTGAAGGGGACAAAGAGCGAAATCCGCCTGGAGGGGGAGACGGAAATCGTTGTCGCATCGGATGACGAATATAAGTTGCAGGCCGTGTTGGAGATTCTCAAGACGAAGCTGGTTAAACGGGGGGTGTCGTTAAAGGCCCTGGTCTACGCCACGGTGGAGGCGGCCCTGGGCGGCACGGCACGGCAGAAAATCACCATTCAGCAGGGGATTTCCTCGGAGAAGGCCAAGGAAATCGGCAAGGCGATTCGAGACGCAAAATTAAAAGTCCAGGTCCAGATTCAGGGGGATCAACTGCGTGTCACAAGCAAAAGCAAGGACGACCTTCAGAAGGCCATCGCCCACCTGCGCACGGAAGATTTCGGCATTGATCTCGAATTTACGAACTATCGGTGACCGTGATCGGTGAGCCGCGTTGGATCGCCCTCGTTCGGATCGCCTTCGTTCTTCTTCTTTCGCATCGTGCGGTTTGGGCTGCGGAGCCACTTCCGGTGGTGGCCACCCTGCCCGTGTTGGCAGACCTGACGCGGGAGATCGGGGGGGAGCACGTTCAGGTCCGATCGCTGATCACCGGTTCTGAAAACGAGCACACCTACACCCCCCGGCCCGGCGACCTCGTCGCAATCCAGAAGGCCCGTCTCCTGGTTCAAATCGGCCTGGGTCTGGAAGTTTGGGTCAAGGACCTGACCCAGAACGCCGGTCGTCCCGATCTCCTGATCGTCACCACCTCCGACGGCGTTCCCCTGCTGCGGGACAATGCCCCGGAAGCGGCGGAAGACGCGCACCACGACCTGGGCCACGGCATGGGAAACGTCCATATCTGGCTGGACCCCGAAAATGCAAAGGTCATGGTGCGGCACATCGCCCATGGGCTGATGAAAGCGGACCCCGCGCACAAAGCGGACTATCTCAATAATCGAGCCCGCTACACCGCGCGTCTATCGGAGATGACGGCCGAGTTAAAGAAGCGGGTGGCCGCATTGAAAGATCGCAGTCTGATCGTGCACCATCCGGCCTGGCCCTATTTCGCCCGCCGGTTCGGTTTTGTCGTGCGCGGTTCCATTCAGGCAGGAGGCGAGGCGAGCGAACCCTCCGCAAAACATGTGGCGGCCCTGATTCGGCAGATTCGTCGGGAGAAAATCCGGGTCATTGCCTCGGAACCTGCGCTCTCCCGGAAGATTCCCCAGGCACTGGCCCAGGAGACGGGTGCCCGCGTTGTGCATCTGGCACCGCTACCGGGGGCCATCACGGGGGTGGACTCCTACCTCCAGATGATCCGTTATAACGTCGAGACGCTGGCAACGGCCTTGAACTAAGTGTCTGCGTAACACCCCCCCCTTTTTCTAAAGGGGGGGCCGGGGGGGGGTTAAAGATAGACCGGAATGCCTTCTTACGATCTTAAGAAAATCCATCCCGATCCCCCTTTTCCAAGGGAGGATCGTGGCGTTGTCTCGCCAAAACCGATCGTACAGTTTTCGCACGCCACCTTTTTTTATCAGGAGCGGTGCGCCCTTTCGGAGATTACCCTGGATGTGTTGGAGGGGGAGTTTGTGGGGGTGATCGGGCCCAACGGCTCCGGGAAGACAACATTTTTAAAAGGGATTTTGGGGCTGCTCCATCCGGTACGCGGGACACTCCAGATTTTTGACTGTGCCTGCGAGGCGCTGCGCTGTCATCATCGGGCCCGCATCGGCTATCTGCCGCAGAAAGAGCGCACCGATCCGCACTATCCGATCACGGCGGGGGAAGTTGCAATGATGGGCCGCTACGGTGCGCTGGGGCTGTTTCGCCGCCCCTCCGCCGCAGACCGGGACATTGTGCGGGAGGCGCTTGCATCGGTCGGCATGGAGGCGGAAGAAACGAGACCGTTTGGGAGCCTTTCCGGTGGACAGCAGCAACGGGTGCTGATTGCACGGGCCCTGGCGCAGCGGCCCGAAATTCTGCTGTTGGATGAGCCGACCACCGGCATTGACACCGCGGCCCAGCGCCAGCTCATTGACCTGATCCGGAGGCTCCATCGGGCCTATCGCCTGACCATCGTTTTTGTCACCCACGACATCAACGCGATCAGCCCCTTTGTAGATGCGCTGATTCTGCTGAAGACAAAGCTGTACGGAAAAGCCCCCCCCCGCCAAATCCTGACCCAGGAAACACTGACGCCGGTTTATGGGAAAGAGGTGCTTCTGACCGAACGGGACGGGAGACCGTACGTCGTGATGAGCGACTATCACCAACATGACCTGTCATCGTAATTCAGGTAATCCAGGATTTTCCCCCTCTCCCGCGGGAGGTACCCCGGAAGGCACCCAATGATCTCCGTTGACGAGGCGCAGGACATTGTTCTGCGTGCCGTAAGGCCGATGCCGATCGAGCGGGTCGCGTTGGAGCGCGCCCTGGGTCGCACCCTGGCCGAACGGATACGCTCTCCGCTGGATCATCCCCCCTGGGACACCTCCGCGATGGATGGCTATGCCCTCCGCTGTGCGGATACGCGCGGCGCATCGCGTGAAACGCCTCGTCGTCTTTCTGTCGTCGAGACGGTGCTGGCGGGGCAGATGCCGAAGCGCATCGTGGCCCACGGGGAGGCCTGCCGGATCATGACCGGCGCCCCGATGCCGGAGGGGGCCGACGCGGTGGTGATGGTCGAGTCCACCCGGCAGACCGATCATGGCGTGGACATTTTTGAGACGGTCGAGGCGGGCGACGATATCCGCCGTCGGGGAGAAGCGCTGAAGGTGGGCGAGGCGATGCTCGATCCGGGGAGGCCAATCCGTTCCGGAGAAATCGGCCTTCTGGCCTCGATCGGAAAGTCGCTGGTCTCCGTTTTTCAGCGGCCGCGCGTGGCGATTCTGGCCACCGGCGATGAACTGAGCGACTTCGATGTACCACGGCCATTGCACTGCATCTATAACAGCAACGGTCCCGCCCTCGCGGCGCAGGTTTCCGAGGCCGGGGCGATTCCGATCAATCTGGGTATCGCACGGGACAGCCCCGAGGCACTCAAGGAAAAATTACACGACGCCCTGAGCGCCGACCTGGTGCTAGTGGCGGGGGGCGTGTCGGTGGGCGATGCCGACCGGGTGAAGGGGGTGCTGATCGAATTGGGGGCCGAAATGAAATTCTGGAGGGTGGCCATGAAACCGGGGCATCCCTTTGCATTCGGCGTGATTGCGGGCCGTCCAATTTTTGGATTGCCCGGAAATCCCGTTTCCGTAATGGTCGCTTTCGAACAGTTTGTCCGCCCATTTCTTCTGCGGGCCATGGGCCGCCACGCCATTTCCCGCCCGACCATCAAGGCCACCCTGACGGAAGAGATCCGAAAAAGTCCGGGCCGTCGGCACTTTGTCCGGGCCGTCGTGTCCAATCGGGGAGGAGACTATTTCGTGCGGCCCACGGGGGATCAGGGATCGGGGATTCTCAAATCCATGGCGGCCGCCAATGGACTGATGGTCCTGTCCGAAGCCGCATCGCACATCCCGGCGGGGGAAAAGGTCGTCGTGCAGATGCTCTCCGAGGTGGACTCGGGACAGGCACCCCATGGAACGTAACGGGGACTTGGATATGCAGAGGGTGAGTCCCGAGGCGCGACTGCTGCTTTTATGCACGATGCCGACACCGGACCGGGAACGGGCGGCCTCCATTCGTATTCTGTGCGAAGGGGGTCCGGACTGGACGGAGGTCATTCGCCTTGCCGCCATGCACAAGTTGCGCCCGCTCCTGTTCCATTCCCTCCGAGAGGCCGCGCAGGATGTCGTTCCAACCGACGTGTTCGATGCCCTGCGCCGACACTACCACGCGAATGTCGCACGCAACCTGTTCCTGACCCATACGCTCGTTCGTCTTGTGGAACGGCTGCGGCAGGAAGGGATCGAAATGGTGCCTTTCAAGGGGCCGGCCCTGGCGATGATGGCCTATTCCGATCTCGGCCTGCGGGAGTTTGCCGACCTGGATGTCCTGGTTTCGCCGCAGGATGTCCCGCGTGCCTCGCACATTCTACAAGACGCAGGTTTCTCCCCTGCGACGGTGCTGTCGGACTGGATGATTCCCATGATTGCAGGGAAGGAACTGGAATTCCATAACGATGCGATGACGCTCGACTTGCATTGGGGGGTTGTACCCAGGAGGTATTTTTTTCTACCCGTTCAGTTCCAGAGTCGGGTCGAAATGTGTCTTGCGGGAAGGCCGGTGGGTGTGTTTTGCGTCGAGGATCAGCTATTCCTCTGTGCGATTCACGGGACAAAGGATGGATGGAGCGGCCTGTATATGCTCGGTACGTTTGCGGCGTTGATCCGATCGCATCCGGAGATAGACTGGGAATGGCTCTTCCGACAGGCAGATCGTTTCAAGGCCGTGAAGCTCCTTTCGTTTGCGCTTTTTCTGGCCCAGGATGTCCTGGGGGTTTCGCTGCCGGACGCGGTACGAACCCACATCGCGGCGCTCCCGGACCGTGTGGCGGTGAAGGATGGAATTGTGTCGCGATGGTTTCACCCGCCCACCCGTGCCGGTGTATATTTTATGACGCCACTCTTCTTCGAGTGGTGGGTCCTCCAAACGCCGTCCGATCGGCTGCGGGCACTCCTCCTTGGGATGATGCTGCCGACAGAGAAAGATATGCGCCGGTTTCGTCTGCCGCGGGCGCTGCGTGGCCTCTATTATCTCTTACATCCGCTCCGCCTGATGGCGGACTATGGCGCAGGTTTCCTTCGGATGGCGCCTGGGTCGAACGACGCGGGACGCTCCTCTTCCGGGACGACCCGTTTAAATTGACAATTTAAAGATTGTCGTAGTAGTATCCGAGAAGTTTTCACCTGTGAATCCCAATCGCATTATGCAGCTTGAGGCGAGTCAGAACGACCACGACGGACTCCGCGAAATGGAGACCCCCGTGGCGCACGTCATGAAGCGGGCTTTCGATCTCCTGTTATCCTCTCTCCTTGCGGTCGTCTTTTCCGTGCCGATGTTGGGCATTGCCCTCCTGGTCAAGTGCACTTCTCGGGGGCCGGTGTTGCACTGGTCGGAGCGGGTGGGGCTCCACAATGTCCGATTCTCCATGCCGAAGTTCCGGACCATGCAGGTGGACACCCCCGCCGTCGCAACCCGGTTCCTTACGTCTCCACATCAATATCTGACGCCCCTTGGAAGAATCCTAAGAAGGACCAGTTTGGACGAACTTCCACAACTCTACAGCATCTTTCGGGGGGACATGAGCTTCGTGGGGCCCCGGCCGGTGCTCCATGTCGAAGATGACCTCATTGATTTGCGGACGGCGCGGGGCATCCACCGATTGCTGCCTGGTATGACGGGATGGGCGCAGATCAACGGACGGGACCAGGTATCGACACATGAGAAAGTCGCATTCGATGAACACTACCTGCACAATTGTTCCTTGCTATTCGACCTGAAAATTCTGCTCATTACATTCCTACGGGTCATTCTCGCGGACGGCGTCAGCCACTGATCGCAGGAATCGCGCTCCTCCCCTTTGTCTCCTCCCCTTTGTCAAAGGGGAGGTTGGGAGGGGTGAACGAATCGGGTCAATCCTGTTTTGAGACTGTTAGAAGAAAGTGCGAGCGATGTGGCAGGCGGTGGCGTGGGAAGCGGGCGCGGTACGGCTGCTGGATCAGACGCGGCTGCCAACCGAGGTCGCCTATGTGGATTGCCGGGATGTCGAAGCGGTCATCCGGGGCATCCAGTCCCTTCAAGTGCGAGGTGCGCCGGCCATCGCCATCGCGGGTGCGTTTGGTGTAGCCCTGGCAGCGCAACGGGCCCCGATCGTCTCTTCCGACGACTTCCATCAATCGATTCTTTTGGCTTGCGATCGGCTTGCCGCCGCGCGGCCCACGGCGGTGCATCTGTCCTGGGCCGTTACCCGGATGCGTCAGGTCGCGCGGGACTGTCGCCACCTGACACCGGAAATCGTCAAGAAGGAGCTCCTGGCCGAGGCGCACGCCATCCTGAGGGAGGATATCGCCACCAACCGCGCAATCGGGCAGTTTGGCGCGTCTCTCTTGACAGATGGCGAGGGTGTGCTGACCTACTGCAATACCGGTGCCCTGGCCACCGGTGGCCACGGCACGGCGTTGGGGGTGATTCGAAGCGCATGGACGGGTGGCATCCGGGTCAATGTCTTTGCCTGTGAGACCCGGCCGATTTTACAAGGGGCCCGGCTGACGGCCTGGGAACTTGTTCAGGACGAAATTCCGGTTACGCTCGTTACGGACAATATGGCCGGATTCCTGATGCAGCGGGGTCGGATTCAAAGCTGCATTGTGGGCGCTGACCGCATTGCCAAAAACGGCGACACGGCCAACAAGATCGGGACGTATGGCCTTGCCGTCCTGGCGCATGCACACGGCATCCCCTTCTACGTTGCCGCGCCGACCGCCACCTTCGACGCCACCCTCCCCTCCGGCGATCATATTCCGATCGAGGAGCGCCCCCCCCAGGAAATCACCCACATCGGCCCTATCCGTATTGCCCCTCAGGGGGCCGCCACATGGAATCCCGCCTTTGATATCACCCCGGCGCGATACATCACGGCCATCATTACGGAACGGGGAATCTTCAAGCCTACGTCGCTCCCCATGTCAAACGGCCCGTCGCCGCCATAGGAAATAGACCACGGGGAGGACGAGCAGTTCCAGCAGGGTGGAGGAGATCATGCCGCCGACCATCGGGGCCGCAATTCGTTTCATCACGTCGGCGCCGGTTCCGGTGGACCAAAGGATCGGCAGCAGGCCCGCCACGATCGTGACGACCGTCATCAGCTTGGGGCGCAGGCGCAAGACCGCCCCCTCGTGGACGACCTCGGCCAGATCGGCCGTCGTCCGCAGACGCCCCTCCCGCCTCCAGCGGGCATAGGCCTCCTCCAGGTAGAGCAGCATCACCACGCCGGTCTCGGCATCCACGCCCGCCAGGGCGATGATCCCCACCCAGACCGCCACCGACAGGTGATAGTCCAGCCACCAGAGGATCAGGGTCGCCCCGATCAGCGAAAAGGGAATGGCCAACAAAATGATGAGCGTCATCGGAATCGAGCGGGTGTTCAAATATAACAGCAGGAAGACAATCGCCAACGTGACCGGCACCACCACCTTGAGCGTCTCCGCAGCCCGTTCCAGATATTGGTACTGCCCGGCCCAGACCAGCGTGTGGCCCGTGGGGAGCGACACCTGCGCCGCCACGCGCCGCTTCGCTTCGGCGACGTAGCGCCCAATGTCGCGGCCCGCCACATCCACGAAGACGAATCCCGCAAGCTGTCCCCCTTCGTTCTTCACCATCGCCGGTCCTTCGCGGTAGGCGATTTGGGCCAGCCGTGAAAGCGGTACCTGCGCGCCCGTCGCCGTCGGGATTCGAATCTGGCCCAACGCCTCGGGGTTTTCGCGAAACGCGCGGGCAAACCGGACCAGAATCGGATAACGTTCGCGTCCCTCGATCGTCTGGCCCACCTCCCGGCCGCCGACGGCAATCTCGATGACCTCCTGCACCTCCCCCACGCTCAGGCCAAGGCGCGCGATGGCCTCCCGATCCATCCGGATGTCGAGGTAATAGCCCCCCCCCACCGGCTCGAAAAAGGCCGAACGGGTGCCGGGCACCCCGCGCAGGACCCCCTCGATCTGCTGCCCCACCCGGGCAATTGTGTCAAGTGACGATCCCAGAATTTTGATCCCCAGCGGCGATCGGACGCCCGTCGCCAGCATCTCGATGCGGGTCTGGATCGGTTGCCACCAGATATTTGGCGCGCCGGGAATCCGCACCGCCCGGTCCATCTCCTCGACCAGGCGCTCCCGCGTCATGCCGGGACGCCACGCGGCCTCGGGACGGAGGGTGATGACCGTCTCGGCCATGTTCAGGGGCGCCGGGTCGGTGGCCGTTTGGGCCTCCCCCATCTTGCCGAACACGGAGGCCACTTCCGGGAACTGCGCGATTAATTTCCCCTGCGTGGTGAGCAGCCGCCCCGCCTCGCCGATCGAGATGGACGGAAGCGTGGTTGGCATGTAGAGGATCGTCCCCTCATCGAGTGGCGGCATGAACTCCGAACCCAACCGTCCGAAGAGGGGCAACGTGACGATCAAAAGCCCCACAGCCACCGTCAGCGTCAGTTTTGGAAATTGCATCACGCCGCGCAGGACGGGACCATAGAGGCGCATCAGGACGCGATTCAGCGGGTTTTGGGTCTCCGGCTGAATTTTCCCCCGAATCAGAAAGGTCATCAGGACTGGCACGAGGGTGATGGAAAGAAACGCCGCAAAGAGCATTGCGAGGCTCTTGGTCGCGGCCAGGGGCCGAAAGAGCCGCCCCTCCTGTCCCGTCAGGGCAAAGACCGGCAGAAACCCAACCGTGATGACCAAGAGCGCAAAGAAGAGCGCGGGGCCAACCTCCGACATCCCCGAGAGAATCGCTTCTCGGCGTCCGGAGGCACCGGCAGATTCGCCCGACGCCTGCCACTGCTCGATTTTCTTGTGGGCGTTCTCCACCATGACGATCGCGGCATCCACCATCGCGCCGACGGCAATGGCAATCCCGCCCAGAGACATTACGTTGGCCGTCATTTTGAGGGTGGACATCACCATCAGCGCGCTTAAGATCGCAATTGGCAGCGTCACAATCACCACCAGCGCGGACCGAAGGTGCCAGAGGAAGAGAAGCGAGACCAGCGAGACGATGGCGACCAGTTTCAGCAGTTCCTCCCGCAAGGTGCCGATGGCCTCGCGGATGAGTGGGGCGCGGTCATAGACCGGCACGACCTTGACCCCCGCGGGGAGCGACGCGGCGACCTCGGCCAGTTTGTCTTTCACCCGTTCGATCACGCGCAGGGCATTCTCCCCGTGGCGCATGACGATAATGCCGCCCACCACTTCGCCCCGCCCGTTGTAGTCGGTGATCCCTCGTCGTATCTGCGGTCCGACGGCCACCGTGGCCACGTCCGAAAGCCGGATCGGCGTCCCCGCAGCCCCCAGCCCCAGGGAAGTCCCGCGTAGATCGTCCAGCGATTGCACCAGGCCCCGGCTTCGGATCATATATTCCCGCCCCCCCTGCTCAATGACCCGCGCGCCGATCTCGCGATGACTCGACTCGATCCGCTCGACCAGATGCGGCAGCGAGACGCCCGCAGCCTGGAGGCGGTCGGGGTCCACGGTGACCTGATATTCCTTGACGAAACCGCCGATCGGGGCCACCTCGGAGACGCCAGGGATGGACTGAAGCCAATAACGCAGCGACCAGTCCTGGAGACTGCGCAACTGTGCAAGATCGTAGCGGCCCCCCTCGTCCACCAGGACATATTGAAAGACCCAGCCCAGGCCGGTGGCATCCGGCCCCAGCATCGGACGCACGTTGGCGGGGAGCTTTTGCTCGATTCCCTGGAGATATTCCAGGACGCGGGATCGGGCCCAGTAGAGGTCTGTTCCATCGTGGAAAATAATCGTGACAAACGACAGACCGAACATCGTCTGGCCGCGGACGTTGGCGACATTCGGAGCCCCCAACAGTGCGGACACGATGGGATAGGTGACCTGTTCTTCGACCAGCATCGGCGCGCGCCCCGGCCATTCGGTGAAGACGATCACCTGCGTGTCGGACAGGTCGGGGAGGGCATCCAGCGGCAGACGTGGCAGCGAGACGATCCCACCCACGGCCAGCCCCACCGCGATCAGGACGACCAAAATGGGGTTGCGCACCGACGCGGCAATGATTTTAGAGAGCATGCAGTTCCCCGATCATGCAGTTCCTCGAGCCCGATCATGCAGTTCCTCGAGATTGATGGCGTAATCCGGTTATGGTAGAGTCTTTACGTAAAGATTCAGAAAACCAAGGAGTCAAAAATGGTGATGAGTAAATTATCATCCAAAAATCAAGTGACGATCCCCAGAGAAATGCGCGAAGGGGCAGGGCTGCATTCCGGAGACATCGTCGTCTATGAGATGCGGGAACCGGGGGTGATTGCCATGCGGCGTCTTCCGACTGGTGATGCCGCATTTCACTCGGCCCTCTCTTCCACACTCGACGAGTGGGCGACGGCGGCGGACGATGACGCCTTTCGTGATCTGTGAGCC
>CAZOFZ010000048.1:2575-12573 GCA_964579175.1 uncultured Nitrospirota bacterium | reverse complement strand
CCGCCAAACGACGCGGAGAACCGCTGGATCACCTGATTTTCTACGGCCCGCCGGGCCTGGGAAAGACCACGCTGGCCCATATCGTCACCCACGAAATGGGTGCCGGCATCAAGGCCACGTCGGGACCTGCCATCGCGCATCCCGGCGATCTGGCCGCCATCCTGAGCAATTTGTCGGAAGGGGACGTCCTTTTCATAGACGAGATTCACCGACTTCATCCCGCCGTGGAAGAGGTGCTCTACCCCGCGATGGAAGACTTTCAACTGGACCTGGTGATCGGCCAGGGGCCCTCCGCCCGCACGCTCAAATTGAATCTGCCGCGCTTTACCCTCATTGGGGCCACCACGCGCGCGGGGCTTTTGACTTCCCCCCTCCGGGATCGGTTCGGGGTCGTCAGCCGTCTGGAGTTTTACCCACCCGCGGCGCTGCAGCGGATTGTCCTGCGATCGGCCCGCATTCTGGGCGTGGCCATTGACCCGGAGGCGGCCCTGGAGATCGCTTCCCGCACGCGCGGCACGCCCCGCATCGCCAACCGAATCCTGCGGCGCGTGCGCGATTTCGCGGAAGTCCGATCGGACGGGCGGATTACGCGCGAGATCACCCAGTATGCCCTTTCGCAAAT
Source organism: uncultured Nitrospirota bacterium (assembly GCA_964579175.1). Lineage (GTDB taxonomy): Bacteria > Nitrospirota > Nitrospiria > SBBL01 > CAZOFZ01 > CAZOFZ01. Next base: position 11,951 of record CAZOFZ010000048.1, on the reverse strand, counting down.
GGAGATAGACGCTGCGGGTCTGGATGCGATGGATGTCAAACTGCTTCGCCTGGTGATTGACAAGTTTGGCGGCGGACCGGTCGGCATTGACGCCCTGGCTGCGGCCCTAAGCGAGGAAAAGGAGACGATCGAGGAGGTCTGCGAGCCCTACCTGATTCAGGGGGGATATCTGGATCGGACGCCGCGCGGACGGATCGCCACCCAGGCGGCCTACGACCACTTCGGCATCAGGAAACGGGAGGCGGGACGCCTGTGGTAGCGATGTTTTCCGTCGGCATCCTAACCGTCAGCGACAGGGGGGCCGTGGGGGCGCGGGAGGACGAAAGCGGTCGTCTGCTGCACCGGCTGGTGACGCCCCTGCCCGCAGCCGTGGCCGCCTATGAGATCGTCCCGGACGAACGGGAGGTCATCCGAAGCCGGTTGATGGATTGGTGCGACATGGGGCGGATGGACCTGATTATCACCACCGGCGGCACCGGCCCCGCCCCCCGCGACGTCACCCCCGATGCCACACTCGAAGTGATTCAAAAACAACTGCCCGGCCTGGGCGAAATCATGCGGATGGAAGGTTATCGGAAAAACCCGCACGCCATTCTCTCCCGCGCCGTCTGCGGCATCCGGGGCGCAACGCTGATCCTAAATCTGCCCGGCAGCCCCCGCGCCGTTTCGGAAAACTTTGAAATCGTCTTCCCCGTCCTGCCACACCTTTTATCGAAAATCAAAGGCGATCCGCAGGACTGCGCAACAGGGCGCCTCTAAAAGCTGCACTTCAACGGGCTTTCGTGCGAACGGATACGATCGTAAATCGAAAAGTTATTCATGAACGGTCTCGAAAACCCCTCATTAGCCTCCCCTTTGGTAAAGGGAAGGGGGGCGGCGCTTGTGAGGGGCTTCTCCCTTCTTGTCTGGTTTCCCCCTCTTTCTCCTTCTTGCTTCCCCCTCTTTACCAAAGAGGGGCCAGGGGAGTTCTTCAAGGGCACCGCATGGCAGGAGCCCCCCTCCCACAGAGAATTGACAAGACAGTTGCTCTAAAAACCGTCACGAGCGGTCGGACGCCGACTGCGGGCCCGAATACAAGGCGCAAAGGGCGCAGGAAAACCTTATTTCGGGAGGATCAGGACAGTGAATCTCACCCGTTTTGACGCCTTCTTCCGAAAGGCCACCGGAAGCGCCCCGTTCCCATTCCAGGAAAGGTTTGCCGAGGGACTTCCGCCGCTCGTCTCCGTCCCGACGGGGTTGGGCAAGACCGCCATGGTCGTGGTCGGCTGGCTTTGGAGACGTTTCGGCGGAGACGAAGGTCGGCAAGCCGCTACACCGAGACGATTGGTCTATTGCCTGCCGATGCGCGTCCTCGTGGAACAGACCCGCAACAATGCGAGAGATTGGATTGACAAGCTGGGTCTCCGGGATTCGGTCTCCGTCACCATTCTCATGGGTGGGGAAGCGAAAGACGACTGGGACATCCACCCCGAACGCGAGGCGATCCTCGTCGGCACGCAAGAGATGCTGCTCTCCCGTGCACTTAACCGCGGGTATGCCGCGAGTCGCGCGCGCTGGCCGATGCAGTTCGGCCTGCTTCACACCGATTGCCTCTGGGTCTTCGATGAAATCCAGTTGATGGGGAGCGGCCTTGCGACAACCGCCCAACTGGAGGCGTTTCGGCGACTCCTTGGCCCCAAGGACGGTCAGGGTTGCCAAAGCATCTGGATGTCCGCGACACTCGACAAGGCGTGGCTCGAGACCGTGGACTTCAAACCGTCGGTGGACAAGATGTCCCCACTCGAACTGGGCGACGAAGACCGTGCAAACGATGAGATCAGGCGGCGACGGGAAGCGAAAAAACCTCTTCAGAAGGCCACGGCAACGATGGGTGATGTGGATTCACTTGCCGACAAGATTCACGCGACCCACAAGCCTGGCACGCGGACGATCGTCATTGTGAATACGGTCAAACGGGCGTGTGCGCTGTACGAGGCGCTGGAGGGGCAGCGGAAGAAGGGTAACCCAACGGATATTGTTCTGTTGCACGCCCGCTTCCGACCCGAAGATCGCGGGAAGCGGGTGAAAGAAGCGCTTGCCGAGATCGAGCCCGACGCGCCGGGGACGATCATCGTCAGCACGCAGGTGGTTGAAGCGGGCGTGGATATGGACGCGACCAGGCTCTTCACGGAGATTGCCCCGTGGGCGTCACTCGTGCAGCGTTTCGGGCGCTACAACCGGTTCGGCAAGAAAAACGACGTCGCTCGCGTCTTCTGGATTGACCTGCCCGCGACGGAGAAAGGGGCAGAGAAATTCGCGCCACCCTACGACATCAAGGACCTCCAAACATCCGCGCAACGACTGGCGAGCCTCGAAGACATCGGAATCGAGTCCCTGCCGACGGTCGCACTGCGTTTCGAGCAGACCCATGTCATCCGCAAAAAAGACCTGGTGGACCTGTTCGACACCACGCCCGACCTGGCGGGCAACGATGTGGATATTGACCGCTTCGTGCGCGAGATCGAAGAGAGCGACGTGCGCCTCTTCTGGCGCGCATGGGAGCAGCCGAAGGGTAACGAACCGCCGTCCGACGACACACCGGCCCCGCGGCGCGAGGAACTCTGTCCTGCGCCGATTGGGGAGTTCAAGAAATTCGTAGAGGACGAGAAGCGCTTCGGCAAGGTCTGGCGGTGGAATTTTCTGGACAAGAAATGGGAGAAGTCGGACCCGAAGAAAACGGCGCCGGGGCAGGTTTTTCTTGTCCACGCCGATGCGGGCGGCTATTCGCCCGAACGGGGATGGAGCCCCGACGGCAACGACCCCGTTGATCCAATCGAACCGCCCAAGGGAACGAAAGCGAATACCCCAGAAGCAAACGAGGACGATCTCCTGTCACGCATCGGGGGCTGGCAGACGATTGCCGAACATTCGGACGATATTTGTCGCACGCTGGAACCGCTTCTGGCTTCATTGGCGATGCCGCCCGATGAGGCGGAAGCGCTCCGCCACGCGGCGCGTTGGCACGACCGAGGCAAGGCGCATGAGATATTCCAGGACGCCATCCATGACGGTCAAACTGTGGAGCACGGAGGTAAGACAACTCGGCGACGGGAGCGACCGAGCGGATGGCAAAATTGCCGTTTCATCGCCAAGGCCCCCGGAAGGCAAAAGAAGAAAGATGGCGAAATCGTTGATGCAGGCTTCTGGCGGTGGCCACCGTATAGGCGACCGCATTTCCGCCACGAATTGGCCTCCGCGGTTTCGGTGCTCCATCCCGAGAACGGCAACATCCCCGACGGGATTCGTAACCTCGTCGCCTACCTCGTCGCGGCCCACCACGGCAAGGTGCGGCTCTCCATCCGCTCGCTGCCGGACGAAATTCATCCCAAGGACCGCCGTTTTGCGCGGGGCGTTTGGGAGGGGGATCTCCTTCCAGAAACCGACTTGGGTGGGGGGGTGACCGCACCGGCCGTCACGCTGTCGCTTGAGCCGATGGAGATCGGCTTGTGTGGGCAGGCTCCCTTTACCGGCCAGCCCTCGTGGTTGGAACGGATGTTGAATCTGCGCGACCTGCTGGGGCCGTTTCGTCTGGCCTATTTGGAAGCGATCCTCCGCGCAGCCGACGCGCGGGCCAGCCAAGAAGCCGAGGAGAGGCAACCATGAGAGCCGAAAGTGTCCGGGTCGTTCTAAAAAGTCTGTCCAGCGCCGGGGTCCGTTTTCTGGTTGCGGGAGGACTTGCGGTCAACGCGCACGGTGTCGTCCGCCTCACGGCCGATATTGACCTCGTGGTTCAGTTGGTCCCCGAAAATATCCACCGGGCGTTTCAGGCGCTTTTACGTATCGGGTACCGGCCCAGCGTTCCCGTAACGGGGGAGCGGTTTGCCGACGATGCCACGCGCCGGGGGTGGATTGAAGAAAAAGGGATGCAGGTGTTGAACTTCTGGAGCGACGAGCACAGGGAAACATCCGTGGACCTTTTTGTCACGGAGCCGTTTCCATTCGACGAAGAGTACGATCGGGCCATGATTCGTCCGGTTGCCGGCATGGATGACATACGATTCGTTTCATTGCGAACCCTGCTGCACATGAAGGAGGTGGCCAACCGCAGAAAAGATTGGGGCGACATAGAGGATCTACGCCTGCGGCTGAAGGACCAAATATGAGCGATCGCGACAGTGCCATTGATTGGACCCTAACCACCTGGGAAGGAAGCCGGCGTGAGCAGATCCGCCGGGCCGCCCGATTGCCGTTCGACACGATCCTGGACATGATCGAGGAAATGGAAACGCTGGCGACGGGACTGGCCGGGCAGGCCAACAGCCCTCCGATTGTGGCGGCGACGATTCCAAACGAGGGAACGGATGAATGACGCGCCTCACGAGGTTCGGCTCCCCGGCTGCACGCCGGAGCCGCTGATGGCCTATCTGAAAGCCCTTGGCATCCTTCGTCTCGTGAGTGAGCAGAAGGATTCTGCCGCCCGCGGTTTCTGGAAGGATGACCTGTTTTGGCTGCGGTCCACCCTTGACCCCGATGCGCTCGTGACGTTTTTTCTGGAGGAATACAGCCCAACGCCGATCGTTGCACCGTGGGCTGGGGGGTCTGGATTCTTCAAAAAGGACAACCAAAAGGCCGTTGAGGCGCTGCGCAACAGCCGGTCGTCTCGGGTCCGCCCTTATGCCGGGGTTATCGAGTCCGTCCACGCGATCATCGAGGACGAGCGTATTGGCGACAAGCCGCGCGACGAGGAAAAAGCACGCCTGATCCGCCGTTATCGGCGCGAATTGCCCGATAACGTTATCGCCTGGATGGATACGGCAATGGTGATTCAAGGGGATGGGCAAGCATTCGCGCCCCTGCTTGGCACGGGGGGGAATGACGGGCGTCTCGATTTCACACAGAACTTCATGCAGCGGGTCGTTGCGCTTGGCCTGCACAAGGATGGCCCCGTGGACGATGCGTCACGCGCACAGCTTAACCAGGCTCTTTTCATGACTCCGGCGATACTGAACAACGCCAGTGTGGGCCAGTTTGCGCCCGGGGGCGCAGGTGGACCGAATGCAACACAAGGGATGGAGGGCGACCCGATTGACAATCCTTGGAGTTTCATCCTGATGATCGAGGGTGCGCTCATGCTCGGCGGCGCCACTTCACGGCGGTTTGGCGTATCGCAAACGACAAGGGCTTCTTTCCCCTTCACCGTTCGTGCGGTCGCCGCAGGTTTCGATTCCCCGGCCCAAAAAGAAGCGGGGTCGCGTGGCGAACTGTGGCTTCCGCTCTGGAGCAGGCCCACGCACGTCAGCGAACTTTCCAGCCTCTTCGGTGAAGGCCGTGCGGAGGTTTCGGGTCGGCCCGCACGAAATGGAACGGACTTCGCCCGCGCTGCGGCCAGCCTCGCAGTTGACCGGGGCATTTCGGAATTCCGTCGGATCGGTTTCCTGAGGCGCAGCGGCAAGAATTTTCTGGCAACCCCGTTGGGTCGCCATGTCGTTGCCGAGCGCACCGGCGTTGACCTCCTCCGCGAGATCGATCCCTGGTTCGACCGCTTCCGCCGTGCCGTGGGTGACAAGGATGCCCCGCCCCGATTCGGTTCTGTCCTTCGTTGCATCGATTTGGCAATCTTTGAGTTTTGCAAGTATGGTGGCGCATCGTTCTTCCAGAATATCGTCATCGCCCTGGGGGCCGCCGAGCGCGAATTGCGCAGCGCGGAGCGATTCCGAGACAAACATAAAATCAATCCCCTTGCCAAACTCTCCAGCGACTGGATCGAGGCCGCAAACGATGGTTCGCAGGAATTTGCCGTTGCGCGGGCGTTGGCAGGCATCCACGATCCCGAGGGGAAAATCGGCCCCCTGCGTGCCCATCTGGAACCGGTGGACTGGAGGGCGCGTTGCGGCAAGTGGGCGGAGAAGGATCGCGCCGTCGTCTGGAACAGCGCGGAACTCCCGACGAACATGGCCCATGTTCTCCAACGCCGCCTGATGGACGGCGCGCGGGCCGGATGCGAACACCAACCGCTCGACTCCCTCGCAACCGTGTCGCTGGAGACGGTCTCGGCGTTTCTCGACGAACAACTCGATGACCGGCGTATTGAAGATTTGCTCTGGGGACTCATGCTGACCGAACGTGTCGGCCATCACAATATGCCTGTATTGAAACCGGATCGGCCCGTGTCGCGTGCCTATGCCCTTTTGAAATGGCTCTTTCTGCCCCGGCCGCTTCTCGTCAAGAACGAAGAGATTGCCGTCCGCCCCGAGCCTGCCGTTTTGCACCGGCTCCGTGCAGGCCGGCTGGGCGAGGCCTGCACGATTGCCATGCGCCGCCTTCGCGCCTCGGGCCTGCAGCCCATGCCGGGGCCGATCCGAGGGCATGGCGTTCGTGACGACAACTGGCGTGAATTGGACAACATGGGCATTGCAGGGATTGATCCGATGCGCCTTGCGGCGGCACTGCTGATTCCCATCAATAAAAACGCCGTAAAGACACTTGGCGATCTTGTCATTTGCGGCAGTGACGAGGAGTAACAATTATCGTTTTGACAGATTACACTAACCCCTCCCAACCTCCCCTTTGGTAAAGGGGAGGGGTGCGACCCCTGCGAGCCATGCGATGGCTGCGAGCCATGCGATGGCCGCGAGCCATGCGATGGCCGCGGGGGTTTCCCCCTCTATCCAAAGAGGGGCCAGGGGAGTTATTCAAATAAGGAGGTATTGCCATGACCGTCGCTTATGACGAACTAAAAAATGCTCCCCGATTGCTGATGGAAGCGAGGCTCAAGCCGTTACAAGGCCACCGCTTTCAGCCGACGGGCTTTGCCGACCTCGGCCCCGCCCGCTACACGCTGCCGGACGGGACGGAGATGTTGCTGGTCGAGTCCGTCCAGTCCGTGGCCAACCGGATGGAACTGGCCTGCTGGGACTCGGCCACGGATGACCTGATCGAGGGGCTGAAGGGGTTGCCATACATCCGGGTCAGGAAGTCGGACGGCAGCGGGGCGTTGACCAACTCTATCCTTGAGGCCCACCGGATCAACTCACCCTACATTCTGGAAGGCACCGACCGAAGCGTCTTTGAAAAAATCAAACAGGACGTCGCCGGTATGGAGGTCGGCCCGGTCAATGTCCGATCTCTTGCCAGGCTGATCCTGAAGTACGATCCCAACGCCATCATCCACGGCCTGTTTCTTGCCAAGAGTGAATTGGCGGGCGGCAGGCTGCGGTTGCCGAGATTATTGGGCGGTTTTATTGAAGCCTGCGGCGTCCGTCCGGCGGAAAGCGGTGGTGTCAAGAACGATCGGGTGGACCCGAGTGGAGACACGAAACAGGGCTTTGGCAACGTCCCCTTTCATCGCACCGAGTTCGTGGCGGAAAAAATCACGGCCTATTTCAATCTCGATCTGGCCCTGCTGCGCGGCTACGGTCTGGATGAAAACGCCACCAACCTTCTCATCGCCCTCTCGCTTTTCAAAATCCGCCGGTTTCTTTCCACCGGCCTGCGCCTGCGGACGGCGTGCGACTTGGAGATGGACGGCGATCTGACGGTCACGCGACCCGACGGGCTCGCCGTTCCGCAAGAGGACAGCCTGCTTGGCGAGTGTACGCGCTTGATTGCCGCGTGCAGGCCACATTTCGCCGATCCCGCCGTGACCGAGGTCGCCTGGAAGCCGGGGAAAAAGAAGGGCAAGGAGAAGAAGGGCGCGGGGGAAGAGGATGCCGGTAACGAGGACGCGCCGAACGAAGAGGACAACGACGTATGATCGCCATCGCCTTCCGGTTTCTGGCCGGGCGCTACCATGCCACGCCGTGGGGACGGCACGTCAACGAGGGGGCCGTCGAGTGGCCGCCGTCGCCCTGGCGCATCCTGCGTGCACTCGTGGCCACCTGGAAGCGCACCCTGCCCGCGTTGCCGCAGGAGCAGGTCGAGCCGATCCTGCAGACGCTGGCCGACCTGCCGGAGTTTGCCCTGCCGCCCGCATCCACCGGCCACACGCGGCATTTCATGCCGTGGTTCAAGAAGGGACCAGACGATCGGACGCTCGTCTTCGACACGTTCGTTGCCCTTCCGCACGATGCCTACGTCATCGCCCGCTGGCCGAACGTGTCTCTCGACGCGAGTCAGCTCAAGACGCTCGGCGACATTCTGGCCAACGTCAACACGTTTGGCCGCGCCGAATCGTGGTGTGAAGCGAGTCTGCTGTCGGATGTGGAGATGAACGGATGGGACCGCCGTCAGATGGTTTTTCCGCTCAACGGCCATGCGATTGGAACAGGCGAGGAGATCATCCGCCTGCTCTGCCCCGATCCCGAATCTGCATTCCGCGACGATCACGTCGTAAGAATCGCAACAAAGACATCGGGGCGTGGCAAGAACAAAAAGACGACGGAAGAACGCACGACAATATACGACCCTTCATGGAATCTCTGCATGGAGACCCTCCAACTCCACAAGGAGCGCTGGTCACACCCACCCGGCTCCCGCTGGGTGCAATATGTCCGGCCACGCGACTGTTTTGGGATCGCGCCGCGATCGAAGTCGCGTCGGACCAGCGTCCGTCCCCTCCCCCACATCGCCCGTTTCGCGGTGGATTCAAACGTCCTTCCGTTGGTGACCGAAACGCTCTCCGTCGCAGAGGCGGCACGGCGGGCGTTGATGGGCCTTCACGGCAAATTCACGGCGCGGAACGGCGTCCGGGGACGCTCCAGTGTCTTGTCCGGCAAAGATGAACAAGGGCAGCCGCTTGCCGACCATCGCCACGCCTACTACCTGCCGACCGATGAAGACGGCGACGGCCATCTTGACCATCTGACGGTCTGCGCCGCCGACGGCTTCGGGCCGGACGAATGTCGCGCCTTCGATCTTCTGCGCGAACTGAAAACGGGCCGCGACGGCGAGCGTCGCCATCCGCTCCGTCTTCTTCTCCTGGGCATGGGAACGTTGGAGGAATATCGTCCCGGCCCACTGCAAATGTCGGCAGTGTGGGTTTCCGCAACCCCCTACATCGCCACCCGCCACGCCAAAACCCGCGGGCCAAACCGCATTGACCTGGCCTCACCCGACGCCCGCGCCGCTTTTCTCATGGACGATCTCCGCACACAGCTTTCCGCCGTGAGACCCGATGTCGAGGCCGACGGGGCGCCCGCCGTGGTCATCGAGCCGTTATGGGACAACAATCATACCTTTCATGTTGCCGAACGGTGGCGTCCGATCCAGTTCAAACGCTTCCGCCAAAAGCGCGGAGACGACGGCGGCCGTCGTTTGACCGGTGCGTTCCGGATCACCTTTTCCCGTCCTGTGCGGGGTCCCATCGCGCTGGGCTGGTCCAGCCATTTCGGGATGGGTCTGTTTCTCCCTGACGCTAACGTTCCCTGAAAACAGCCCGGTCTGGAAAATTTATTGACGT
>CAZOFZ010000048.1:0-2475 GCA_964579175.1 uncultured Nitrospirota bacterium | reverse complement strand
CTCCCTGACGCTAACGTTCCCTGAAAACAGCCCGGTCTGGAAAATTTATTGACGTATATCGTGTGGCGATATATTCTGGCGCATGATCCGGTCGTTTTGCTGTTCCGATACCGAAGCACTCTTCAACCGGCAACGCGTGAAGCGGTTCGTCAACATCGAAGCCGTAGCGCGGCGCAAACTCAACTTGTTGCATGCGGCCGGATCGTTGGGGTTCTTGCGGGTGCCGCCAGGTAACCGGCTGGAGGCCCTCAAGGGGGATCGCCTGGGACAGTATAGTGTCCGGATCAACGAGCAATTTCGGCTGTGTTTTCGCTGGGTAGGGGGACATGCGGAAGGCGTTGAAATTGTGGACTATCATTAAAACTGGAGCGCGGAACTATGGACAAGAAGCTACCGGCCATTCATCCGGGTGAAGTGCTGCGGGAGGAGTTCATGAAGCCGATGGGCCTCTCTTCCAATGCACTGGCTAGGGCGTTGGACGTGACACCGGCACGCATCAACGAAATTGTGCGGGAAAAGCGTGGCATCAGCGCGGATACGGCGTTGCGGCTGGCACGTTTCTTTGGAACCGACGTGCAGTCCTGGCTCAACCTGCAACAACAGTATGACGTCTGCCGTGCCGAAGACGCCGCAGGCTCGTCATTAAAAGCCATTCATCCATGGCGAGGCGTGCATGCGGCTTGAAACAAACGACACTCTCGCCATCGTTCCCCCCGCCCCCCATGGATGAGGCGCTCTGGCCGGCCCGGAACGTCGCCGAATATGCGTATTGCCCGCGCCTGTTTTACTACATGCAGGTGGAAGGGGTCTTCATCCCCAGCAGCGATACGGAAAAGGGGGCGGCCGTCCATCGCCGGGTGGACAAGCCGAGTCTCGTCCACGACGACGATGAGGAACCGGAAGCAGACCCCGATCGCCCCAGCGTCGTCCGAAGTCTTGCGCTCACCAGCGCGTCGCTCGGTCTCACAGCCACGCTGGATATTGCCGAGATCGCAGGTCAGGTGGCGGTGCCGGTGGAATATCGCAAGGGCCGACCCCGCCACGTCGTGATGGCCCCGCCGCCCGACGATCCGGGGGAAGCCGAAGAGACACCCCTCTCACGCCCCGAACCCTGGCCCACCGATCGGGTGCAGGTCGGCCTTCAGGCGATCCTTTTGGCGGAGGCCGGATACACCGTCACGGAAGCGATCCTCTATTACGCCGCCGAGAAACATCGCCTCAAAATTGTGGTGGACGACGCGCTGAAGGCGGAGGCGCTGGCCGCGCTGGACGCGGCGAAGGCGTGCGCGGAAGGGCCCCGCCCCCTCCCGCTCGTCAATGATCCGCGTTGTCCGCGCTGTTCGCTTCAGCCGATCTGCCTGCCGGACGAAATCGCCCACCAACGCGCGGAATCGCCGTCGGAAGAGTTGACGCCGCGCAAAATCTGGCCGCCCCGGGAAGAGGGGATCCACCTGGTGGCACAGAAGGAAGGTACGCGGATCGGTGTGGCCGGGATGGGATTGAAGGTCACCGACCGGGACGGGATCACGGTCAAGGAAATTCCGCTTTCGGGGATCGAGAGCCTGTCGCTTCTGGGATCGGTTCAGGTGAGCACCCAGGCCCTGCACGTCCTGGCGGACCGGAAAATCCCCGTGGCATTCCTGTCCGCCGCCGGTCGGCTGGTGGCGATGGTGGACCCGCTCGATTCGGTCAGCGCCGAAATCCGGAAGGCGCAGGTCCGGAGGCTCGATCGGCCGGAAACCTGTCTGGCACTGGCCAAGGCGTTGGTGGCGGCGAAGATCATGAATCAGCGCACCCTTTTGATGCGTAATCATCCGGCATTGCCGAAGAATGTTTCCGATGAGATGGTCACACGGGCCGAATCGGCCGGGCAAGCGACCTCTCTCGACGCGGTGCGCGGGCACGAAGGCCAGGCGGCGGCCCTCTATTTTGGGCAATTTGCCGCCCTGTTCAAGGAACCGTTTGCCGCGGAGTTCGACCGCAATGGAAGAAAGCGCCGCCCGCCGCCCGACCCGATCAACGCCTGCCTGTCGTTTGGCTATACCATGCTGGCGCATGCCTGTGTGGCCGCCTTGCGAACGGCCCGGCTCGAGCCGACGATCGGTGGGTTCCACACCTCCCGTCCGGGCCGTCCGGCCCTCGCGCTCGATCTGATGGAGCCGTTTCGTCCGCTGATCGCCGACTCGGTTGCGATTTCGGCGTTTAATCGCGGGGAGCTGACGGAAGGCCATTTCATTCGCACCGCTTCGGGCGCGGCCTTTACCGATGCCGGGCGCCGCGCCTTCTTCAAGGCATATGGCCGGAGAATGGACGTCGAGGTGACCCACCCCGTCTTCGAGTATCGTCTCTGCTACCGCCGGATGCTCACGTTGCACGCGCGGATGATTGCGGCCTGGTTGATGGGGGAGGTGCCGTCGCTTGCGTTTTTGACGACACGGTGAAGTCCTGCGGACGGCGTTACGCTTCGCGCTGCAT
>CAZOFZ010000047.1:0-12932 GCA_964579175.1 uncultured Nitrospirota bacterium | reverse complement strand
CCGGTGTCGCAAGCAGAACGCCCAGCGACAGGGTAAGGCCGATGAGGAGGATGCTTCCCGCCGTCGCGAAATAGGTTTGCAGCAGACCCAGGACGATCTGCCCCACGACCCCACCCCCCATGACGTAGGGCGTCGGGATTTCCGACCGTTCGGCCAGGGCACAAAGGCCGACCAGCAGGAGGAGGAGGCCGAAGAGGGTCTGTCGCGTCCAATGCCGATCCGATTTCCGGAAAAGACGCCGGATGCCCCCGACCAGCAGCAGGGGGGGGGAAAGATAGGCGACGAGGCCCACAAGTTGGAAGAGTATTTCCGAAAGGGTGGCGCCGACCCTGCCTGCGGCGTTCTGCGGGTCGCTGCGGGGCGAAGCGGTCACCCACGAGGGATCGTCCACCTGGTAGGTCAGGAGGCTTAAGGCCAACAGCAGCCCCGCCATGATCAGGAGAAGGCCCTGTATTTCATGGAGACGGGCGCCGCGGTCCGTTTCTTGAGACTTTCGATCAGACATACGCCAATTGTGGGGCCGATCTATCGGATCAGACGGATCAGAGTGAAAGTCCGGATAACCCGCCCAGGAGATACTTCAGGTCTTCGTCTTCGAATCGGATGCCCAGACCGAAGAAGAGGGTGTCCATGGAACGGTTGAGGATTTGATCGTAACCGGCTTCGAGTTGGATGTGGCGGAGGAGGGTGTAGGCCGCAGAGAGTTTCAGGTGGGCCCGTTTGGATTGGGGATCATCGCTGTTGAAGTCCCAGGCATCGAAGCTGAGCTTGACGCGGTCGTCGAAGAAGGTGTAATCGGCGCCCAGACCGGCGCTGTTCTCGAACAGGCCGATCCGAAGCCCCAAGTTGTCAACACGCCTTCCGAATTGTGCCGAGAGTTTCATCGTCCGGCGTGTTTCAAGTTCCGTGACGGTGACGGGAGCACCGTCGGTGGTCGTCACGGTCGTCGTCTCCGTAATCCGGCCGCGTGGATCGTTGACCAGCCCGACCAGGTAATATTTATCCGTTCGGGGCTGGATTCGGATGTCGAAATAACCCTTTTGGTCTCCGGTGCGCTGTTGATATTCGCTTTCGAACCCGACGAAGGTCTGAAACCGCTTGATCTGTCCGACGGCACTCCCCAACCCCTCCAGGGCCACATTGAAATTGTTATACACCGCATCGTCTGTAAACAATTTCCCGACAGTCCCCTCCCCCGATTCGACCCGCTTCATGAGGGTGTCTACGCTATTGATGGCGCGCCGCAGATCGTCCAGGGTGCCGTTCAATTTATTGTAGGCCTCTTCGCTCCGGAGGAGTTTTCCCAGGGTCCCCTCCCCGCGTTCCACCTGTTCCGTCATGCGGCCCAGGCGCTGAACCAGCAGGTGCCCCTCGTCCACCAGCAGCCTGCCACGCCGGTCCAGCGTCCGGGTGAACGACTCCACATTGCCGACGGATCGGGTCAGCGGCTCGCGATTGTCCCGGACCCATGCGTCCAGCTGTTCCGTCAGACTTTGGGTGCTATTCAGGATTGCGTCAATGGCGTCCTTGGTCTTGCCGTCGCCCAGGATGTTACGCAGCGCGGCGGTGACGACCTGAATGTCGTTGGCGATGTCGGAAAAACGGTTCATGAGGTTTTCGACATCGGGGGCCCGCTCGTGCGCCGTCAGCGTCTCCCCGCCGGTGAGCAGGGCGGGGCCTTTTCCCGGCACGATTTCGACAAACCGATCCCCCAGAAAGCCGCTGGAGCGGACGATGGCGTGTCCCCCCGCCTTGAGTTGGACATCCGGGCGGATCCGCAGGACCACGCGGGCCCCTGCAGAAACGAGTGCGACCCCCTCCACTTGTCCCACTTTAACGCCGGAGACGCGGACGGGGGCCTTTTTTTCGAGACCGGCGGCCGACTCGAAGACGACGTAGAGGGGATAACCTTTTTCGTTCAGGAAGGCGATGCCGCCCACGGAGAAGGTCATGTAGCCCAGAATGAACAGGGCCATCAGGATGGCGCTGCCCACCTTCAGCTCGGTCGTCCAACTTTTCATGGTGGCTATGAAACGATGTGGTTCTTTCTCACTTCAAATGGATAACAGTGGCGACCCGGCCACACTCCTTCCCCCCTTGTGGGGGAAGGTTGGGATGGGGGGCGCTTCAGTCTCGCGGCTCGGATGGAACTCTATATCATATCGCCGGTTCCAAACGAAAGGGGGGATGGGGGAGATCAGCAGATATATCGGTTTTTGGGAGGGGTCGGGTTTTCGGACGCCAGACAGACCCTGTTGCGGCCCGTTTCCTTGGCGCGGTAGAGCGCCCGATCCGTCGCCCCGATTAGATCGTGCGCCACGGAAGCGTCTTCCGGAAAGGAGGCAATGCCGATACTGACGCTGCTCTTTCGGGCGGATGCGGCATCGGGCAGATTGAAGTCGGTCTCCTCAACTGTTTTGCGCAGCCGTTCGGCAAGGGTCTTCCCCTCTTGTTTTGCGGTTTCCGGCATGATGATCGCGAACTCTTCCCCACCGTAACGCGCCGGAATGTCGGCCTCGCGTAGGTGGTTCTTGATAATTTTTCCGAACAACTGCAGGACCCGATTCCCCTCCAGATGCCCATACCGATCGTTATAGCTTTTGAAATGGTCAATATCCAGCATGGCCAGCGTCAGGGGGTGACGATAGCGGCTGGCCCGGGCAATTTCGGAAGAGAGACGCTGGACAAAGTGGCGGTGGTTATACAGGCCGGTCAGCTCGTCCGTAATGGCGATGAGCTGGGTCACTTCCATGATCTTTGCCTTCTGAATGAGGGCCGCCGTGATGGTGGCGATCAGGGTGAGGACGGAGGTCGAAAGCTTCGAAAAGACGCGCGCCTTAAAATCGTTGACGTAGAGAATCCCCACCAGTTTCCCATCCGCCGATAAAGGGACCGCAGCCATTGCCCGAATCTTTTCGGCCAGGAACAGGGGGTTGTCGAAGTGGGGATATTTCTTAAAATCGTCAATCAAAAAGGGACCATTCTGGTTGAGGATATGGGAGGTGAGGCCCCCCTGCCTGATCTTCCATCGGTATGTTTGCGCGAATTCCTTCGAAAAACCTTTGGAGGCCACCATCACCATCTCCCCATTCTGTTCCTCCAGGATCGCCAGGCTGGCCGCGGGCATGTCGGTGAGATCGGCTGCGTAGTCAATCACGGTTTTGTAGAGTGTGGGAATATAGTCGCTGGAGGAGAGCTCGACGCTCAGTTTATAGACCGACTGGTAGGCCTTCAGGAGTTTGTCCGACTCCCCCTGGTTTTTACGTCGCTCCCCGATCAGGGCGCGGACCAATTCGGCGGAGCGTCCGCTGATCACGGCCAGTCCATGGTTGCGACAGTCTTGCAGGAGATCGGATATTTCGGACGATCCGGTCATGTCCACGACGATATCCAGCCGCTTCCTGGACTTCTTCAGAAAGGCGGCGTCGTCCGTGGCGACGGGAATCCCCAGCGTTTTGGACAGACAGATTCCCGGCGCCGTCATATCCGGGTCCACAACCCCCAGGACGCTGATTCCCGGATCGTCATGGATCGTTTCCAGCAGCGTGCAGCCGGCCACACCGGCCCCCAAAATCGCCACGTGTGTCATCGCACCCTCCCTGATGTACTCCCTTTATTTGGTCTTGGGGTGGTGGTCAATGCCGACGTAGGCCTCTACGAATCGCCGGATCCGAGCCTCGTCGAACTCCGAAAACTTGTCGATCCGTGTCCACGCCGTCAGGGCAATCGGAGCGCCAATGCCCGGATAGGGGGCCACCACGATATGTGCATATCGGCTGAACTTGCTCTTCTTTTTTTCTTCTTCAGCCTGCTTGTAATAGTCTTTTGCGATCTGTTCCAGCTTTTGGATGAGCGCCTCGCAGTTCTTGCAATCGTACTGGATCAAAACGCCGCCATCTTCCAGATTGTGCACCTGCAACTCGTTGGGGATCGGCTGTCCATAAATTCCCCAGCGGGCAATCTGCGGCAGATGCGGGCCGGAGGTGGGCGGTTTGCTGTTATAGGGTGGATGGGGCGTTTCGAGCGATTGCACGTGGTCGTTCCCCAGAGAAGGGACCGCCTCACCGGGTTCCTTGGGGGGTTCGGGGATGGGGATGGGTGCGGCCTGCGACTTCTGTTTGGACGGACGGGGCATGGAAGGTTTGACGGGCACTTTGCCGGACTCGGCGTAGGCCCAACCGGAGATCAACAAGATGAGCAGCGCACTCCCCAGCGCACCCCCACAGAAGCGCCGCAGCAGGTTTCCAGAGGTATTCCTCATTTTTCCCCCCGATTCAGAATACGGTGGGCCAGAATAGCCGCGCCGAACCCGTTGTCAATGTTCACGACGGCCAGCCCCGCGGCACAGCTATTGAGCATCGTCGCCAGCGCGGAGACCCCTCCAAAGGCCGCGCCATAACCCCGGCCTGTCGGAACGGCGATCACGGGACGTCCGGTGATCCCCCCTACGACGCTGGGCAGCGCCCCATCCATCCCCGCCACGACGATGACCACATCCGCCCCGGAAATCTGGTCCATCCGCCCCAGCAGGCGGTGCAGGCCCGCCACCCCGACATCATACAACACCCCGACCGTATAGCCCAAAAACGTCGCCGTGGCGCGGGCCTCTTCGGCCACCGGTAGGTCGGAGGTACCCGCCGTCAGGAGGGCAATCCGGCCCGCCCGTGAAGCGACGCCCCCCCCCGGGAGCGCCACGACACGCCCCACCCGATTATAATCGGCGCCCTTGAATTTTTTTTGAATTTTCCGCGCCAGCGTTGGCGCAACACGGGTGGCAATGACCCGTCCACCCTCTCCCCCCCGCGCCATCGCCTGCAGGATGGCCAGGACCTGCGCGTCGGTCTTCCCTTCGCACAGCACCCCTTCCGGAAAACCTTGCCGGAGATCCCTGTGGTGGTCAATCGTTGCGAAGGGGAGCGTTTCGTAAGGGAGGCGCCTTAAATCTTCCAATCCCGCGTCAACGGACACCTGGCCCGTCCGCACGGCCTCCAGAAGTGTCCGGATCCGATCCCGATGCAAAATGGCTCCATACAGAGGGGCTCACATCGCCCCTCGCAGGGGTAGAACCATGTCGGTGGGTGAGCGAAGCGCACCGCCGTCCGCTAGGACTCCCGTCCACGCGCCAGTTTCAGCAGGTCCAGCAGCGCCTGTCGTGGCGGCTTGTCCTCGAACAGGACACGATAGGTCTCCCGAATGATCGGGGTCTGAACGCGGTGGCGTTTTCCGAGGAGATGGGCCGACTCTGTCGTATAGACCCCCTCCGCCACCATCTTCATCCCCCCGCGTATTTTTTCGAGAGAGGTCCCCTCCCCCAATTTCTGTCCGACCTCGCGGTTGCGTGAAAGGGCGCCGCTGCAGGTTAAAAAGAGGTCTCCCATGCCGGAGAGGCCGGAAAAGGTCCCCCGTTCGGCCCCCATCGCCACGCCCAGCCGCGCCATTTCGGAGAGCCCCCGCGCCATCAGGATCGCTTTCGTATTGTAGCCGAATCCCAGGCCATCCGAAATACCCGCAGCCAGGGCCATGACATTTTTCAGGGCGCCCCCGGCCTGGACACCGATCATATCCGGGTTCAGGAACAGCCGAAACGTGGGGGAGGAGAAGACCTTTTGGGCACGGGCGGCAAGACGCGGGTTGGATGCGGACAGCGTGACGGCCGTGGGGTGGGAGAGGGCCACCTCGCGGGCAAAACCGGGGCCGGACAGGACGGCGATTCGATCGGTCGTCCCGCGGCCCAACACCTCGCGGATCACGTCGGAGGGAAACATCAGGCTCTTCCGTTCGATCCCCTTCGTGGCGCTGACGATCGGGACGTCATCGCGCAGCAGGGGACGCATCCGGCTTAAGACCTCTCGCGCCGCATGAGAGGGAACGACAAACAACACCCACTTTGCCCCGAATAGAACGGCCTCCAGATCGGTGTCGGCATGGAGGCCCTCGGGGAGCGGGATGCCGGGCAGATAGACGACATTTTCATGCCGCCGACGGACCGTCTCGACCACCTCCGACTCATAGGCCCAAAGCGAAACCGGACTCCCTTTTTCGGCCAGGAGGCGGGCCAGGGCCGTCCCCCAGCTTCCCCCGCCAATGACTGCAATCTTCATCGGGCACATCAAACCGACTGCGCGACCACTGCGGTGCCATTGAATAACTCCCCTCGCCCCTCTTTGGTAAAGAGGGGGAAACCAGATAAAGGAGGGGGAAACCCCTCGCAGGAGCCGTGCCCCTCCCCTTTACCAAAGGGGAGGTTGGGAGGGGTTTTTCAGACTGTTCATGAATAACCCGTTGATTTGCAAGCATGTCCGTTCGCACTGGCCTGCCGAAGTACAGGTTTTTTAAAGGCGCCCATCCATTGCGATGCCGTTTACCACCCCTTCAAGAGTTTCCGAACCCGGTCAATGTCCCGTTCGTCGCACCAGACGTAGGCCGAATAGTTGCGCTCGAACCCCATCGCGTCCACGGCATGCAGATTGATTCCATCCTGGGCGATCCGTTCCAGCGTTTCGGACAAGGCCCCTGCCCGATCTTCCCCCGTCAGGTGAAAACAGCTCCCCTCGCGCACGCGCCAACCCGCCTCGCGCGCCACTTTTTTAAATGCATGCGGTTCCCTGGGAATGGCGATAATTTCTGCATTGCCACGACCCACGCCAAAGCACCACACGCCGGCCAGATTGACCTCGCACGCCGCCATTTTGGCCGCAAATCGCGCCAACTGACCCGGTTGATCTTCCGTCGCGATGGAAAAAAAAGTGGCGCGCGTCACGTCCATGAATCGTTACTCCGTAAAGATAGATCGTTACTCCGTAAGGTAAGGGACACCCCGCAGCGATTCCCGGGCATCGGCGGGTAAGATACCCAAATCGGAGACAAAAGGCAATGTCGCGCCCCACGTCGCGCCCCACATCGGCCCTATGTCGGCCCATGTCGGATGGAAATTACGGATCGGATGGCTGAAGATCGCGTACGAAGGGGGATTGCCGATCCGCTTCATGGCGGATTTCGTCAATCGGGTCACGGCGATCTTTCCCCATGAAAAGGCGATTGGGGCCGTTGATGACGACACCGTCTTTGCCACCGACGTTCCGATAGGCATGGACCACGCCCGCCGGAACGATCACGGAGGTGGGCGCATCCTCCCCAACCACCCACTGCATCTTGTTCCGAAAGGTGGGGCTCTGCGCACGGTGATCCCAGAGGGTCAGCTTGAAATTGGACGGGCCGATAAAGAAAAAATAGTCGGCCTGATCCGCATGTTCGTGCGGACCGCGCGTGGTGCCCGGGCGACTGACCGAGATATAGGCCATCACCGGCATGAAGGCCGCCGACACCTCATCCGATCGGAATAACTCCGACAGCCATCCCCGTTCGTCCACATATTTTTTCAGCGCGCGGACTTCCACCCCGTCAATTTTCCCTTTCTTGAACATCCCCCCTCCTATACGGATCGCATAAAACGCCGCAGTGCCACTTCCCAAGGTGGCAATTCCCGTCCCAAGATTGCCGCCGCCTTCGCCATCGCCAGGACCCCGTGGGCAGGACGCCGGGCAGGCCGGGGAAACGCGGCGGTGTCGCAGGGGGTCACAACCGCCCCGCTGCCGGCTTCCCGAACAATCCGACAGGCAAAGTCATACCGACTGCAATGCCCCGCATTCACAAGGTGATAGGTGCCCCGCGCGCCGGCCTGAATGAGCGCCAAGGTCGCCTCGGAGAGGTCTTCCGTCCAGGTAGGAGATCCGATTTGATCGTTGACCACCGACAACACCGGCTGCCGGTTCGCCCGATCCAGAATCGCCTCGACAAAATGGTGCCCCCCCTTTCCGTAGAGCCACTGGGTGCGGACGATCAGGTGGTCCGAAAGGGATTGTCTCACTCGGCACTCCCCGTTCCACTTGGAGGCACCGTAAACGCTCACCGGACATGCCGGGGCGGCCTCGTCGTAGGGGCTCTCCTGCGTGCCGTCGAAGATGTAGTCTGTGCTGAAATGGACCAGTGCCGCCCCCACCGCCTTTGCGGACTCCGCCAGATGCCCCGGCCCCGCGCCATTGACGGCCTCCGCTTCCGCCACTTCCGCCTCGCAGTCGTCCACCCGCGTGAAGGCGGCGCAATTCAGGATCAGCACGGGCTTTATCCGACGGACCGCTTCCGAGACGGCCTCCGGATCGCGAATATCCAGCATGTTTCGGTCCATGGCGTGGAGGGTCCATTCCCGCGGCCGTTTGTTCAAAAAGGCCCGCGCCAACATCCCCCCCGCGCCCGTCAGCAGGACATTCATCGCGACGCCTGGAAGTATTCTCCGGTCTTCGCCCGCCGCCACCATGCCGGATGGTCACGATACCACTGGACGGTTTGTGACAGGCCCTCCTGGAACGAATGGGACGGTTTCCACCCCAGCTCTTTTTCGATTTTCTGCGAATCCACGGCATAGCGACGATCGTGCCCGGGGCGATCCGGGACGCGGGTCATCAGCGACTCCGGTTTGTCCAGAAGTTTCAACACCCCCCGCACCACATCCAGGTTCGTCCGCTCCGATCGTCCGGCGATGTTGTAAATCTCCCCCGGCCTCCCCGCATGAAAAATGCGGCCGATGGCATCACAATGGTCCAGGACATGGAGCCAGTCGCGGCGATAGAGTCCGTCGCCATAAATCGGCAGCAGCCGGTCTTCCAGGGCGTTCGTAATCGTCAACGGGATTAACTTTTCGGGAAACTGATAGGGCCCATAGTTGTTGGAACAGCGGCTTATGATCACCGGCAGGGCATAAGTTTTGTAGTAGGAGAGGGCCAGGAGATCGGACCCGGCCTTGCTGGCCGAATAGGGGCTGCTGGGGGAAAGGGGCGATGCCTCATCGAATGCGCCCGTCAGCCGGCTGCCGTAGACCTCGTCCGTGGAGATGTGGATGAAGCGACGATGCCGATGCCGGCGCGCCGCTTCCAACAGGACGAACGTCCCCTCGAGATTGGTTTTAATGAAGGCGTCCGCGTCGGCAATCGAGCGATCCACGTGGGTTTCCGCCGCAAAATGGATTGTGGCTTCGGTTTCCCGCGCCAGGGCATTGACGATCTCCGGATCGGCAATATCGCCCTGAACGAACCGGTATCGCGGATCCGATTCCAGGTCTGCGAGATTGTCGCGGTTGCCCGCGTAGGTCAGCTTGTCCAGATTGACGATGGCGTCGGAAGATGTGCGAGAGAGGTAATCGCGGATAAAGTTACTGCCGATGAAACCCGCGCCCCCCGTAACCAGAATCTTCATCGCTGCCCGCATTGCCGCCCAACCGGACGGGAGTCTACACCTTGGGCCGCCGCCGCCGCAAGCGCATGTGACGTTGACAGCCGCGCCGCCGCGTTGCTAGTCTCCTCGTGAACGATACACGCAGATTCAAGCCGCCATGGAGATTGTCCCGAACGTGACAGAGCTGATCCAGCGGGGGAATGACGCCTTCGATCGGGAAGACCTTCAGGGGGCCCTTTCATATTACACGCAGGCCTTGGGTGGGGTGCGGGGCGATCCGGACCAGTTGGCCGATCTCTACGGCAACATCGGCAACGCCTACGGGGCCCTCGGGCAGACCGATCCGGCGCTCCATTTCTATGGGCAGGCGATTGACATTTTGAAGGCGCGGGGAAATTACGCCGGCCTGGGGATCACCTTTTCCAACATGGGGAACCTCTACGTGGACCGGGGAGATGCGGACCGTGCCATCCATTTCTACAAGCAGGCGGAACTCCTCCTGGAACGGGAGGGGAGAGAAGATGTCCTGTCCAAACTTTATGGCAATTACTCTTTGGCCCTGCTTTTGCGCGCCCAGAACGAGGCGGCCCTTGCGTATGCCGAGAAGGGGGTGGCACTTGCGCAAAAATTCAATCGCCCTCGAACGTGGGCTTCGGCCGCCCACCGCCTGGCGAAGGCCAAGGAGGCCTGCGGGATGTTGTCCGAAGCGCGTACCTGCAGCGAGACGGCCTATGCCCTCTACGCGCAACTGAACGACGAGATGGGGATGGCGGCCGCTCTTTATCACCAGGCCGGGCTCTACGAACAGGCGGGGGAGATCGCGTCGGCGATTCGCTGTATGGAACAGGTCGTCGCGATAGATCGGAAATATGCCCTGCCCAGGTTGTCCGAAAATTGTCAGCGTCTGGCCAGGCTCCGCGATACGCTTCCCGCCCGGTGAACCGCCAGGCCACTGCACAAAACCTGAAATTCTCCGTCCGCGACGGGGTCTTCTACGCCATCATGGTGGGCATCGGCGAAAGCTACCTGGGGGCGTTCGCCGTCTTTTTAAAGGGGAGCGATGCGCAGGTCGGCCTGCTCCTGTCATTGCCCCAATTGCTGGGGGCGCTCTCTCAATGGTTCTCCGCCCGCCTCTTGAACGTCCTGAAGAATCGGAAGACGCTCATTCTGATCGGGGTGATCGGTCAGGCCCTCGCCTGGCCCATGATTGCAATGATTGCGGCCGTGCCCTGGCCGTTCGAAGCGGCGCCGATCCCCTGGTTGTTATCCTGCGTGGTGGCCTATTCGGTCCTGGGCCATTTTGCCCATCCTTCGTGGATGAGTTTGATCGGCGATCTGGTCCCCGCCGATGCGCGCGGCGCCTTCTTCGGCCGACGAAATCAGTGGATGAGTATTGCCACCTTCGCTGCCTTATGCGCGGCGGGCCTCATCCTGCACCAGACTTCGCTGTGGGGGCGCGCGGTGTTGGGCTTCTGCACCATCTTTCTCTGTGCTGCGATCGCCCGGCTGGTCTCGGCCGTCTATCTGGCTAAAATGACCGAGCCACCCTATGCGACCCGGCCGGAAGCCGATTTTTCGTTGTGGCAATTTGTCCGGAATGGGCGGCAGACCCGTTTCGGGCGATTTGTCCTCTATACGGCCCTGGCCCATTTCGCCGTCTCGGTGTCCGGGCCGTTCATCACCCCCTATCTCCTGCGCGATCTCCGTTTCAGCTATCTACAATTCATGAGTTCCGCGGCGGCCGTCGTGCTGGCGCAGTTTTTGACCCTGCCATTGTGGGGAAGATTTTGCGATCGCTTTGGCAACCGCATGGCGCTGGTTCTGTCGGGGGGGGCGGTGACGCTCATTCCCCTCTTGTGGCTACTTACCGAAAATTTTTACCTGATCCTGGCGATCCAGACGTTTGCGGGCGTCTGCTGGGCCGGATTCGCACTCTCCATGGGAAATTTCGTTTTCGACGCGGTCTCGCCGCCGAAACGGGCGCTCTGCACGGCGATCTACAGCGCCGCCAACGCGCTCGGTGTCTTCGGGGGGGCATCGCTGGGTGGATTCCTGGGCCGCACGCTTCCGCATGAAATGACCCTGGCGGGCTATTCGATCTCCTGGACGTTCGGCACACAGGCGCTTTTTTTTATTTCGCTGATCATCCGGTTGCTGGTTTCGATGAAGTTTCTCCCCACGCTGGAGGAGGTGCGGGAGGTGCGCCCTTTCGGGGCCCGCGAAATGGCCGATTCCCTGGCGCAGATTCGTCCGACGCCGAGCCGCCTCTTCGATTATTTTATCCTGGGACGAAACAAGGAATGACGACATCTGCGGATGAGCGATATATGCGGCAGGCGCTTCGGCTGGCTGCGAAGGGGCGGGGGAAAACCGGCCCCAATCCGATGGTCGGGGCCGTTGTCGTGCGGGATGAACGGGTCGTGGGGGTCGGATTCCACGCGGGTCCGGGCCTCCCGCATGCCGAGGTCTGCGCGCTGGACGCAGCGGGGACCTCCGCGGCGGGTGCAACGCTCTACACCACGCTGGAGCCCTGTTGCCACCTCGATAAGCGGACACCCCCCTGCACCGGTGCGATTCTCCGAAGCGGGGTGCGGCGGGTCGTTTCGGCCATGCGCGATCCGAATCCACGGGTCGCGGGAAAGGGGCTTGCGGCGCTGCGCGAAGCCGGCGTGGAAGTGGAAGAGGGTCTTTGCCTGGCCTTCGCCCTGCGGCTCAATGCGCCGTATGTCAAATTCGTCACGACCGGCCGGCCCTACGTCACGCTGAAGGCCGCTGCGACCCTGGACGGACGGATCGCCACGCGGTCGGGCCGGTCGCAGTGGATCACCTCCGAGGCGGCACGGCGGGATGCGCGTAAGCTGAGGGCAGAAGTGGACGCCGTGCTGATCGGTGTCGGGACGGCCCTGTCCGATAATCCCAGGCTGACGGCCCGCCGGGCCGGCGCCCGCAATCCCCTGCGGGTGATTTTAGACCCCGCGTTGAAGACGCCAACCGATGCGCATCTGCTGACGGAGCTGGGCGAGGCCGATACCTTTGTGGCGGTCACCTCCCGCGCGCCGCGCCGGAAGATGGCCCTGCTGCAGGCGCGGGGCGTCGTCGTCGAACGGTTTCCGTCCCGAAACGGAACGATCCCCTTCGATGCCATTTTGGAGCGGCTGGGGCAGCGGGGTGTGGCGTCGTTGCTGATCGAGGGGGGAAGCCGGGTCAATGGTCTGGCGCTCCGATCGGGGGTTGTGGATCGGGTGGTTCTTTATTTGGCCCCCAAGCTGTTTGGGGGAGAAGATGCCCTCGGGCTCTTTTCGGGGAGGGCTATTTCCGACCTTTCGGATGCCGTGGTTCTCCAAGATGTCCGCGTTCGGAAAATAGGAGACGATCTTCGGGTGGAGGGGATCATCCCGGCCTGACCGTTAGGCATCTCTGGACACCTGCTATGTTGGCTTCAATGGGGCCGCGGCTTGGGAACCGCGGAGACTACTGCGGAACGCCGGATCGCAACGGGCTGGACATGCTTCAATGGGGCCGCGGCTTGGGAGCCGCGGAGACATCATAAATGGGCAAAACATGAAGCCTACGGATCGGGCTTCAATGGGGCCGCGGCTTGGGAGCCGCGGAGACTCGGTCTGCGTTATTGGCCCGCGAGTTTTTCCCGTGCTTCAATGGGGCCGCGGCTTGGGAGCCGCGGAGACTTGTTACGCCGGTTGTGC
>CAZOFZ010000046.1:0-13007 GCA_964579175.1 uncultured Nitrospirota bacterium | reverse complement strand
CCTCTCAAACCACCCCTCACCCCTCCTTGGATAAGGAGGGGAATGAATCGTACCCATTATTACTTAAAGATCAATAAGGGAGGAGGGAGGGGAATGATTCATGCCGGGATCGGCGCGATGAGATGGGTGTCAATCCGAGAAACCAAGTCGTCCAGCGAAAGTTTCCCTTCTTCCGTGTGTACGAGTTGGCCCTGCCGATAGAAGTGCGTGGTGGGGAAGGTGTCGAATGTATGACGTTTTTTGATTTCGCGGCAGGCACCGGGCACGTGCATCCTGGCCTTTCCGAATGGGATGGCCGGGTACCGTTCGGCAGCCTGCTGAAGAATCGGATCGAACTCCGCGCATGGGACGCAAGAGGCAATCCCAAAAACGACGACGGAGGCCGACGCCGTCAAAAACAGGTCATAGTTCTGGTCCGTAACGTCATGGACCGCTGCCGCGTCATTCACTGTGACATTCACTGTAACGTCCGGGGGTGGGGCGTGCGTCATTCACCGCCAGAACGGGCGGTTCTGGCGGTGATAAGCGACATCAGGCAAGGGCCTGCACGGCCTTGATAATTTCGTTGTTATCCCGCGCCGTGAGGATTTCCTGGACTTTTTTGTACCGCACAACACCGGCCTTGTCCACCACGACGGTGGCCCGTTTCCCGATGTTGGCCTCTTCCAGATACAGACCATATTGCTTGACCGTTTCGCGCTTCATATCGGAGAGGAGACGGTGCTTCAGACCCAATGCGTCGGCCCATGCCTTGTGAGACCAGGTGGAATCAATGCTGATCCCCAGGACCTCCGTATTATTGTCCATAAATTTCGGGAGGTCGTTTGTGAAGCATTTGTTCTCGTTGGTGCACACGGGGCTCCAATCCAGCGGATAAAAGGCCAGTACCACATTTTTCTGGCCTTTGTAATCGCTGAGACGCACCTCTTTCTGATCCTGGTCCTTCAGTGTAAAATCCGGGGCCTGCTGTCCGACTTCGATTTCCGTGCCCATAATACAACCCTCCTCAATTCAATGTTCGATGCGATTTTAGCGATACGCCTCCGTTGGTTTTAAGGGAACCGAACGTCCCGCTCAAAAGTGTTCCACTTGTAGCATGCCGGATCGTTGTGGGTCAAGGCGCGCGGGACACAATTGTCATTCCAAAAAAAATGTCGGGTCGTTCCAAAAACGCGGATCGCCATCCGCAAGAACCTTCATGTTTTCCCACTCCTGTAGAAAAATCGGCTTGCCTCCTCGTGTAATTTTGTTGATCTTCTCCGCACGATACGATCGGATGCGGCCTGCATCCAGAAACAGGGCGCCATCCCGGTCGGTTCGGTAGAGGTCTACACCGGCCGCTCGATAGGCGGTCAGCACCTCCGGATGCGGATGCCGATAGCGGTTGCGTTGTCCTGCGGAGATCGTTGCGATGCGCGGCGATACGGCGGCCAGGAATGCCGCGTCCAGTGCGCCACGACTGCCGTGATGGGGCACCTTCAGGAGGGTGCTCCGAAGCGGGAGGTGACTCTCCAATAGCCTCTTTTCAGCCGCTTTCTCGATGTCACCCGTCATCAAGATCGAAACATTGCCCGCCGATGCGGGACAGTCCATCCTAAAGACGATGGCGTGGTTATTGACCTGCCGTCGCGTCCCGGGCGTAAGACCGGTCTCGGGAGGATTCAGGAAATCTACCCGACAGCCGCCGATTTGGACGGGCGGGGTCCCCGCATGAACGGCCCTGGGGGTCAACCCGCGTTGCCGCAGGGTCTCCTGGAAGACGCGGTAGAAGTCGGAATCGCTTGCCATCCCGTTCGTCCAGACTTCGCGCACCGCAAACTTTTTGGCGATAAAGTCCATCCCGCCCATGTGATCCATCTGCGGATGGGTGCCGACCAGAACGTCAATCGTGCGAATCCGCCGCTGCCACAAGTAGGGGGCCACGGCCGCCCGCCCCACGTCGAAATCGCCGCCCGATCCCGCATCCACCAGCATCGCCTTCCCATCCGAAAACTCAAACAGTGTTGCGTCCCCCTGACCCACATCCAGAAACGTGACCCGAAGCGTCCGTGGTGGAAGACGAAGGCTGCCCCAGCCCAGGAAGAGACCGAAAAATAACAGGAGCGTCAGAAGCATCGCCCCCTTGGACACGCGGTGGACAATCGGGAACGCGAGCACGGCGTAGAACAGGATCACCATCACGAACGGCGGCGACGCCGCATGAAAGTCACCTTCCGGCATCCGTGCAAACCACGAGACGACTCCGAAATAAAACGTGCCGAGTGCCTGGTGCAATCCCGCGAGCGGGAACCCCTCCGCGACAAAGGGGGTGGCCAGGGCGGAGAGGAGCCCCAACGGGACGATCAGCCCTCCGGCCAGGGGGATGATGAGCGGATTGGCCAGGAGACCCACCCAACTGAATTGGTGGAAATAGTACAGGGTCAGGGGGGCCGTCCCGATCGTTGCCCCCAGCGTGGAGAGGAGCATGATCCGCGCGGGCAAGACCAGTCGCCTTCGGACCCAACTTGTCTTCGGCATCGTCTCCGGGGGTGGAAATGCGGCGTTCCACCGTTCGAGGGTCAGCAGGATTGAAAGCACCGACAGAAAAGAGAGCTGAAAAGAGATGTCGAAGATCGCCCGGGGATCGAAGGCCAGGATGAGCAGTGCCGCGACGGCCAGGCTGACCTTGGCATCGCTGTTCCGCACAATCCAAACGGCAAAGAGATAGACCAGGATCATGGTCAACGAACGGAGCGTGGCAATCTCCGCGCCTGCGAGGAAGGCATAGCCGCTGACGGCGCATGCCGTGGCCAACGCCGCCCACTGGGAGGGGAGTTTCACGAGCGAGAGACGCAGCAGCCAGGGGACGGGCAGACGCAGGATCAGCCACCGGACCGATCCGAAGACCAGAAAGGCGACGAGGGCCAGGTGCGACCCGGAGATGGACAGGACATGCGTCGTTCCGGAGGCCGCAAACGAATCCCGGAGGGTGTCCGTTAAATATCGGGACTCTCCGATAATGAGCGCCATCAGGAGTGCGGCAGGCTCTCCCGAGAGAGAGGCCAGTATCCGTTTCCGAATCGTGTCCCGCCATCGGTACAGCTTTTTAAGGGCAGCGGAACCCCCTTCGCCGACCTTCTTGATTTGGTCCAGCCGTGAGAGGCTGGCCACGCCCGCCGTCCCCAGGCGCTCATTGTAATCGGCGGAGGGGAAGGCCCCCGGCGTCTCGAATTGTCGCGGCCTCCGGAGACGGACTTCCATTTCGAGCCGGTCGCCATATTCGAATGGCGCGTCCGAATCCGTTTTAATGCCGTAGAGGGTCAGCTTGAATCGCCCTTCCGCGGGCTGCCACGTTGCGCCCTGAAGGCGCAAAATCCCGCGCATCGGCAGGATCAATCGCCCCGGGGCATGTTTGGGCGGGCCATCCACCTGGGCAATGATGCGGGTTGGCCCCCGGTCAATCTGGTGTCGGAGGTCCGATGGGGAATGCGGGACGGAGGTCAGTTGGGCTATCCCGAAAGCCGCCGCAGCCCAGCAGAATGTGGAGAATGGGAGAAGCCGGTCTTTCCGGAAGAGGCCCGAAAGCAAAAGCAGGAGGATCAGCAGGCAGGAGAGCGTGATCGGGTAGTAGGCGAAGAGCTCCCCTAAAAACAAGCCACACAGGACGGCTATCGTAACCGGTCCTGCGGACGGGGCTGCGCGCGTCGCCGCAACCGGAGTCACGCGCTTTAGAAGTGGTAGCGCAGACCGGTCAGGAGGGTAAATCCGCTGGTCCGCAGACCATTCAAAGTCGGTGTGCTGGAGATCTTTGGATCAACGTCGCGGTCGTTATAGGTCCAGCCCAGCTCCGTGTTCAGGGAGAGGCGCGGCGTCAGGAAATAGTCGCTCCCTCCCGCCACCTTGAAGGCCACGGTATAGACCCGTTCTATGTTACAGGGGGTCGGGGCACAGAGGGAGGCAAACTCCGGGCTTTCCTTGAAGGAGCTGAAGTTGAGACCGACGCCCAATAACAGGTAGGGGGTCACGGCATCAAACCGGCCGGAGCGGATCTCGACGTGGGGGAGCACCAAAATCGTGTCGGCCACACCGAAATTGAATGCCCCATCCTCCGACTTGATCTTATGGGAAGTCCAAGCCACATCCACCCCCGTTGCCAAGGCGCTCGGTTCTTCGTCGGAGGCCAGAAACAGAAAGTTGGCGACCTTGTTGACGGTGCCCAGAAAGGAGGCATTCGTAACAAGATGCGTTACGGTGAGGCTTACCGCCGGGCCGGTCAATCCTTCGATATCCTCGTCTGTCTCCCCCCCCAGGGCATCCTTGCCCTGGTCCACATCTTG
Organism: uncultured Nitrospirota bacterium; assembly: GCA_964579175.1. Classification (GTDB taxonomy): domain Bacteria; phylum Nitrospirota; class Nitrospiria; order SBBL01; family CAZOFZ01; genus CAZOFZ01. The sequence continues at coordinate 8,691 of CAZOFZ010000046.1, read as the reverse complement.
GCTTAGGAAACTTGCACCACCCCGCAGCCCCACACTCCACGCCCCCATTCTTTCTTCCGCAGAGGCCGTCGTTACGGCAAGACCCACCCAAAACAAAAAGACGCCCAGTCCACTGACGACCCTGTTCATTCGCTCCCTCCCGTGTTGATCCGTGCACCTTGTATTTGGGCCGCTCGTGACGGTTTTAGAGGTGCCCATTTGCCTTGGGATACGATCTTCCACAACCGGCATTAGGTGGCTTGCGCGCTCACCTGACCCCGCACGCTGGCAATCAGTTGGCCCAATCCTTCCGATGAGGCAATGTCGGCCAGAACCTTCCGGTTCAGGCTGATATGGCACTGTTTCAGGGCTTCCATGAATCGGCTATAGGTCCAGCCGTGCTCCCGGACGGCCGCGTTGATCCGGGCAATCCAGAGCCTCCGGAACTCGCGCTTTCTGTTGCGCCGATCCCGGTAGGCGTACAGAAGCGACTTGTCCACCGCCTCCGTCGCCGTTCGAAATAGCTTGCTCTTGGCACCGTAGTAGCCTTTTGCCATCTTCAGGCGATCACGGCGCCGTTGTCGGGTCTTGGGTCCCCCTTTTGCTCTTGGCATCCTCTCTCCTTAAATTCTCTTGGGTGTTTACACGCACTGTGCAGGCTGGAAGCCCACATTAAGCGCGATCACTTTCCGTTCGGCAGAAGCCTTCGCACCATCGAAACCTCACCCGCGTGTACCGGGGCGCTCCCCTCCATGTTCCGTTTCCGTTTTGCCGATTTATGAACGAGCAGGTGTCGCTTCCCCACCCGCCCTCTGCGGATTTTCCCGGTTCCCGTTATTTTGAAGCGCTTCGACGCGCCACTATGCGTTTTTAACTTCACTTGAAGCTCCTTTCGCATCCTTGAGTGCCTTGGGCACCAGGATCATCGCCAGACAATTCCCCTCCATCTTGGGCGGATATTCAGGCTGCCCAACGGTCAGGAGCTGCTGCTGGATATGCGCCATATGCTGCCATCCCTTTTGTTGATAGGCCCGTTCCCGCCCGCGAAACATAACCGCCACCTTGACCTTGTTACCCTCCTCCAAGAACTCCTTGGCATGGCGAATCTTCACGTCCAGGTCATGTATCCCGGTACTCAGACGTAGCTTTATCTCCTTGAGGTGCGCGCCCCGCTGGTGCAGTTTGGTGGCATGGTCCTTCTTGCTCTGCTCATACTTGTATTTCCCGAAGTCCATGATCCGGCAAACCGGCGGTGCCGAATTCGGCGCGACCTCGACCAGGTCCAGACCAATATCGAGTGCCCTCTTGATGGCATCATAGGAGGGCATGATGCCGATCTGCTCGCCATCCGGGCCAATGACGCGGACTTCCTTCGCCCGAATTAAATGATTGACGCGTAATTTGACGACGATAAGGAACCTCCGTTAATGCGTAAACTAGGCAGCAACCGGCACTTCCGCAAGTGTGCGGTTCGCAATCGTTTCCCGGATGGTTGTAATGAATGCCGAAAGCGGCATCGCCGTGGATGTCCCCTTTCGGGTGCGCACGGAGACGGACCGATCGGCCGCCTCCCGGTCTCCCATGACGAGCATATAGGGCACCTTGGCCTGCTGTGCCTCCCGGATTTTCAGGTTCATCCGGTCTTCGCGGTCGTCCAACTGGCTTCGCACACCGGCCTCGCACAGGGCGCGATGGACCTGCGCTGCATATTCATGGTGGCGCTGCGTGATGGGGATCACCGTGGCCTGAACGGGCGAGAGCCAGACAGGGAAGGCCCCCGCATAATGTTCGATCAACATTCCAAAGAAGCGCTCCAGCGATCCCATCAGGGCGCGATGGATCATGATCGGGCGATCTTCCTGCCCGTCCGAGCTGCGATAGGCGATGTCAAAACGTTCGGGCAGATTGAAATCCACCTGAATCGTAGCACACTGCCAGGCACGGCCCAGGGAATCCTTGATCTTCATATCGATTTTGGGCCCGTAGAAGACCCCTTCACCGGGGTCCACCCGATAGGCCAGGCCCTTCCGCTTCAGGGCCCCTTCCAGGGCCGCTGTCGCCCGCTCCCACCGATCCGGACTCCCCACATATTTTTCGGGGCGGGTGGAGAGGTAGATGTCATATTCCGTGAATCCGAACGCGCTGAAGACGGATGTGGAAAAATCGAGTACCTTTAAAATTTCTGCCTCGATCTGGTCGGGTCGGCAAAACAGGTGGGCATCGTCCTGCGTAAATCCCCGCACCCGGAGCAGGCCATGCAGCACCCCCGATCGCTCATAACGATAGACCGTCCCCAATTCGGCCCACCGAAAGGGCAGGTCCCGATAGCTCCGCAAACGGGATTTATAGATCATGATGTGAAACGGGCAGTTCATCGGTTTGATTTCGTAGGGGACCCCCTCCACGTCCATCGGGCTGAACATATTGTCTTTATAGAAAGACAGATGCCCGCTCTCCTGCCAGAGCGAAAGCTGGGCCAGATGGGGCGTGAAGACCAGGTCGTAGCCCGCCGAAAGGTGGGCCTCTCGCCAGAAGTCCTCGATGGTCTTTCGGATGATGGCCCCCTTCGGATGCCACAGAATCAGTCCCGGCCCGACCTTATCGGAAACGGAAAAGAGGTCCAGCTCGCGACCCAGCTTCCGGTGGTCGCGGGCCTTGATCTGTTCTAACCGTTCCAGGTGCGCATCCAGGGCCGCTTGTGTGGGGAAAGAGGTGCCATAAATCCGCTGGAGCATCTTGTTTTTTTCGCTGCCCCGCCAGTAGGCCCCCGCAATTTGCGTCAACTTGATGGCATGAATGGCGCCGGTGGACGGTACATGGGGCCCCGTACACAGGTCAATGAAGTCCCCCTGTCGGTAGGCCGAAATGGGGGGCGTATCGATTTCCCGAATCAACGCCACCTTGTAGGGTTCACCGCGTTCCTCGAACAGGCGGATCGCCGCCTCGGCGGTCAACTCCATGCGGGAGATGTGAAGGTCGCGGCGGGAAATCTCCCCCATTCTGGACTCGATCTTTTCCAGGTCTTCCGGCGTGAACGGACGCTCGAAGTCAAAATCGTAGTAGAAACCCTCTTCGATGGCCGGTCCGATCGTCATTTGCGCCGTGGGGAACAGCTCTTTGACGGCCTGCGCCATCAGATGCGCAGAACTGTGGCGGTAAATCTCCCGTCCGTCCGGAGAATCGAACCGGACGAGGGAGACCTCGGCATCCGAATCGGCGAGGGCCGACAGGTCTTTCAACGTTCCGTTGACACAGACGGCCAGGATGCTCTCCGACTGTCCCAGCGATTTGACCACATCGGAAAAGGGAACGCCGTCCCCAACCCGATGTTCCATCCCCTCTATCCGAAGCGTGACCATATGGACTTTATATTTAGAACAACCCACCGACTCGGGGTGGCCAGGCAAAGCGCACCGCCGTCCGCAGGAGGGGGTAGGCACGGGCGGTCTCGAACCGCCGACCTCTTGCGTGTCAAGCAAGCGCTCTACCCCTGAGCTACGCGCCTTCTTACCCTTACCACAAGACCCACGATCCTATACAAGAGAGCGCGTGATGTCAAGGATTTGTCCTGTCATGACACCCAATACAAACGCCTTGACAGTATGAGGAAGTTGCACGATAATCAGGCCGACCTTCTCCCGCTCCCGTGTGAGGGGGAGGGTCGGCCGCTCCCGTGGAGGGATCGGGCCCCGTGCGACAGGATCCGGCAAACCCCGCCAGGTCCGGAAGGAAGCAACGGTACGACGGCTCTTCTGGGTGCTGCGGGATCGCCTGGTCTCTCCACCGGAGCGGCGAATGAGGGGGGCTCGCGTCGCCCCCTCTGCGGGCGTCTGCGGGCATTAGCCCGTGGATGCCTCCCCCTCAAACCACACAGAACCACGTCGGTGGACGCGCGAAAACATTCGCGCGGTGGATTGAATCTGCGCGCACCGCCGTTCACAGGACCGGCATGACAACACATACGGTGTCCGCCAGGGCCTGGCGGCCGCAGACATTCGAAGAAGTGGTCGGCCAGCCGTATGTGACCCAAACCCTTCAGAATGCCATCCGGCAGGATAAGGTTGCCCAAGCCTATCTCTTCTCCGGGATTCGGGGCGTCGGAAAAACCACCCTGGCCCGTATCCTGGCAAAAGGCCTGAACTGCGCGAATCGGCTTCCATCCCCTCCCTGCAATCGATGCGATGTCTGCCTGGAAATCACACAAGGGCGCGCCGTGGACGTGATCGAGATTGACGGCGCGTCGAACACCGGCGTGGATGACGTGCGCGAATTGCGGGAACGGGTTAAATATCTCCCCATGCGGGGCCGATATAAAATATATATTATTGACGAAGTACACATGCTTTCAAACGCCGCCTTCAACGCCCTGCTCAAGACACTGGAAGAGCCGCCGCCGCACCTGATCTTCATTCTGGCCACCACCGATCCGCACAAACTGCCAGAGACCGTCCTCTCCCGCTGCCAGCATTTCGCCCTGCGCCGACTTTCGCGGCTGGAGATCGTGACACAGCTCGCCCGGGTCATGCAGCAGAAAGAGACCCCCTTCACGGAGGCAGGCCTGATGCTGATTGCACGGGCCGCAGGGGGAAGCATGCGGGATGCCCTGACCCTGTTGGACCAGGCTGTCGTCTGCGGTGGCGAAGGGGAAGGGGTCACGGAAGAGCGGCTGTTTGCGCTGCTGGGCCGGATGGGTGCGGCCCGATTCCCATCCCTGGCGCGTGCCATTCAGGGCAGGGACGCAGTGGCCGCCCTGTCGCTGGCCCGGGAGATTTCCGAACGGGGCTACGACCTGCGCCAGTTCCTTGTGGATTGGATGGAGCATTTGCGCAACCTGATCGTGGCACGGCAGGTGCCGGGCGCCGAGGCATTCCTGGACCTTCCCCCGGAAGAAAGATCGGAAATTCAGGCCCTGTCCGTCCTTTTTTCGCCCGAGGCACTACAGCGCCTCTTTGCCCTGTTTAGTCGCCTTCAGGAGGAAATTCGTAACGCGCAGGATGCCCACCTCCTCTTCGAGGTGGCCCTCATGAAGGCAATCCTGCTGTCCGAGCTCCAACCCATCGAGACGATAATCGAACGATTGGAAGCGCTGGAAGGGGGCCACGCGCCCAGGGCGACCTCTACACTGCCAGCACCTTCCCCCTCCGCAAAGGCCGACGCTTGCGCCGCGCTCGATAGCGCCACCCCATCGGCTTATATTCCTCCGATTCCGCCCGTCTCTCCGACCCCGCCGATCCGCCCCCGTCCTCCCCGCAAGGCCGACGCCGTTCCGTCACACGAAACATTCAGCGACTGGGTGGCGCAAGTCCGAACGACGCGGCCCAGTATCGCCTCGTACCTCGAAACGGGCACGCTGCTCTCCGTAGACTCCCAAAAGATGACCCTGGGATTTTCCCAGGATGCTGCATTCGTCATTGCACTGCTTCAAAACGGGGACAATAAACGGTGGCTGGCCGAGGCCGTTGCCACCTATTTTCAAGACGGGGTCAGCCTGGAGCTGGTCGCGGCACCCAGGGTTCCCGTTTTGCCTCATCCGCTCGTTCAGGAAGCCCTCTCGGTATTCGGCGGGGCCGTCATGGTCGTTTCATAAGGAGAGAGAATAAGGAGAGAGAATATGGACAAAAAGATGCTGGGCGGTCTGATGCAGCAGGCGCAGGCCCTGCAAGGTCGCGTCGCGAAAATACAGGAAGAGGCCGCCTCGCAAACCGTGGAGGCCTCTTCGGGGGGGGGCATGGTCCATGTGATCGTGAACGGAAAGCAGGCGCTCCTCTCCATCAGGATAGACCCGGAGGTCGTCCGGACGGGCGATGTGGAGATGCTTCAGGACCTGGTCATGGCCGCCGTCAATGAGGGGGTCAGAAAAAGCCAGGAGATGATGTCACAGGCATTAAAAACAGTCACGGGCGGGATTTCCCTGCCGGGGATGTTTTAGGCGATCCATCCATGGCCATGGCCCCCCACGATCCCTTCACACATTTGATTGCGCAACTGATGCGGCTGCCCGGAATCGGGCGGAAATCGGCGCAGCGACTGGCGTTCCATCTGTTAAAGATGGAGCCGGATGAGGCACGGAAGATTGGCCAGGCGATTATTGACGCGAAAGAGCGGATCGCATTTTGCAGCCTCTGCAACAACATGGCCGACGCCACATTATGCGCGATTTGCAGGAATCCCACACGAGACACGCGCAAAGTCCTGGTCATCGAAGACCCAAGCACGCTGTACGCCATCGAGCGGAGCGGAGAATATCAGGGTCTCTACCACGTGTTGCTGGGCTCCCTCTCCCCCCTCTCTCAAAACGGGCACGCCGACCTCTCCTCTCAGAAACTGATGGACCGGCTCTCGAAGGGGGGGATCGCGGAGGTCATCCTGGCGATGCCACCGACGATGGAAGGAGAGGCCACGGCGCTCTGCCTCACCCGCCAAATCCGGCCACTCGAAATCCGGGTCACCCGCATCGCCTGCGGGGTTCCGGTCGGGCTGGACCTGGAGTACGTGGACGAGGTGACCCTCGCCAAATCGCTGGAGTGGCGCAGGGAGATGTAGGGCCCCACACCGACGCGGGACCGGTGCAAGGACCAAGGTATTTCCCCTCTCAAGGGGAGAGGGGAAATACCTCCATGGCTACGCCGCTTCAATCCACTGCGCGTCTTCAGAGTGGGCCGGCACAGACCGCAGGCGGCAGAACGGGAAGATTTCGGCACCGGAACTCTCCATCGCACGCTGCCCTCCCTCTGCTCGGAACGGGTGGGCAACCCCCATATCGTAGGCTGCAAAGATGAGCGTAAACAGCCCACCCAGCAGGCCGAAGAGACCAAACTCCGCAAATCCGCCCCATCCACGCTCCACGCTTCCGGGAGCAATATCCCCGGCCCGATTTCGGATATCCGGCAGATTCCGGATATCCGAAAGAAGCGCGGAGCCGATCGAACGGGCCGAATGGGTGGGATGGCGCGCAAGAAACGTCGTCAGATGAGAGGTCGCCGTGGCCGGGTCCCCCGCTTCCAAGGCCGCGAGGCCCGCATTGAAGAAGGCCGCAGCAAGTCCGGGGTCCAGCCCGGCTGCCATCTCAAAACTGGATCGGGCATTCTGCCAGTCCTCCATTTCGTAGAGCTTGATCCCCTGTTCGACCAACAGGACTGCCGTGGGGTCTGCGCCCGCCTCCGGCGACAACAAGGGGGCCGACCCAAACGCAGCAGGGCCCGCAGGGCCCATGGACATCGCAATCAACACCACCACACCACATATCGCATGCTTCATTGTCTCCTCCCCTCTTTTTCAGGCCCGCAAAACGGACGGAAGCCCCAAAAGCGCTCAATCGCCAAACTGGGGCAAAACCGGGGCCAAGCTGGAGCCAAGTTGGCGGGGCAACGCTCAGGCCAAAGCAACCGCACGGGAGCGACGCTCCAGAGACCTCCCTACGGACCGCCCTTCGGGATGCCCCAGACCCTGGCCGTCTCTGTGAGAGAGAATGACGGTGTCCACAATTTCGCCACAGTAGATGCAATGCCACCCGTCATAGGCCCACAGATCCCCCTCCTCGGACATATCCGAAAAGGCGGTAAACCACATCTCCCCGTCACACCGATCACACCTTACCGCTTCCATCAACACACCTCCGCGAGATATGTAAACAGCCCCCTACTTATAATAAAAGCAAAAAGAGTGCCGTTATGGAGAAAAATAAAATATTCAATTTTATAAGTATATTATGAGGTAAAGAAGGGGTCGCGTGGAACACCCCCACATCAAAACAGAGGCAAATTTCCACAGTACTGTAGCAAAAAGGGGCAGATTTATGAGGGAGGGTGGGTGGATTACAAAGCCGGATCGGATTCGGACAGTTTTCGATAGAGGGTCTTGCGGTCAATGTCCAACACCTGCGCTGCCTTGAACTTATTCCCGCCCGCCCACTGCACAACGTGCCGGATATAGGCCCGCTCCATCTCTTCCAGCGGGAGTATCTTCGAGAAGAGGGACTCCAGGTTGGGCGGTTCCTCGGCGCCCGTCAGCGTTGGGGGGAGGTCTTCCGAGCCGATGACCTCCGTTTGCGCCAACACCACGGCACGCTCGATGACATGCTCCAGTTCCCGGACGTTGCCGGGCCACGGATACTGGGTCAGCGTGTCCAGCGCCATTCGGGTGAATCCCACGATCTGCCTGGCCTTTCCCTGACGGTGCGCGTATTTCTTAAGAAAATGTTCCGCCAACAGCGGGATGTCTTCCGTGCGCTGCCGGAGCAGTGGCATATGAATCTCCAGGATATTGAGCCGGTAATACAGGTCGTCCCGAAAGCGCTTGCCGCGCACCTCGGCCATCAGATTCTGATTGGTGGCCGAGATGATCCGGATGTCAACGGGGATATTTTTCGTCGCTCCCACGCGACGCACCAGCTTTTCCTGAATGCTGCGCAGCAACTTGGGTTGAAGGCTTAAGGGCACCTCACCGATTTCATCCAGAAAAAGCGTGCCTTCATGGGCCTCTTCGAACAGCCCCTTTTTGTCGAACCGGGCATCCGTGAAGGCCCCGCGCACATGTCCGAACAACTCACTCTCCAGGAGGGTCTCCGGGATGGCGGCGCAATTGATGGCCACGAACGGGCCATTTTTACGATGGCTATTATAGTGAATGGCCCGGGCCACCATCTCCTTGCCCGTTCCGCTCTCTCCGGAAATCAGGAGGTTGGCGGTACTGTCCGAGATTTTTCGCATCAGG